>JAOPXU010000330.1 GCA_025964985.1 Nocardioides sp.
ACCAGGGACTGGGGTCGAAGTCCTTGAGGAAGTGGCCGTGCAGGTCCTCGCCGGACTCGCCGCGCACGACCGGGTCGTAGACGCGCGCGGCGCCGTCGACGAGGTCGAGCGGGGCGTGCCAGCCCTCGGCGGCGATCCGCAGCTTGTCGTGGTGAGGACGCTCGTCGGTGATCCAGCCGGTGTCGACGGCGTTCATCAGGATCCGGTCGGTCTCGAACATCTCGCCGGCCGACGTGCGCGTCATCATGTTGAGCGCGGCCTTGGCCATGTTGGTGTGCGGGTGCCCGGCGCCCTTGTAGCGCCGGCCGAACTGGCCCTCCATCGCCGACACGTTGACGACGTGCGCGCGTCCTGACGGGGAGCGCAGCGCGGCGGTCGCCAGCGACGGCCGCAGCCGGGAGACCAGCAGGAACGGCGCCACCGAGTTGCACAGCTGCACCTCGAGCAGCTCCAGCGGGTCGACCTGGTCGACGGTCTGGGTCCAGGAGTTCGAGGTGACCACGTCGGGCAGCAGTCCGCCGGCGTCGACGGCGGTGCCGGCCAGGTGGGCGTCGAGCGAGGCGTGGCCGGCCTTGAGGGCCAGTGCCGTCAGGGTTGCGGCGGTGTGGGTGGCGCGCGCCTGCTCGATCGACTCGCCGTCGTGGTGCGCGACCGGGGCCGCGGCCAGCGCACCCGAGATCGACGCCGGGTGCAGCTCGGAGATCCGGTCGAAGGAGACCAGCTCCGGCAGCGGTACGCCGGCCGGCAGCGGCTCGCGCTCCGCCTCGATGAGCGGCGCGTAGGAGCCGGGCGTGCGGCGCACGGTCTGGCACGCGTTGTTGATCAGCACGTCGAGCGGCCCGGCCGCGGCGACGTCGTCGGCCAGGGCCACGACCTGGGTGGGGTCGCGCAGGTCGATGCCGACGACCTTGAGCCGGTGGATCCAGTCGCCACTGTCGGCCAGCCCGGAGAAGCGGCGTGCTGCGTCGTGGGGGAAGCGCGTGGTGAGGGTCAGGTGGGCGCCGTCGCGCAGCAGCCGCAGCGCGATGTACATGCCGATCTTGGCGCGCCCGCCGGTCAGCAGCGCCCGGCGTCCGGTCAGGTCGGTGCCCTGGTCGCGCTTGGCGTGCGAGCGCGCGGCGCACGACGGGCACAGCCAGTGGTAGAACGCGTCGACGAGCGTGTAGTCGTTCTTGCAGATGTAGCAGCCGCGGGCGTTGAGCAGCTCGCCGGCGAACTGCTGGCCGCTGGTCTCCGCGCTCGAGGTCAGCAGCAGGCCCTCGGTCTCGTCGTCGATGCGCAGCGGGCTGCCGGTGGCCGTGGCCGCGGTGACGGCCCGGTCGTGGGCCAGCTCCTCGGCGCGCTTCGTGAGCTTGCGGTGCTTCTTGACCGCCTTGAACATCTTGCCCGTCGCCCGGCGCACCGCCACATGGTCGGGGTCGTCCTCGGGCACCGTGTGCAGCATCTCGAGGACGCGCAGCGTCGTCTCGAGGTCGTCGGGGTGGATCACCGAGCGAGTCTAGGCTCCGGCGCGCCGTGGCTTGTAACTCACCGTTCGCGTCGCTCACCCGCCCGTGGACCGGTGGGGGAGCGGCGCGAACGGTGAGTTACATGGGGGCCGCGCGCGTGACCCGGTACCGCACGAACGACGGTACGACGATCGCGGCGACGACCGTGCCGACGACGACGAGCACCCCGCCTCCGGCGGCGGCGGTGGCGGTGCCGACCGAGGCAGCAGCGGCGCCGTGGGCGACGTCCGCGACGCGGGGGCCGCCGGCGACGACCACGATGAAGATGCCCTGCAGCCGGCCGCGGACCTCGTCGGAGGCGGCGGCCTGCAGCATCGAGGAGCGGAAGGCCGAGGAGGCCATGTCGGCCGCGCCACCGACGACGAGCATCACGAGCGCGACGACGAGCATGGGGGTGCGCAGGCCGTCGTGCTCACCGGCCACGCCGACCGCGACGCCGAACCCGATGATCGCCGCGCCCCACAGCAGGATGCACACGATGACCGCCCGGCCCTGGGCCTCCACGCGCGACACCCAGCCGGATAAGACGCCGCCGATCACCGCGCCGGCGGGGATGGCCGCGAACAGCAGCGCGAACGCGATCCCGCCCTCGGGCGCACCGCCGAAGCCCTTGTCGGCGATCTCGGGGAACAGCGCGCGCGGCATACCGAAGACCATCGCGATGATGTCGACGACGAACGACATCATCAGGACCGGGTGCCCGCGCAGGTAGGTGAAGCCCTCGAACACCGAGCGCAGGCCGGGCGCCCGGGCCCGCCCCTCGCCCTCGCGCTCGACCCGCATCGAGGGCAGCCGTACGACGGCCCCCAGAGTCGCGCACAGCGTGACGGTGTCGATCAGGTAGAGCCACTCGATGCCGAAGACCGGGATCAGCGCGCCGGCGACGAGCGGCCCCGCGATGCCGCCGGCCATGAAGACGGTGCTGTTGAGCGCGTTGGCGGCCGGCAGCAGCTCGGGCTCGACCAGTCGAGGAAGCACCGCCGATCGCGTCGGCTGGTTGACCCCGAAGAACGCCTGCTGCACAGCGAAGAGTGAGAGCAGCAGCCACACGTTGGTGTTGCCGAGCGCGGCCTGCACCCAGAACAGGGCGCTGGTGCCGATCAGCCCGACGGTGGTGCAGATCAGGATCGTGCGCCGGTCGAAGACGTCGGCCAGCGCCCCGCCCCACAGCCCGAACACGACCAGCGGCACGAGGCCGAAGACCCCGGTGAGCCCGACGTACGCCGAGGACCCGGTGTCGCTGTAGATCTGCGCCGGCACCGCGACGACGGTCAGTTGGGCGCCGATGACGGTGATGATGTTGGCGACCCAGAGCCGCCGGAAGTGCTCGTTGGCCAGCGGCCGGGTGTCGGCGACCAGGCCGCGCAGGCGGCTCACTCGTCGTCGGGGACCCGGGTGACGCCCGCGGCGTGCCGAGCCGCCAGCTCGCGGTAGTAGCCGGGGTTGGTCTCGACCCAGAACTCCGAGGACGTGCCGCCGATGGGCTTGGTCGGCTTGCACGGGATGCCGGCCGCCACCATGCCGCCGGGCAGGACGGTGCCGGGCGTGACGACCGACCCGGCGGCGACGAGCGTGCCCGGGCCGACGACCGAGCCGTCGAGCAGCGTGCTGCCGTTGCCCACGAGCGCCTTCTCCTCCACCGCGCGCCCGTGCACGACGCAGCCGTGCCCGACGGTCGCGTTCGGCCCGACCTCGAGGGTCTCGCCGGGTGCAGCGTGCAGCACCGAGTTGTCCTGGATGTTGGAGCCGGCGCGCACGACGATCGTGCAGATGTCGCCGCGCAGGACCGCGCCGTACCAGATGCTCGCCCCGGCCTCGACCGTCACGTCGCCGATCAGGGTGGCGGTCGCGGCGACGAAGGCGTCGGGGTGCACGACGGGGCGCTTGCCCTCGAACTCGAACAGGTTCACCGGACCACGCTAACGGCGATGAGTACGCCGCCCGCGCCCGGTCTGTCCTGCCACCCGCCACCACCCGCTCACCACCCACCACCACCCTCACGAGGAGCACCCGTGTCCTTCCAGGCCTACCTCGACAACGCCGAGAAGGCGTCCGGCCGCACCCCGCAGGAGCTCGTCGACCTCGCCCACGCGCAGGGCTTCGGCGCCGACACCTTGGCGGCGCCGATCCTCGCCTGGCTCGCCGCCGACTTCGGCATCGGCCGAGGCCACGGCATGGCCCTGGTCCACGTCATCAAGAACGGCCCGCAGATCAGCGACAAGCACGTCGGCACCGACGGCACCCACCGTGACGAGTCCGCGGTGCTGCGCCTCGACGGGATCGCCCACCGCTGACCCGGGCCCCACCCACCCCGGTGCCACGCTAGGGGCGTGGCCCTCCCTCATCCCCGTCCCGACCAGCGCGCCGAGCCCGGCCCCGGCCAGGAGTCCTGCTGGGACTACCCCCGCCCGCCGGCCCTCGAGGTCTCCTCCGAGACCGTCGAGGTCGTGGTCGGCGGTGTCGTCGTCGCCCGCACGACCCGCTCGTGGCGGGTGCTCGAGACCAGCCACCCGCCGACCTACTACCTGCCCCGCGAGGCGTGGCTCGACGGCGCCCTGCGCGAGACGGCCGGCTCCTCGCACTGCGAGTGGAAGGGCGCCGCGTCCTACTACGACGTCCTCGGCGGCGACCAGGTCGCGCCGCGGGCCGCCTGGACCTACCTCGACCCCACGCCCCGGTTCGCCGACCTCGCCGGCGCCGTCTCGGTGATGCCCGGCCAGGTCGAGCGGTGCCTGGTCGACGGCGAGGAGGTGCTCGCCCAGGCCGGCGGGTTCTACGGCGGCTGGATCACCTCGCGCGTCGTCGGCCCGTTCAAGGGCGAGCCCGGCACCTGGGGCTGGTAGCCGACCGGTCGCACCGCGGGGGTGGTGGACGCCCACCCACGGCGGCGCGACGCTGGCCGGCATGGCCCTGCTGCACCGCGCCACGATCACGCCCACCAAGGCCGAGCTGCTCGCCGCCTGGCTGCCCCACCAGGAGTGGTACGCCGGCGGCGGACCCCTGACGCTGCTGGGCGCCTACCGCTTCGACGACCCCGACGACCAGGTCGGCATCGAGACCTTCCTGGTCCGCGCCGGCAGCGGCCCGGTCCTCCAGGTGCCGCTCACCTACCGCGGCGCCCCGCTCGAGGGCGCCGAGCACGGCCTGGTGACCGAGATGCAGCACAGCGTGCTGGGTCCCCGGTGGGTCTACTGCGGCTGCGACGACCCGGCGTACGCCGCGGCGCTGGTCAGCACGGTGATGACGGGCGGCGCCCAGGCGACGCAGGAGATCGAGACCGACGGCGTCCGCACGGAGCGCGAGACCACGACGTTCGCCCGCGGCAGCGGGGTGCCCGACGCCGAGGTGCCGACGCTCGGCCCGCTCGCGCGCCGCGAGGTCGACGGCTGCACGGTGCTGGAGTCCGACGAGGCCGAGGTGACGGTGTGCCGCAAGGTCACCTCGACGCCCGGCTTCGACACCGCCGGCCTCCACACGCTCCACGGTCGCTGGCCCGGGCACAGCACGGCGACGCTGCTGGCGGCGGTCGGCGTCAGGTGATGCCGGCGGCCGCGTCGAGCTCCTGCAGCAGGGAGTGCGCAGCCAGCTCGACCTGCTTGTGCCGCCACTGCGCGGCGCGGAAGACGCACGCGATCAGGCCCGAGCGGTGCACGCGGCGGAAGTCGCCGCACACGAACCCGTAGCGGGCCTTGGTCTCGTCGGCCGCACCCTCGGTCAGCGCGAGGTGCCAGCCGGAGTAGTCGTCCCACGAGTGCCGGTCGAGGTAGGCGTTCTGCACGACGGCCGCCGGCTGCGCGTCGGCCCAGTCGCTCTCGAGGACGTACTGCCGCTTGGCGATCAGCTCGCGCACGTGGGCGACGGCGAGGTCGTTGACGGTGTAGCGGGCCATCGGCCCAGTCTGCGTCAGGAGCGGCAGGTGCGCGAGCCGGAGTCGTAGTAGGCGCTCTCGCCGCGCAGCAGCCGGCAGGCGCCGGTCGGGAAGAACTCGCCCGACGACGGGCCGCCGTTGCACGGGCCGTCGGACTCGCCGGGCAGCTTGACCCACAGGTTGCCGTCGTAGGCGCCGTTGAAGACCAGGCGCGGGGCGGCGCCGACACGGGCCTTGAGCGGGTTGCAGACGTCGCCGTTGGCCGGGCCGTCGGCGCCGGCACCGTTGCGCGAGGTGTCGCGGACGTACTTGACGCCAGTGACCCGGATCTTGCGCAGCTGCCCGACGAGTGCCCGCGCGTACGTCGTCTCCGCGGCGTCGGTGCGCGAGTTGGCCACGTTGGTGGCCACGCCCCGGGCCCGGGCGACGCCGGCCCGCTTGAGCAGCGGCGCCATGTGGGCCGGGGTCTGCCAGCCGGAGTGACCGGCGTCGAGGTAGACCCACGCACCGGCCTGGGTGAGCACCCGTGTCGCGTGGTTGATGAGCGCGAGCCGGTCGCCGCGACCGGTGCAGGCCGGGTTGCCGATGAACGGGATCGCGTCGGGCTCGAGCACGACGATCGGCTTGCTGCCCTGAATGCCGCGGGCCACCTTGGCGACGAACGAGCGGTACTCACCGTCGGTGATCTGGTCGTCCTGCGAGGAGTACATCCCGCAGTCGCGGTCGGGGATGTTGTAGACGACGAGCAGCGGCGTCTTGCGGGCCTGCTGGGCGCGGCGCACGTAGGCGCGGGCGGCCTCGCCGGGCGAGCTGTAGAAGTCGGTGATCCACAGCGGCTGCGCGCGTCGGCCGAGGGCGGCGAACGCCGGGCCGGCCTGGGCCGCCTTCATGAACGGGTCGACGAACAGGCCGCGGCTCTTGCGCGGGTCGGTCGCGCGCTGCGCCGCGACCGTGCCTGTGGTCGTCCGGTCGCCGGCGGTGCCGACGGGCGGGACGACGACCGACAGACCGGTCAGGACGAGGAGGAGCCCGAGCAGGCTCGACAGGCGGCGCACGGCGTACAGGCTAGGCGGGGGAGGCCCCTCCCGGCCGGGGAACGGCGGCTTCGGTGCGACCGGTCAGGTCACTCGACGGGTACCGGCTGGTCGTCCTCGCGCGGCCCGAAGATGCAGACGACCTCGATGGCGTCGTCGTCGAGGCCCCACGCGCGCATCTGGTCGCGCGAGCGCCGCGAGAACAGGGCGCGGAACAGCTCGTAGGGCTCGACGGTCCCGATCAGCGCGGGTGCGCGCGCCGGGGCGAGCTCGTCGACGACCGGGAGCCAGAGGTGGGTCGGCAGGCGGCCGTGGCCCAGGGCCTCGTGCAGGTCGGCGTGGTGCACGGCGAGGTCCCAGACGATGGCGGGCCGGGGGTTGTCGACGGTCGTGGCCGCGACCGCGTCGGCGTTGGTGGTCAGCTCGTCGACGAGGTCGGCGACCGGCAGGGGGGCGCGCTCGTTGACGTGCCGCAAGGTCCACTCAGGTCCTGGTACGCCGTCGAGGCGGCCGGTCACCACGTCGGCCCCGCCGCCGGCCAGGTGGGCCAGGACGTCGTGCACCGTCCAGCCCGGCGTCGCCGGCACGGTCGAGGCGAGCTGTGCGTCGGTGAGGTCGCCGGCCAGCGCCCCGACGGCCGTGACGTGGTCGCGGTAGAGGGTGCCCCAGTCGGTCATGGCCCGACGGTACTCACGACCGTCCCCGGGTCGCGGTAGAAAACTCCTGCAGGAAGTTCTCGGGGAGCTGTCGTACCCGTCGTGGTCCGTTCGTGGTCAGGGTGTGAGGCAGCCACCCGGGCCGCCGAGCAGCACCGGACACACCAACCCGAGGAGCACGTCATGCCGCAGTACTTCCTGGCCGTCAACCACGACGAGGCCGGCGCCGCCGAGATGGCCACCATGACCATGGAGGACATGCAGCCGATCTTCGAGGCGGTCGACGCCTTCAACAACGACCTCAAGGAGGCCGGCGCCTGGGTCTTCGCCGGCGGCCTGCAGGGCATCGAGGCCAGCACCGTCGTCGACGCCACCGGCGACGCGCCGGTCGTCACCGACGGGCCCTTCTCGGAGTCCAAGGAGTACCTCGGCGGCTTCTGGATCATCGAGGCCGCTGACCTCGACGCCGCCCTCGACTGGGCCACGCGCGGCTCGCAGGCCTGCGCCGGCAAGGTCGAGGTCCGTCCCTTCCAGCCCGAGCCCGCCTGACCGTCGCGTGCAGACGATCGAGCGGGTCTACCGCGAGGAATTCGGCCGGGTGGTCGCCTCGCTGACGCGGCGCTTCGGTGACATCGACGTCGCCGAGGACGCCGCCGGCGAGGCGCTGCTCGTCGCCCTCGAGCGGTGGCCGGCCGACGGTGTGCCCCCCAACCCGGGGGCGTGGCTCACCACGACCGCCACCCGCAAGGCCATCAACAGGATCCGCCGCGAGTCCCACCGCGACACCAAGCACGCCGCCGCCGTCGCGATCATGGACGACACACCCCACGAGCCCACCGGGCCGGTCGAGGACGACCGGCTGCGGATGGTCTTCACCTGCTGCCACCCCGCGCTGGCGCCCGAGGCGCGGGTGGCGCTGACCCTGCGGCTGCTCGGCGGCCTCACCGTCGCCGAGATCGCCCAGGCGTTCCTGGTGCCCGAGACGACGATGGCCCAGCGCATCACGCGGGCCAAGAAGAAGATCGCGGGCGCCGGGATCCCGTTCCGGGTGCCGTCGGCCGCCGACCTGCCCGACCGTGTCGGTGCGGTGCTGGCGGTGGTCTACCTCGTCTTCAACGAGGGCTATCTGTCGACGTCGGAGGGCACCTCGACGCGCGACGACCTGACCACCGAGGCGATCCGGCTCGGCCGCATCCTCCACGCCCTGCTGCCCGACGACCCCGAGGTGAGCGGGCTGTCGCGCTGATGCTGCTCACCGAGGCCCGGCGTCCGGCGCGGGTCGCCGCCGACGGCGCCCTGGTGCCGCTGCCCGAGCAGGACCGCGGTGCCTGGTCGCGCCCGCTCATCGACGAGGGTCACGCACTGGTGCGCGAGTGCCTGCGCCGCAACCGGCCCGGCCGCTACCAGCTGATGGCGGCCATCGGCGCGGTCCACACCGACGCCGCCGTCGCGACCGCCACCGACTGGTCGCAGGTCGCTGCCCTCTACGCCCAGCTCGCGGTGATCGACCCGAGCCCGGTCGTGCAGCTCAACCGCGCGGTCGCGGTCGCCGAGCTCGACGGACCCGAGGTCGCCCTGGCGACCGTCGACCGGCTGGCCCTCACGGGCTACCACGCGTTCCACGCCACCCGCGCCGACCTGCTGCGACGCCTCGGCCGCTCGGCCGACGCGCGGGCGGCCTACGACGAGGCGCTGGCGCTCATCGACAACCCGGCCGAGACCGCCTACCTCACGCGCCGGCGCGACCAGCTGGGCGCGTGAGGTCCGAGGCGTACGACGTGGTGCCGACGGCGATCGAGTAGGTCTCGTAGTAGTCGGCGACGCCGTGGCGCTGGGCCTCGCGGTGCCGCGGGTGGTCGCGCCAGGCCCGGTGGGAGTCCTCGTCGGCGAACGTCACGACGGTGGCCCGCTCGCCGTCGTCGGCGGTGAAGGTCTTGGTCTCGACGAAGCCCGGCATGGTGCGCGCCAGCGCCGCGACGACCGCCAGCTCGTCGCCGTACGCCGCCCGCGCGGCCCCGTCGTCGCGCAGCCGGTTGCGGAAGACGGTGACCACCTGGCCGACGGCGGGAGGGGTGCGCTCCATGGGCCCCATCGTGGCAGGCTGGCCCGGTGACGCCGGAGACCCTCGAGCCGCTGCCCCTGCCCGCTGATGTGACCGCTGGCGCCGACGGGTGGGACGCCTGGGTCCGCGACCGCGCCGAGACCGGTCTGGCGCGTGCGGCCGAGATCGCCACCGGCCTGCGTGAGGCCCCGCCGACCGACACCCTCGAGGTGCTGCGCCGCTGGGACGCCGTCTCGCTGCAGCTCGGCAACGTCGCGGCCATGGGCTCGCTGCTCGGCAACGTCCACCCCGACGAGGCCGTGCGCACCACCGCCGAGAAGGCCGAGCAGGACGTCAGCCGCGTGAGCACCGAGCTGTCGCTCGACCGCGGCCTCTACGAGCTGTTCGCCGGGCTGTCCGACGACGGCCTCGACGACCAGGCGCTGCGCCTGCTGACCAAGGTGCGCCGCGACTTCGCGCGCGCCGGCGTCGACCGCGACGACGAGACCCGCGCCCGGATCACCGCGATCCAGGAGCGGATGACCGAGCTCGACCAGGAGTTCAGCAAGGCGGTGCGCGACGACGTCCGGTCGATCCGGGTCGCGCCCGAGCGCCTCGACGGGCTGCCTGCCGACTGGCTCGACGCCCACCCTGCGGGCGAGGGCGGCCTCGTCACCGTCACCACCGACTACCCCGACGTCGTGCCGGTGCGGCAGTTCTGCCACGACGCCCAGGTGCGCCGCGACGTCCTCGACGCCTTCCTCAACCGCGGCTACCCGACCACCGAGCCGCTGCTCAAGGAGCTCTTCGACCTGCGCCACGAGCTGGCGACCCTGGTCGGCTTCGCCGACTGGGCGGCGTACGACGCCGAGGTGAAGATGATCGGCGAGGGCCCGGCCATCGCCGAGTTCATCGACAAGATCGCGGCCGCCGCGGCCGGGCCGATGGAGCGCGACCTCGCCACGCTGCTCGAGCGCTACCGCCAGGACGTGCCCGACGCCGAGCAGGTCACCGCCGCCGACGCCTCCTACTACGAGGAGCTCGTGCGCAAGGAGCAGCTGCAGGTCGACTCGCAGAAGGTCCGCACCTACTTCGCGTTCCCCAAGGTGCGCGAAGGGCTGCTCGAGGTCACCGGCCGGCTGTTCGGGCTGCGCTACGACGAGGTCACCGACGCCTCCGTCTGGGACGCCGACGTCACCGTCTACGACGTCGTCGACGCGGCCTCCGGCGACGGCCTCGGTCGCATCTACCTCGACCTGCACCCGCGCGACGGCAAGTACAAGCACGCCGCCCAGTTCACGCTCACGGACGGCGTGGTCGGCCAGCAGCTGCCCGAGGGCGTGCTGGTCTGCAACTTCAGCCGCGGCCTCATGGAGCACGACCACGTCGTGACGCTCTTCCACGAGTTCGGCCACCTGGTCCACCACGTCCTCGGCGGCCACGTCGGCTGGGCGCGCTTCGCCGGTGTCGCCACCGAGTGGGACTTCGTCGAGGCGCCGAGCCAGATGCTCGAGGAGTGGGCCTGGGACCCCGAGATCCTGCGCTCCTTCGCCACCGACGCCGCCGACGAGCCGATCACCACCGAGCTGGTCGAGGCCATGCGCGCCAGCGACGACTTCGGCAAGGGCGCCCAGGCGCGCACCCAGATGTTCTACGCCGCGATGTCCTACTGGTTCCACGTCGAGCGGCCCGCCGACCTGACCGCCCGCATGGTCGAGCTGCAGGAGCAGTACTCCGCGTGGCCCTACCTCGACGGCACCCACATGTTCGCCTCGTTCGGCCACCTCAGCGGCTACAGCTCGGCGTACTACACCTACGCGTGGTCGCTGGTCATCGCCAAGGACCTCTTCAGCGCCTTCGACGCCCGCGACCTCTTCGACACCGGGACCGCCGGTCGCTACCGCGACCGCGTCCTCGCCCCCGGCGGCAGCAAGGACGCCGCCGACCTCGTCGCCGACTTCCTCGGCCGCCCCTACACCTTCGACGCGTACGCCGCCTGGCTCGCCCGCTGAGCTGCTCGGCGGGATAGTCCCTAACGCCACGACGGTTTCCGAGGCCTGAGATCTGCCCTGGTGTTAGGGACTATCCCAACGATCCCTTGTGCGGCAACCCTCGCCCGACGTACAGTAGCGATATATCGCGAACAGTCGGCGACAGTCATCGAACAGTCGCCCCGGGCCCGAAAGGAAGTTCCGCCATGGGACACCCAGCATCCGACAGACACCGTCGCCGCTACGACGGC
>JAOPXU010000331.1 GCA_025964985.1 Nocardioides sp.
GTCGTGGAGGCCGCGGACGAGGTCCTCGAGGCCGGTCTTGTCGTAGACCGAGACGAGCGCCCGGCGGAGGGGGATCTGGTCAGCCATGTGCGTGCTCCTGCGTCGACGGAGGAGGGCCACCCAGGCGGACGATGACCTCGACTTCACTCCCCGGTGGTTGCCCACCCGCGCCAGTCGTGTGCGAGGAGACTATCGGCCGAGCAGCACGCGTCGACCCTCGACCCGGAAGCCGTCGCGGGCCATCCGGCCCACTGCGTCGACCAGGACCGTCCGCTCGGCACCCTTGATCCGCTCGTGCAGGGACTCGACCGTGTCGTCGTCCTCGACCGGCACCGCCGCCTGGGCCACGATCGCCCCGGTGTCGACCCCGGCGTCGACGAGGAACAGCGTGCACCCGGTGACCTTGACCCCGTAGGCCAGCGCGTCGGCCGGCCCCTGCATGCCGGGGAACGCCGGCGACAGGGCGGGGTGGGTGTTGACCACGCGTCCGCCGTGGGCGGCGAGGAACGCCTCGCCCACGAGCTTCATGAAGCCGGCCAGCACGACCACGTCGGGGCGGTGACCTGCGACCTCCTCGGCGAGGGCGGCGTCCCACTCCTCGCGGGTGGCGAAGTCCTTGACCCGGTGCACGAACGTCGGGACGCCGGCGCGCTCGGCGCGGGCGAGCCCTTCGATGCCGCCGCGGTCGGCGCCGACGGCGACCACCTCGGCGCCGTACGACGGGTCGGCGCAGGCGTCGAGCAAGGCCTGCAGGTTGGTGCCGGAGCCCGAGACGAGGACGACGAGGCGCGCTGACACGCCCCGGAGACTACTGCTCGAGCTCGACCTCGACCGGCATGGTCCGCCGCTGCCACCAGGTCACGACGAGCCCACCGAGCAGGCCGCCGATGCCGAAGGCGGTGACGGCGTGGAGCAGCGCGTCAAAGGCGTACGGCGCCACGTCGCGCATCCGGCCGGGGCCGACGGCACCGCCGGAGAGCCGCGCCGCGAGGCCGAACAGGACGCCGGCGCCGATGCCGCCGGCCAGGCCGCGCACGGCGCCCTCGACGTAGAAGGCGGTGGGCCAGACCCACTGCGACCAGGCCGCCGCGGCGAAGGCGACCAGCGGCGGCAGCAGCACCAGCCAGCCGGCCCAGCCGGGGGCCGGGCCGTCGTCGGGCAGGGCCGCGAGCACCGGGAACGACGGCAGCGCGCCGAGGACGACGCCGCTCGGCGCGACGAGGGTGCCGGTGCCGATGGTGAAGCCGGGGCCGAGCAGGTAGGAGCCGCTGAACAGCACGGCGTTGGGCAAGAGCACGAGGCCGAGGACCACCACGAGGGCCACAGCGCCGCCGCCCCCGCCGAGCTGGCCCATCACGTTGGCGGCGGTCGAGAAGTCGACGACCAGCGCGACCACGAAAGCCGCCAGGGCCACGAGCAGCCAGAGCACGACGACGCGGCGGGCGACGTGGGCCGCGGCCCGCACCGTCACCGGCAGGTACGCCGTCCAGATGGCCGCGCGGCCGGACCCGACGGCGATCGCCGGGACGGCGACGAACAGGCACAGCAGCAGCGACCAGAGCACCACGCGCGGGGTGCTCGGCGCGGTCGTCGTGGTGGCGGCCACGGTGGCCGTGGCGACGGCGGTGGCGACGTAGCCGGTGGCGAAGAGGGTGGCGGAGAGCGGGACGACGAGGTCGTGCTGGCCGTCGGCGATGCCGTCGGCGTCGGGCCCGTGCCCGGAGACCGAGGCGCCGACCCTCAGGCCGGTGCGCCAGACCGCCCACGCGCAGAGCACGGTGATGCCGAGGGGCACGGCGGTGACGAGCACGCCGTCGACGCGGACGCCGGAGCCGTGGCCCATCAGCCACGACAGCGCTCCGACGCGCAGGCCGTCGCGGGGCGCGCCGTGGGAGCCGCCGTCGGTGAGGTACCAGCCGGCGACGCCGGTCGCCAGGCAGACGAGCAGCGTGGCCGCGGCGGCCAGGACGCCGCCGCCGGTGGCCAGCAGGACCAGTGGGCGCCGGGTGGCGAGGTCGTGGCTGACCTGTGCGCTGGAGCGGGCGCTCGACCCGGACGACCTGGTGCTGGAGCGGTGCGGAGGCGGCAGCAGGGTGGTCATGGCCCCTCCATCTTGACGAGCGAGGGCGGTCCTGAGCGGCTGCCACGCCGAGTGGAGACGCTCAGGGAGGTCGTCTACCGTGAAGTCCGCCATGAGACAGCCCGACGACTTCGACGCGTTCTACAAGGACGCACGCGAGCGTCTCCTCGCCCAGACCTACGCCCTGACCGGTGACCTCGGCGCGTCGAGGCGGGCGGTGCGCGAGGCCTTCGTCGTCGCCTGGCACCGCTGGCGCAAGCTGTCGCGCCACGGGCGGCCCGAGGACGTCGTACGACCCCACGCGTGGCGGCTCGCCCAGCGCAACCACACCGCCCGGGTGTGGCACCGCGAGAAGGACATCACGCCGCAGACGCGTGCCACGCTCGACGCCCTCGGTCGCCTGACCGTCGCCCAGCGACGCGTGCTCGTGCTGACCCAGCTCGCGTCGGTGTCGCTGCCCGAGATGGCCCGCGAGGTCGGCCTGCCGCTGGAGCGGGCCGAGCGCGAGCTGCAGGCCGGCTCCGACGCACTGGCCCTCGCGCTCGGCACCGAGGCGCTCTCGCTGCGCACCGTGTTCGAGGACCTGGCCGCGTCCGTCGGCGGCCGGGGCCGCTGGCCGCGCGCCTCCATCGTGCGCCGCTCCGGCGCCGCCCG
>JAOPXU010000370.1 GCA_025964985.1 Nocardioides sp.
GCCTAGTGCGAACGGGCCGGCCTGTAGGCCGGGTTCTGTCCTCCACCGTCGCGGGAGGAGGGGCGACCATCCATCTACGACCGCCGTTGCCGACGGCCTCCAGCGATCTACCCGCGCACTCGGGCGAGCAGCCCTCGGACGTGCGCTGTCTGATCTTGCTCCGGGCGGGGTTTGCCTAGCCACGCCGGTCACCCGGCGTGCTGGTGGTCTCTTGCTCCACCGTTTCACCCTTACCTCCTGGCGCATTGCGGCCCCTGGAGGCGGTCTGTTCTCTGTGGCACTGTCCCGCGGGTCACCCCGGGTGGGTATTACCCACCGCCCTGCTCTGCGGAGCCCGGACCTTCCTCGGTGAGTCTCCTCAACGCGGTCGCCCGGCCGGCCCGTTCGCCCGAGCAGGATAGGGCCTGGCTCAGGCGTCCAGCGACTCGTCGTCAGAGCCCGCGGGCAGGGTGGCCACGGCGATGAGCGTCGTCAGCGGTACGGCGAGCACGAGGCCGATGCTCGTGACGAGCGTCCGGACGACCTCCTGGGTGATCTCCTCGGTCGCGAGCAGGGTGCCGGTGGGCAGCTGGTAGAGCCGGAGCACGAGCAGGATCGTGAGCGCGGTGCCGGCGTAGGCGAAGACGATCGTGTAGATCGTCGAGGCGATGTGGTCGCGCCCGATGCGCATGCCGCTGGCGAAGACCTGCGTGCGCGACATGGTGGGCGAGGCCGCACGCAGCTCCCACACCGCCGAGGCCTGGGTGATGGTGACGTCGTTGAGCACGCCGAGGCCGGCGATGATCACGGCACAGGCGAAGATCCCCTGGAACGACAGGTCGCCGGCGACGGTGCCGAGCACGCGGGAGCCCTCGTCGGCCACGCCGGTCAGGCGCGTGCCGCCGACCGCGAACACCCCGATCAGGCCCGTGACGGTGATCCCCGCGAGGGTGCCGGCGAGGGCGGCACTGGTGCGCAGCGAGAAGCCGTGGGTCGTGTAGAGGACGACGTACATGATAGCGGCCGAGCCCGTCACCCCCACCAGGACGCCGGACTCGCCCGACAGCAGCGCCGGCAGCACGAACTGCGTGATCACCACCGTCGCGAACGCCAGGCCCACGAGGGCCATCAGCCCCCTGAAGCGCGCGACCGCGAGCACGACGACGACGAACGCCGCCAGCAGCAGCCCGAGCGGCAGGGAGCGCACGGTGCCGAAGTAGTTGATCGCGACCTCCTGGCCCTCCTGGGCCGGGGTGCGGATGAGCTTGACCGTGTCGCCGGCACGCAGGTCGGCGGCCAGCACGTCGGGCGGTACGGCGACCATCACCTCGGCGCCGTCGTCCTCGCCCCCCTCGACGCGCACCTCGAGCTGGCCGCAGCCCTCGGCCGGGCTGCCGTCCACGCACGGCTCCTGCACGGCGAGCACCTCGGCGCGGGGGAACGTGACTCCGGGCGCGGCGAACTGCACCTGCTCCGACAGCTCGTCGACCCGGTCGCCGTCGGGCCACAGCAGGCCCACACCGACCAGGGTCAGCAGCAGCGCGGCGACCAGCGAGCCGAGCAGGACCAGCCGCGGCACCCGTCGTACGTCGACCTCGGCGGGGGTGCCGCCGTGCCCGTGACCGTGGCTGTGGGTCGGTCCGTCCCCGCGACGTGCGTGTGATCCGGCCACGGGCCACATGCTCCCACGCGGAGGCGGGGCGCCCGGGGTCGGTGGAGCCCCCTCAGGTCAGGCGCGTGACCTCGACCTCGACCGACATCCGCGAGGTGGCGGCACCGGAGTAGATGCCGCTGATGGGGCGCACGTCGCTGTAGTCGCGGCCGTGGGCGAGGCTCACGTAGCGGTCGTCGGGCTCGGTGTGGTGGCAGGGGTCGAGGGCGTGCCAGCCGTTGTCCCACCACTCGACCCACGCGTGCGACGAGCCGACGACGGTCTGGCCGACGACCGGGTCGCGGTCGGGGTGGACGTAGCCGGAGACGTAGCGCGCGGGGATGCCGATGGTGCGCAGCCCGCCGATGACGAGGTGGGCGAGGTCCTGGCAGACGCCCGCCCGCTGGCGCCAGGCGGTGGCGGCGGTGCCGCGGACGTCGGTGGCGCCGGGGGCGTACTCGACCTCGTCGTGCACCAGCGCGCACAGGTCGAGCGCGGCCTCGCCGGGCAGCTCGTGGTCAGCAGCGACCTGCTTGGCGCGCTGGGCGAAGTCGTCGGGCGGAGCGACGATGTCGGGCAGCGTGAGGAACTCGGTCCACCGGTCTGAGACCTCGCGGGCGGCCACCTCCGCCCACGTCAGCTCGGGCGGGCGCGGCGCGGGCCGGTTGGTCTGCACCGTCGAGGTGGCCGTGACCGTCATCGTCTCGTGCGGGTCGACGACCTCGAAGGCGGTCACGGCGGTGCCGAAGTAGTCGCTGTAGGCGAAGGTCCACGGCTTGGGGCTGACCTCGAGGCGGCTGTGCACCACGATCTGCTCGGGCGTGGTGACCGGGGTCAGGCGCGCCTGGTTGTAGGAGGCGACCGCCTTGCCGTCGTACTCGAACGTGGTCGTGTGCACGACCCTCAGCTGCATCGACATGTCTACGCCCCGCCCATCCCGTGCCAGGCCAGGGACTCGGCCCCGGCGAAGAACCTCTTGGTGACCGCCT
Source organism: Nocardioides sp. (assembly GCA_025964985.1). Taxonomy (GTDB): domain Bacteria; phylum Actinomycetota; class Actinomycetes; order Propionibacteriales; family Nocardioidaceae; genus Nocardioides. Next base: position 2,620 of record JAOPXU010000370.1, read on the forward strand.
CGGTGGCCAGCGCGCAGGTGCGCTGCAGGCGCTCCATCTCGTTGGGCAGGTCGGCGACGACGTCGGACAGCGAGCGGTACTCGAGCTCGGCGCGGGTGCGCCCGATGAGCCGTTGCGCGTCGTTCTGGATGCCGGCGCGCTGGCCGGTCGCCTCGAGGGCGTTGAGGCACATCTCGGCGCGGTCGAGCGAGAACACCACCGAGCGCGGGAACAGCCGGTCGAGCAGGAGGAACTCCGCCGCCGCCCGCTCGGTCGACAGCCCGCGGTAGGTGCGCAGGAACGCCTCGTAGCCGCCGCACGCGCGCAACGTGCTGGTCCACTGGTCGGTGGTGCCGCTGGTGACCGACGCGGTGGCGACCAGGCGCGAGGTCATGTCGGCGCGCTCGATGCAGCGCCCGAGCATGAGGAACTGCCAGCCCTCGTCACGGGTCATCGTCGCGTCGGCGGTGCCGTTGATCAGTGCGGCCCGCTCGCGCACCCACGCGAAGACGTGGGGTGGACGGCGGGTGGCGAAGCGGCCCGACGCGATGTCGCGGTACGACGTGTTGATGACCTCCCACATCGGCACCGACAGCGTCTCGCGGGCGCGGCGCGCGCTCTCCCGGGCCGCGGCCACCGCCGCCGCGATCGAGACCGGCGAGGCCAGGTCGTAGGCGAGCGTCCGCAGCACGTAGTCGAGGTCGACGACCTCGGGGGTCTCCTCGACGCCCATGATCGACAGCAGCCCGTGGCAGGTCTCGTCGACGTCGAGGGTGGCGTCCTCGAGCAGCAGCGACGTCTGCACGTCGAGGATGCGCGCGGTGTCCTCGGCGCGCTCGACGTAGCGGCCGATCCAGAACATCGACTCCGCGATCCGGCTCAACATCGGGGTCCCCTCGGCGTTGTCGGGTGGAGGAGCGCAGCGGGGGAGTCCGAGAACGTCGTGGGGTGGTTCATCGCGGTCCCTCCTGCTGCTGCTGCTCGGCCTGCTCGTGCATGTCGGTGATCGCCGGGCCGGGTGTCTCCGGCCGGGTCGACAGCGGGGGAGCGGCCGGTGGCTCGGGCAGCTCGACCTGCTCGGTCTCGTCCTCGGCGCCCTCGACGTCGCCGCCCAGCTCGACGTGCGAGACCGGCGGGCCGGCCAGCACCCAGGTGTCCTTGGAGCCACCGCCGCGCGAGGAGTTGACGATCAGCTCGCCCTTGGCGAGCGCGACCCGGGTCAGCCCACCGGGCAGGACCCAGACGCGGGTGCCGTCGTTGACGGCGAACGGACGCAGGTCGACGTGGCGGGGGCCCAGCTCGCCGTCGACGAACGTCGGCACGGTCGAGAGCTGCACCACCGGCTGGGCGATCCAGTCGCGCGGCGACTCCAGGATCTTGGCCCGCAGCTCGTCGAGCTCGGGGCGCGTCGCGCGCGGGCCGATCACGATGCCCTTGCCGCCGGAGCCGTCAACCGGCTTGAGCACGAGCTCGTCGAGCCGGTCGAGCACCTCCTCGCGGGCCTCCGCGTCACCCACCCGCCAGGTGTCGACGTTCTTGATCACCGGCTCCTCGGCGAGGTAGTAGCGGATGATGTCGGGCAGGTAGGTGTAGACGAGCTTGTCGTCGGCGACGCCGTTGCCGACCGCGTTGGCCAGCACCACGTTGCCCGCGCGGGCGGCGTCGATCATGCCGGGACAGCCCAGCATCGAGTCGGCCCGGAAGTGCACCGGGTCGAGGAACTCGTCGTCGACGCGCCGGTAGATCACGTGGACGGGCGCCAGGCCCTGCGTCGTACGCATCATCACGCGGCCGCGCCGGCACTCGAGGTCGCGGCCCTCGACGAGCTCGACGCCCATCGTGCGGGCGAGCAGCGCGTGCTCGAAGTAGGCGCCGTTGTAGACGCCCGGGGTCAGCACGACGACCGTCGGGTCGGTGACGCCGGCGGGGGCGGCTGCACGCAGGGCGGCCAGCAGCCGTTGGGGGTACGCCGCCACCGGGCGGATCCGGTGGGCCGCGGTCGTCTCGGGCAGCGCCGAGGTGATGGCCCGGCGGTTGGTCATCACGTAGGAGACCCCGGACGGCACGCGCACGTTGTCCTCGAGCACCCGGAACTCGCCGAGGTTGTCGCGGATCAGGTCGATGCCTGAGACGTGCACGCGCACGCCGTTGGGCGGGCGGACGTTGGCCGCCGCGCGGTGGTAGTGGCTCGAGGTGGTGACGACCCGACGGGGGATCACGCCGTCGTCGAAGACCTGCCCGGCGTCGTAGACGTCGGCGAGGAACATCTCGAGAGCCTTGACCCGCTGCTGCACGCCGGTGTCGAGCTGCGACCAGGTGTCCTGCTCGATCACGCGCGGCAGGATGTCGAGCGGGAAGGCCCGTTCCTCGCCACCGATGTCGAAGGTGACGCCCTGGTCGAGGTAGCTGGCCTGCAGCGCCTCGACCCGGCTGACGAGCTCGGGAGTGGTGAGGGTCTGCAGCGTCTGGCGCAGCCGGGCGTAGGGCGAGCGCAGGCCCTCGCCGTCGAACATCTCGTCGTACGCCGGTCCGGTGCTCTCGTAGCCCTCGAACATCGCGTTCATGGATCGACCCTAGTGCGAGGCGGTGGTCACACCGGGCAGGCGTCTGCACTCCGCTCCGGTCGAGGAGGTCGCCCGACGACCGTCGTGACACCACGTCACCGCAGGCCCGGACCTGACTCGACCTGACCCTGCGGTCGGGTGGTCTCGTGATGCTCCCCAGCGGGAGCTCCTCGACCAACGTGTGAGCCAGATGTGCTGTGCCTGCGGTGGGTGGCCTCGTGACGCTCCCCAGCGGCAGCTCGTCGACCGCGTGGGTCGGGTCGTCAGGGGAGCGTGAGCACCTCGGCGCCGGTCGGCGTGACGAGGAGCGTGTGCTCGAACTGCGCCGACGGTCGGCGGTCGGCGGTGACGACCGTCCAGCCGTCGTCCCACATCTCGATGTCGCGGGTGCCGAGGTTGAGCATCGGCTCGATGGTGAACGTCATCCCGACCTCGATCAGGTCGTCGTGGTCGGGGTCGTCGTAGTGGGGGACGATCAGGCCGGAGTGGAACGCCGTGCTGATCCCGTGGCCGGTGAACTCGTGGACGACGCCGTAGTCGAACCGCTTGGCGTAGGACTCGATGACGCGGCCGATCACGTTGATCCGCCGGCCGGGTCGCACCGCCCTGATCGCGCGGTCGAGGGCCTCGCGGGTGCGCTCGACGAGCAGCCGCGTCTCCTCGTCGACGTCACCGGC
>JAOPXU010000381.1 GCA_025964985.1 Nocardioides sp.
GGGGCGTCCGGTCGGGGCCGGCGGCGGCAGCGGCCCCGGCCACCCCTCGAGGAACGCGGTGCTGACCTCGCCCGCGAGGAACCTCGGGTCGCGCAGCACCGCGACGAGCTGGTCGCGGTTGGTGACGAGGCCGTGGATGCGCGCGCGGCCCAGCACGCCGGCGAGGCGGCGGGCGGCCTCGGCGCGGGTGGGGGCCCACGAGACGACCTTCGCGAGCATCGCGTCGTAGTGGGTCGAGACCTCGCTGCCCGTCGCGAACCCCGCGTCGACGCGGATGCCGTCCTCGACCGGGATCTCGAACGTCGTCAGCCGGCCGCTCTGCGGCTGGTAGTCGGCGTCGGGGTCCTCGGCGTAGAGACGGACCTCGATGGCGTGCCCGCTCACGCTGCCGGCCGGGGCAGCGTCGCGGCCCTCGGCGACCGCGAGCTGCTCGGCGACGAGGTCCACCCCGTGGGTCATCTCGGTGACGGGGTGCTCGACCTGGAGCCGGGTGTTCATCTCCAGGAAGAAGAACCGGTCGGCGGCCTGGTCGTAGAGGAACTCCACGGTGCCGGCCCCGAGGTAGCCGATCGCGGCGGCCGCCGCGCGGGCGGCTTCGTGCAGTGCGGCGCGGGTGTCGTCGGGCAGCCGCGGGGCCGGGGCCTCCTCGACCACCTTCTGGTGGCGCCGCTGCAGCGAGCAGTCGCGCTCGCCGTGGACGCGGACCCCGTCGGGGCCACCCACGACCTGCACCTCGACGTGCCGGCCGCGCTCGACGTAGGGCTCGACGAACACGGTGCCGTCGCCGAACGCCGACGCCGCCTCCTCGCTGGCCCTCTCGATCTCGCCCGGCAGGTCGGGCAGCGAGCGCACGATGCGCATGCCGCGTCCACCACCTCCAGCGCTGGCCTTGACGATGAGCGGCAGGTCCGCCTCGGTCGGCTCGGCAGGACCCTCGAGCACGGGGACGCCGGCCGCGGCCATGAGGCGCTTGGCCTCGATCTTGGAGCCCATCGCCTCGATCGACTCCGGCTGCGGCCCGACCCACGTGAGCCCGGCGTCCTGGACGGCGCGTGCGAAGGCGGCGTTCTCGGACAGGAACCCGTAGCCGGGGTGGATCGCGTCGGCGCCCGCACGGCGGGCGGCGTCGATGACCAGGTCGCCGCGCAGGTAGGTCTCGGCCGGGCTGTTGCCGGGCAGGTGCACCGCGAGGTCGGCCTCCGCGACGTAGGGCAGGTCGCCGTCGGCGTCGGAGTGGACGGCCACGGTCTCGATGCCGAGGCCGCGGCAGGTGCGGAACACCCGGCTCGCGATCTCGGCCCGGTTGGCGACGAGGAGTCGGGTGATCACGGGCGGAACACCCCGAAACGGTCGGTGCCGCGGAACGGCGTGTTGTCGATGACGGAGAGGCAGATGCCGAGGACGGTGCGGGTGTCGCGGGGGTCGATGACGCCGTCGTCGTAGAGCATCCCGGACAGGAAGTAGGGCAGCGACTGCTCCTCGACCTGGGCCTCCACCACCTGCTTGATCGCGGCGAAGCCCTCGACGTCGAAGACCTCGCCCTTGGACTCCGCTGACTGCTGGGCGACGATCTCGAGGACGCCGGCGAGCTGGGCCGGCCCCATCACCGCCGACTTGGCGCTGGGCCAGGTGAAGAGGAAGCGCGGGTCGTACGCGCGGCCGTTCATGCCGTAGTTGCCGGCACCGTAGGACGCCCCCATGATCACCGTCAGGTGCGGCACGGTGGAGTTGCTGATCGCGTTGATCATCATCGCGCCGTGCTTGATGATCCCGCCCTGCTCGTAGTCCTTGCCGACCATGTAGCCGGTGGTGTTGTGCAGGAACAGCAGGGGCGTGTCGGTCTGGTTGGCGAGCTGGACGAACTGCGTCGCCTTCTGCGCGTCCTCGCTGAACAGCACGCCCTGGGCGTTGGCGAGGATGCCGACCGGTCGCCCGTGGATACGTGCCCAGCCGGTGACCAGCGAGGTGCCGTAGAGCGGCTTGAACTCGTCGAACACCGCCCCGTTGGTCGCCGACACCCCGTCGCAGAGGTGGGCGATCACCTCCCGCGGGTCGAACGGCACCTTGAGGTCGGTGGGGATGAGGTCGAGCAGGTCGTCGGGGTCGCCTGCGGGCTCGGCGTACGTGACTTCGAGGCTCGTTCCTCGCACCTCGGCCGACGTGCGGGCCTTGCGCCAGTTGAGCCGCGCGACGATGCGACGGCCGATGCGGATGGCGTCGCGCTCGTCCTCCGCGAGGTAGTCGGCCAGGCCGGAGGTGCGGGCGTGCATCTCGGCGCCGCCGAGCGACTCGTCGTCGGACTCCTCGCCGGTGGCCATCTTGACCAGCGGCGGCCCGCCGAGGAACACCTTGGCCTGCTCGCGGACCATCACGGTGTAGTCGGACATGCCGGGCACGTACGCGCCGCCCGCGGTCGAGTTGCCGAAGACCAGCGCGATCGTGGGCGTGCCGGCGGCCGAGGCCCGCGTGATGTCGCGGAACAGCTTGCCGCCGGGGATGAAGATCTCCTTCTGCGTCGGCAGGTCGGCGCCGCCGGACTCGACCAGCGAGACCGTCGGGAGCCCGTTCTGCTCGGCGATCTGGGAGGCGCGGAAGATCTTCTTGACGGTCCAGGGGTTGCTCGCGCCACCCTTGACCGACGGGTCGTTGGCGGTGATCAGGCACTCGACGCCCTCGATGACGCCGATGCCGGTGACCACCGAGGCGCCGACCTTGAAGTCGGAGCCCCAGCCGGCCAGCGGGCTCAGCTCGAGGAAGGCAGAGCCCTCGTCGATGAGCAGCTCGATGCGCTCGCGCGGCATGAGCTTGCCGCGGGCGTGGTGGCGCGCGACGGCACGCTCGCCGCCGCCGGCCACGGCCTGGGCGTGCTCCATGTCGAGAGCACTGATCTTGTCGAGCATCGCTGCTCTGTTGTCACTGATGGTGTCGCTCATGCCTCGAGCACCGCCTTCATCTTCTCGAGCGTGGTGCGCATGCCCTTCTCGTTGGTGCGGCCGCGCAGCCGGCCGAGCACCAGCCAGTAGAGGCGCATGGGCAGCGCCGGCTCGAGGCGGAAGTACTCGGTGACGTCGGTGCCGGACCCGCTGTGCGCGAGCCGGTAGCCCCAGTTGTTGACCGTGACGGCGTCAGTGCCGACGGAGAACTCGAACACCTCGCCCTCGTCGCACCTCGTGACGCGGCACGGCGACCAGTACGTCGGCCCGACCCCGTTGCGCTTGACGTGACCGGCGAACGAAGCGCCGACCTCGGGACCGGTGGAGCCCCGGGTCCACGTGGCCTCGAACGTCTCGGGCGAGAACTCGCCGATCCGGGTGACGTCGCTGACCAGCGCCCACACGGCGGCGACCGGGGCGTCGATGTGGACGGTGACCTCGCCGCCGAGCGGCTTGAGCAGGCCCATCAGCTCGCGTAGCCCAGCAGGCGGGCCGCGAGGTCGGCGAGCACCTCGGAGGCGCCACCGCCGATCGGCAGGATGCGGGCGTCGCGGTAGTGGCGCTCGACCTCGGTGCCGTGCATGTAGCCGGCGCCGCCGTGGAGCTGCACCGCCTGGTCGCACACGTAGGTCGCGGTGCCGCAGGCGGTCTCCTTGGCCAGGCAGGCCTCGGCGATCACGCTCTCGCCGGCCTGGTGGCGGCGGGCGACGTCGCGGGCGTAGACCCGGGCCACCTCGACCTGGCGGCGCATCTCAACCAGCTTGTGGCGCACGACCTGGTTGGCGATGAGGGGCTTGCCGAAGGTCTCGCGGTCGCGGCAGTACTGCGCGGTCAGCTCGAGGGCCCGGCCGGCGATGCCGTAGGCGTGGGTCGCGAGGCCGAGGCGCTCGACGACGAACTGCTCGGCGATCTGGTAGAAACCGGCGTTCTCCTCGCCGACCAGGTTGGCGGCCGGGACGCGCACGTCGACGTAGGACAGCTCGGCGGTGTCGGAGCAGTGCCAGCCCATCTTGCGCAGGCTGCGGTCGACGCTGAAGCCGGGCGTGCCCTTCTCGACCACGATCAGGCTGACCCCGGCGTGGCCGGGCCCGCCGGTGCGGACGGCGGTCGTCACGTAGTCGGCGCGCACGCCGGAGGTGATGAAGGTCTTGGCGCCGTTGATGACGTAGTGCTCGCCGTCGCGGACCGCGGTGGTGCGGATGGCGGCGACGTCGGAGCCGCCGCCGGGCTCGGTGACTGCGAGCGAGCCGATGAGCTCGCCGGCCAGCGTCGGCCGCACGAAGCGGTCGACCAGGCCGTGGTCTCCGGACTTCACGGCCGCGGAGACGACGTGGGGCAGGGCGATGCCGTGGGTGAACAGGCCCGCCATCAGCCCGGACGACGCCCCGGCGGCGAACATGCCCTCCTGCAGGTCGGTGGTGTCGAGCAGGTCGCCGCCCTGGCCGCCGACCTCCTCGGGGAAGCCGACGCCGAGGATGCCCTGCTTGGCCGCGGCGGCGTGGAGCTCGCGCGGCATCGTGCCGTCGTCCTCCCACTGGTCGAGGTGGGGGGCGATCTCGCGGCGCGTGAACTCGGCGCCGAGCTCGTGCAGGTCGCTCATAGCAGGCCTTCCTGGATGTGGACGGATCGCGATCGGACCCACTCGCCCAGGCCCTTGGCCTGCGGGTCGAACCGGGTGGAGGCGGCCACGCCCTCGCCGAGGAGGCCGTGGATGAGCACGTTGACGGCCCCGAGGTTGGGCAGCAGGTAGACGTCGACCTCGAGGTCGGCGGCCTCCGGCACCAGCTCGCGGATCTTGCGGGGCGTGATGAACTTCGCGAGCCAGGTGTAGCGGTCTGCGTGCTTGGGCGAGCCGTCGTGGACGACCCACAGGCCGAGGTTGGCGTCGCCGCCCTTGTCGCCGGAGCGGGCGTGGACGAACGAGCCGAGCGGCATCCGCCGGGTCACCGAGTCGGGCGGCGCCGGGTAGGGCGAGGGGCGGCGTCCGACGCCCGTGTCGACCTGCGCGTACGCCGGCGGGTCGGCCACGACCTCGCGGCGACCGTCGGCGTGGACGACGGTGTGGGTGACGGCCGAGCGGTCGACGTAGCGGGGCTGGTAGACGCCGTAGGGCGTGGGCGGGCCGGGCGGCGCGGTCATCGTGAAGCCGGGGTAGGAGCCGAGGGCCAGCTCGACGAGCGGGCCGGTGAACGCCTTGCCGACGGGGCCGGCCTCGGGGTCCTTGACGGTGACCCGGAGCAGGCAGGACGCACCCTCCTCGGTGTCGGCGTCGGGCAGCGGCAGGGCGGTGCGGGTCCAGGCGACGGTCTCGGCGGTGAGCGCGCCGTCGACCTGGGAGCGCACCCAGTCGGCCTTGGCGTCGATGTCGAGGCCGGTGAGGACCAGCTCCATCGTGTTGCGGAAGCCGCCGAGGGTGTTGACGCAGACCTTGAGCTGCTCGGGCGGCGCCTCGCCCTTGACCCCGGTGACCGCGACCCGGTCGGGGCCGACCTGCTCGAGCTGCACGGTGTCGAGGTGGGTGGTGACGTCGGGGCCGAGGTAGCGCGTCGACTGGATCTCGTAGACGAGCTGGGCGGTGACGGTGTCGACGGTGACGGCGCCGCCGGTGCCGTCGTGCTTGGTGACGACGAACGAGCCGTCGGCGGCGATCTCGGCCACCGGGAAGCCGAGCGGACGGCCGTCGAGGGGCAGGGTCTTGAAGCCGGAGAAGTTGCCGCCGGTGGCCTGGGTGCCGCACTCGAGGACGTGGCCCGCGACCACGGCGCCGGCCAGCTCGTCGTAGGCCGTCTCGCTCCAGCCGTGGTGGGCGACGGCGGGGCCGACGACGAGCGAGGCGTCGGTGACGCGGCCGGTGACCACGACGTCGGCCCCGGCGCGCAGGGCTGAGGCGATACCGAGGCCGCCGAGGTAGGCGTTGGCCGTGAGCGCGCCGTCGAAGCCGAGCGAGCGGACGTCGTCGCCCTCGACGTGGGCGACCAGCGGGTCGAGGCCGAGGCCGCGCGCGACCTCGCGGAGCCGGTCGGCCAGGCCGGCGGGGTTGAGGCCGCCGGCGTTGCTGACGATGCGCACGCCGCGCTCGAGGGCCAGGCCCAGGCAGTCCTCGACCTGGCGCACGAAGGTGCGCGCGTAGCCCAGGGCGGGGTCCTTCATGACGTCCTTGCCGAGGATGAGCATGGTCAGCTCGGCGAGGTAGTCGCCGGTGACGACGTCGACGTCACCGCCGGTCAGCACCTCGCGCATCGCGGAGAGCCGGTCGCCGTAGAAGCCGGAGCAGTTGGCGACGCGCAGCGGGTCGCTCACGCGCTCGCCTCGCGGCCCGGGCCGGCCGGACCGGCGAAGCACTGGGCGACGTCGAGCCAGGCGTCGGCGCCGGGGCCGGTGGCGACGAGGTCGGTGTCGGCGCGGTGCACGCGCTGGGTGACCAGCTCGCAGAAGTCGATCGCGGAGCCGGTGACCGACTCGGGCGCGTCGTCGGGGCCCCAGGTCCAGGTCTCGCCGCTGGGCGCGGTCAGCTCGACGCGCACCTCGGCGGCGGGCACGTCGAGCCCGCGGTTGACGAAGGAGTAGCCCCGCGTGCGCACGCCGATGTGGGCGACGTGCTTGATGCGGTCGGTCTGCTCGACCTCGAGGCCGAGGGCGGCGTGGACGTCGAGGGCGTGGGCCCAGGTCTCCATGAAGCGGGCGGTGGCCATCGACGCGGCCGACATCGGCGGGCCGAACCACGGCATCTTTTGACCCTCGGGCAGCTCGCGCAGCGCCTGGCCCAGGGTGACCCGGGCGGCGTCCCAGCCGGCGAGCAGCTCGGTCGGCGCGAGGGTGGCCAGCTCGTGGGCGCCGGCGTCGACGAAACCGTCGGGGTCGGCCATCGCCGCCTGGACGACGGCGTCCCAGGGCTCGGGCTCGACGTGGGAGCGGGCGGCGGTCGTCGCGGTCTCGTCGGTCCACAGCAGGTGGGCGACCTGGGTGGCGACGGTCCAGCCCTCGGCCGGGGTCGGGGTGGCCCAGCCGTCGGCGTCGAGGACGCCGACGACCTCGCGGAGGCGGTCGCCCTCGGCGGTCAGGTCGGCGAGGAGGTCGTCGAGCAGGGTCATGCGGCGTCCTTCAGCTGGGTGTCGAGCACGAGGGCCCACTGGTCGAGGATCCGCGAGCGCCGGCGGGCGTCGTCGGTGATCGTGGTGGCGAGGCCCAGGCCGCGCACGAGGTCGAGCGTGGCCTGCACGAGCTCGCGGGTGCCCGGGCGTGCCTCGTCGGCGCCGAGCGCGTCGACGACGAGCCGGTGGGCCTCGCGCCCGACGCGCTGCTCGAGCGGCGCCACCGCCGACAGCAGCGTCTCGTCGGTGCGCGCGGCGACCCACAGCTCGAGGGCGGCGAAGAAGACCGGCGAGGTGAAGTGGTCGGCCAGCATCTCGAGCACCGCGCGGGTGCGTCGGGCGCCGGTCGGCAGCGCGGCGGCGGCCGCGGCGAGCTCGGCCCCGCGGACCTCGGTGAGGTGCTCGACGGCGGCCAGCACCAGGTCGTTCTTGCTCGGGAAGTGGTGGAGCTGGGCCCCGCGGCTGACGCCGGCGCGCTCGGAGACCAGCGTGGTCGACGTACCGGCGAAGCCGCGCTCGACCAGGCAGTCGACGGTCGCCTCGAGCAGCCGGGCGCGCATCGCGCGGGTGCGCTCCTCCTGCGGCACGCGGGAGGTCGCGGTCGTGGTCACCCCTCGACCCTGCCGGAGGAACAACAAACAGTCAAGACTGACTTTATGTGGGGTGCTGGTGTACGCAGGGCGGCGAGCTTCTCAGGCAGTCCTGTCGCTTCTCAGGCGTTGCAACGCCCGGGAAGCGGATGGATCCCCGGTGCGCCGGGGATCCATCCAGCGCTCAGGCGGGCGGCCCGCCGAGGCGTTCGGCGAGGCCGGCCGGGCCGACCATCATCAGGTCGAACTCGATGGCGCGCAGGGTGTCGCGGTCGCGGTTGACCGGGAACATGCCGGTGGTCTCGAAGCCGGCCGACTCGTAGAGCGCGAGCTGGTCGAGGAAGCGCGGCATGCCGTCGTAGATCGGCACCATCGCCACCTCGGACTGCAGGCCGAAGAGCTGGGCGACCCGGTCGCCGGCGCCGCGGAAGGTCTCGACGTCGTAGCCCTGGGTGTCCATCTTGAGGAACGCCCGCGGGGCCTCGAGACCGTCGGCCACCTCGTCCCACAGGCCGTCCAGGCGGCGTACGACGATCTCACGGGTGGCCATGTCGTCGAGGGAGTCGTTCCACTGCTTGCCGAACTCGCTGGCGGGCAGCAGCGAGCTGAGGGTGCCCCGCGACCAGTTGATCTCGGCGGTGCCGTCCTCGTTGCCGAGGGCGCACCCGACGACGTGCCAGTCAGGGTCGTCGGCCGACTTGCGCTCGAGGACCTCGACGAGGTCGGGGACCGGCTCGAACGAGACGATGCAGCCGCGGTAGCCCTGGCGGCGGGCCTGGGCGGCGAACTGGCCGACGTTGGCGCCGACGTCGAGCAGGAGGTCGATCTTCAGCTCGCGGAGCAGCCAGGCGGTGTGCTGGGCGGCGAGGAAGCTGGCGACGCCGCGCTCGAAGCGGCCCTGGCGGGTGCGGGCGACGGTGGGCTCGAAGACGATGCTCGCGAGCTGCTCGGGCGGGCCGACCCGGCGGACCCGCCGCTTGACGCCCTCGCGGACGAACAGCCAGCTGTCGTCGTCGACCCGGCGGCGGTCGTAGCCGGGGATCTCGGGGTCGCCGGAGGGGGTGCGGGACATGGCCCACACCGTACGAGGTCAGCCCCGTCGGTCCCGCCGGCGCCACGCGGCCCAGGCGCCGGTGCACCACAGCGACAACGCCACCAGCAGCGGCTGGAAGAACAGCCGCACAACCCGCGAGGTGGTGCTGCCGAGTCCGAACGACGTGGACCCGTTGACGGCCTGCCACACGTTGCCGGGGAAGACGGCGACGAAGAAGGCGGCGAGCACCCAGCCGAGGACTACCAGCCGGTGCCCGCGCAGGACGAGCAGGGCGACGCCCAGCGCCAGCTCGACGACGCCGGAGACCAGGACGATCTCCTCGCGCAGCGGTAGGAAGGTGGGCACCTGGCCGAGGAACTCGTCGGTCGCCGTGAAGTGCGCGGTGCCGGCGACGAGCAGCGCAGCCGCCAGCAGGACCCGCCCGACGAGGGCGGCGGCACCGCTCACGCGTGCACCATCGCGACGAGCTGCTCGAGGACGGCGAGCTGCTCGTCGTAGGAGCCCTCGAGCTTGGCGAGCAGGTGGGTGATGCCGGCGTCGCGGTAGCGCTCGACGCGCTCGGCGACGGCGGGGGCCGTGCCGATCAGGTTGGTCATCGTGCCGAGCTCGACCGGTACGGCGGCCGCGGCGGCCTCGCGCTCACCGGCCTGCCACAGCCGCGCGACCTCGGCGACCTCGTCGGCGAAGCCGAGGCGGCCGAACGCCTCGTTGTAGAAGTTGGTCGAGCCGGTGCCCATGGCGCCGATGGTGAAGGCGTAGCCGTCGGCGTGGTGGCGGCCGCGGACCCGGGCCTGCTCGTCGTCGGCCACGATCTCGACGGCGACCGGCGCCAGCAGGTCGAGGTCGGCGAGGGTGCGTCCGGCCGACTCCGCGCCCGCGCGCAGCGGGTCGAGGAACACCTCGGCCGACTCGGGCACGAACGCGTTGCCGAGCCAGCCGTCGGCGACCTCGCCGGTCAGGCGCAGGTTGGCCGGACCCATCGCGGCGACGTAGACCGGCACGTGGGCCGGCTCGACCAGCGGCGTCAGGGGGCGGCCGCGGCTGTCGGGCAGCGGGAGCGGGTAGACGGGGCCGTCATGGACCAGGCGCTCGCCGCGGCTGACCGTGCGGACGATCTCGATCGTCTCGCGCGTCGTCTGCACCGGCTTGGTGAAGCGGACCCCGTGCCAGCCCTCCATCACGGCCGGCCCGGAGACGCCGATGCCGAGGTTGAAGCGGCCACCCGACAGCGCCTGCAGGCTGAGCGCGCTGGTCGCCAGCAGCGCGGGGCTGCGCGAGCCGAGCTGGACGACGAACGTGCCGAGCTCGATGCGCTCGGTGCGCGCCGCGAGGTAGGCCAGGCCGGTCAGGGCGTCGTAGCCCCAGACCTCGGGGGTCCACAGCGAGTCGACGCCGAGCCGCTCGGCCGCCTGCGCGAAGTCGGCCGCGCCGGGCTGCTGCGGGATGACGGCCACACCGAGCTTCATGGGGCCATCATGACCCCATGAGGTACCGGGACTGCCCGACCGTCGAGGTGTCCGCCCGCGTCGCGACGACGCCCGCCGAGGCCTGGGCGGTGGTGACCGACATCGAGGTGCCGGCGCGCTACTCCCCCGAGCTGCAGCGCGTCGAGTGGCTCGACGGCGCGAGCGAGGTGGCGGTGGGCGCACGCTTCCGCGGCTTCAACGCCAACCCGCACCTGGGCGAGTGGTCGACCGAGGCCGAGGTCGTCGAGGTCGAGCCGGAACGCCGCTGGGTGTGGCAGCTCTGCTTCGACCCGTCGGGCACCCCGAGCGCGACCTGGGGCTTCGAGGTCGACCCCGGCCGCGACGCCGTCACGGTGCGGCACTGGGCACGGATGGGTCCCGGCTGGTCGGGGCTGACCCCGGCGATCGAGTCGATGCCCGACAAGGAGGCCCGGATCGTGGCCAACCGGCTCGCCGAGTGGCAGAGCGGGATGGCCGCGACGCTCGCGGGCGTCGAGGAGCTGCTCACCGGTAGGTGAGGTGGTCGCCCTCCAGGTGGGGGTGCTCGTTGAACGTCAGCACCCGCGGGCCGGTCGAGCCAGCCACCAGTCGGGTGACCGACGAGTTGACCGTGACCGCGTTGAGCCGCGACCAGCGGCGGGCGAGGGCGGCCGGGTCGTCGTCGTCGGGGTCGGCCAGCGCGGCGGCCAGCACGCCGATCACGCCGCCGGAGGTCACCACGACGACCGTCTTGCCGCTGCCGGCCGAGTCGACCACGCGGTCCAGCGCGCGGCGGGTGCGGGCGACGAAGCCGGTCCACGGCTCGTCGTACTCGCCCTCGCCGGCGGTCCAGCGGGCGGTGGCCTCCTCGAAGATCCGCTGGAAGCCCTTGCGGTCGAGCGGGCCCTTCTCGGCCGCGGCGATCTCGGGGTGGGAGGCGACAATGCCGAGGTGGTCGAACTCGTCCCAGTCGGGGTCGACCTCGGGCTCGAGCGTCCAGCCGGCGGTCTCGGTCATGGCCTCGAGCGTCTCGCGGTGGCGGCGCAGGTCACCGCGCACCACCGAGGTCGGGACGACGCCGCGCTGGGCGAGCCAGTCGCCGAGCAGCCGGCCCTGCTGCCACCCGACCGGCGACAGGACGTCGTAGTCGTCGGCGCCGAACGACGCCTGGCCGTGGCGGACCAGCAGGACGACGCCCATCAGGCGTCCGCGAGCAGCGTGCGGCAGCGGGCCTCGAGGTAGCCGACGGCCGGGCCGAAGACGGCGTAGGCCTCGTTGGTCGTCTGCTTGTGGACGTAGCGGTACCAGATCTGCTGGGCGATGACCGCGAGGCGGAACAGGCCGAAGACCTCGTAGAACAGCCAGCCGGACGCCGGCAGCGCGACGCCGGAGCGCTCGCAGTAGGTGGTCACGATGCGCTCGCGGGTCCACATGCCCGGGGTGGTGCTGGGCTGACGGCGGAACATCTGGAAGATCTCGTCGTCGCCGGCCTCGACCCAGTAGGCCAGGGCGCCGCCGAGGTCCATCAGCGGGTCGCCGACGGTCGCCATCTCCCAGTCGAGCACCGCGCGCACGGCAAGGGTGTCGGGGTCGAGGACGAGGTTGTCGAGGCGGAAGTCGTTGTGGATCATCCGCTGCCCGACGTCGGCGGGCTGGTGCTCGTCGAGCCAGGCCAGGACGTCGGTCCAGTCGCCGGTGTCGTCGGTGCGGGCGTCGGCGAACCGCTTGGTCCACCCGCCGACCTGCCGGGCGACGTAGCCGTCGCCGCGGTTGAGCGCGGCCAGCGCGGG
>JAOPXU010000405.1 GCA_025964985.1 Nocardioides sp.
GCCTGGGCCTCGGCGGCGGGGTTCCACCACGGGTCGAGCACGAAGACGTAGTCGGCCTCGGTCAGCGTGAGCCCGACGCCGCCGGCCTTGAGGCTGATGAGGAACACCGGCGCCGAGCCGTCGCGCCAGGACTGGACGACGTCACCGCGCCGTGTCGTCGCGCCGTCGAGGTAGACCGTCTCGACCCCCGCCGCGTCGAGCCGGTCGCGCACGCGCTTGAGGAAGCTCGTGAAGGTGCTGAACACCAGCGCCCGGTGGCCCTCGGCGACCAGCTCGACGGCGTGGTCGACGAGCACGTCGAGCTTGGCCGAGCCGACCGTGTCGTGGTCGGGGTCGACCAGCGCGGGGTCGAGGGCCAGCTGGCGGAGCTTGGTCAGCGCCGCCAGGATCGCGACCCGGTTGTGGTCGAAGTCGTCGACCAGGCCCAGGATGCGCTGGCGCTCGCGGGCCAGGTGGGTGTCGTAGAGCTTGCGGTGGCGCGGGTGCAGCTCGACGTTGAGGGTCTGCTCCTGCTTGGGCGGCAGGTCGGCGGCGACCAGCTCCTTGGTGCGGCGCAGCACGAAGGGACGGATGCGCTGGGTGAAGCGCCGCAGGGCCTGGTCGTCGCCCTCCTTCTCGACCGGGCGGACGACGTTGCGCGAGAAGGCCGAGGGCTGCGGGTAGATGCCGGGCGTGACGATCGACAGCAGCGACCACAGCTCGAGCAGGCGGTTCTCGAACGGCGTGCCGGTGACGGCCAGGCGGAACGGCGCCCGCACCCGGCGCACCGACGAGTAGGCCTTGCTCTGGTGGTTCTTGACCTGCTGCGCCTCGTCGAGCACCAGCCCGGCCCAGTCGACGGCGGCGTAGGCGTCGGTCTCGAGGCGCTGCAGCGTGTAGCTGGTGACGACGATGTCGGCGTCGGCGGCGAGGTCGGCGATCGAGCGGCCGCGACGCGCCTGCGACGCCGTGACGGCGCGGACCCGCAGCCCCGGGGAGTGCCGGGCGGCCTCGGACACCCACGCCGAGACCACGCTGGTCGGGGCGACGACGAGGAACGGCTGGTCGGTGCTCGCGCGGGTGTGGGCCACGAGCGCCAGCACCTGCAGCGTCTTGCCGAGGCCCATGTCGTCGGCCAGGATGCCGCCGAGCCCGTGCTGCCACAGGAACGCGAGCCAGTGGAACCCGTCGCGCTGGTAGGAGCGGAGCTCGGTCTCGACGCCGGTGGGCTCGGGCCGCGGGATGTCGGTCAGGTCGCGCAGCGCCTTGGCCCGACGGACCCACTCGGCCGCCTGGTCGTCGACGACGCCCAGCTCGGCGAGCTGGGCCCACAGCCCGAGGTCGTGCTGGCCGACGCTGACCCGCCCGCCCTCGGGCTCGCGGAGCTCGGCAGCGGCGCGGACGAGGGACTCGAGCTGGGCGAACTCGGGCCGGTCGGACCGCACGAACAGCCCGCTGGGCAGGACGACGTACTCCTGGTCGAGCGTGAGGGCGGCGAGCACGAAGGGCAGCGGGATCTTCTCGCCCTCGACGGTGATCACCACGTCGAGGTCGAGCCAGTCGGTGTAGTCGTCGGCCTGTTCGTCGGGGACGTCGAAGCTGATCTGCGGCGCCGCGTCGGACTCGCGGAAGTCGGGGGCGTCGACCTCGACGACCTCGACGTCGTCGCAGCCGCGCCAGGCGGGCAGCTCGAGCAGGGCGAGGTGGAGGACGTCGACGCCGCTGACCTCGCGCCGCTCGGGCGCGGGCGGCTGAGGGAGCCGGGCGAGCACCTCGCGCTCGGCGACGCGGTCGCGGTGGGGGTCGTCGGCGTCGAAGGCGCAGACGTGGTCGCCGTAGACCCACTCCCAGG
The DNA here is from genome assembly GCA_025964985.1 of Nocardioides sp. Classification (GTDB taxonomy): domain Bacteria; phylum Actinomycetota; class Actinomycetes; order Propionibacteriales; family Nocardioidaceae; genus Nocardioides. The sequence goes on from JAOPXU010000405.1 coordinate 1,832, forward strand.
TGAGCGTGGCGGCGTCGGCGGTGCTCCACCGGACGGTGAGCCGCAGCCGCGGGGTCGCCGGCACGGGCAGGTCGACCGAGCCGTCGCTCGAGCCGAGGGGGAGCAGCCGGCGCAGCCGGGCCAGCTCGTCGGGGAGCCGCTCGGTCGCCTCGGCCGGCAGCTGCAGCGCCGGGCCGGTGAGGGCGCGGGCCGGACCGCGCGTCAGTCGACGCGCGAGCCGGGCCAGGGTCAGCTCGTCGGCGCGCTCGTCGTGCAGCAGCAGGGCGGTGTGGGCGGGGTCGCCCCAGAGCCGGACCTGGTCGCCGCTCCACAGCCGGTCGCCGTGGTCGAGGCCCACCACCACGCTCGGTCCGTCGTCGGTGGTGCGGACGTCGGCGGCGACCTCGACCGCGTCGGGCGCGAGGTGCAGGGCGGAGAAGCGCTGCAGCAGGAGCGGTACGCCGGCCGCCTCCGCCTCGGCCAGCAGCGGCACGACGTCGGGCCCGAAGTCGCCGACCACGGGCTCACGGCCGGTGTACCAGTAGCCGCCGTGGCGCTCGAGCGCGCCGTGCAGGGCCTTGAGCACCGCGAGCTGGCCCGGCACGTGCTCGTGGCGCTGCACCGCGCCGGGGATGTTGCTCCAGCCGATGCCCGACTTGATCCAGCCCTTCTTGCGGCCCGGCTGCATCGGCCGCAGCCGCAGCAGCGGGCCGGAGGTCTGGTAGACGCGGTCGCCGCGGCCCTCGTCCCAGCTCAGCTGCAGGGCGAGGGGGAGCGGCTCGGTCTCGGGCGGTGCGAGGTCGGCCAGGTCGTCGGCCAGGCCCTGCAGGCGCTGCTCCCAGCCGGCCTCGGTGTCGTGGACGAAGAGCGAGCCGAGCACCAGCGCCAGGGCCGCTCCGTGCTTGCACTGGAAGTGGATGGGACAGGTGCACGTGGTCGCCAGCGACATCGAGTCGCCGTAGGCCGAGGCGCGCAGGTGCACGACGTAGGGACGGAACGAGCTGCCGCGCACCTCGGCGGAGGCGACGAGCGTCGTCGGGGTCAGGTCGCCGATCTCGGGCTGCACGACCCGCCGGTTGTCGGCGTACTCACGGCCCCGCTGCAGGGTGTCGCGCGGGAAGTGGGCGGCGACCTCGACGGGGGAGAGGCGGGCGAGCAGGTTCATGACACCTCGATCGTGTCACGCGGTGCCGACCGTCTCGTCCTGTCTCCACAGGACCGGCCGGCGCCAGCGGCTAGCGCTCGCCGCCGGGCACCCAGAGGACGTCGCCCGGCTCGCGGTTGGCGTGGCGGGCCAGGATGAAGACGAGGTCGGAGAGCCGGTTGAGGTAGGTGATCGCGAGTGGGTTCATCGTCTCTGCGTGCTGCTCGTACGCCGCCCAGGCCGAGCGCTCGGCGCGGCGCACGACCGTGCGGGCGACGTGGAGGTGGGCGGCGCCGGGGGTGCCGCCGGACAGGATGAACGAGCGCAGCGCCTCGAGCGTGTCGTTGTAGTGGTCGCACCAGCCCTCGAGCCGGTCGACGTAGTCCTGGGTGATCCGCAGCGGCGGGTACTCGGGGTCGGGCACGATCGGGGTGCAGAAGTCGGCGCCGACGTCGAACAGGTCGTTCTGCACGTGGGTCAGCACGGCGACGACGTCCTCGTCGAGCGCACCCGCGGCCACGGCCAGGCCGAGGTGGGCGTTGGCCTCGTCGACGTCGGCGTAGGCGTGCAGGCGCAGGTCGTTCTTGGTGGTCAGGCTCATGTCGCCGAGGCGGGTCTCCCCGCCGTCGCCGGTGCGCGTGTAGATCCGGGTGAGGTTGACCATGCGGGCAGAGTAGCCAGGTGAGACCACCTCCCCCTGCCCCGGTCCTGCTCCCGCTCGTCCTGGCCGTCCCCGGCCTGGTGCTGGGGATCTCGGGGCTCCTGCACCCGCACCGCCTCGTGCCGGACACCGCCGAGCAGTGGTACCTGCTGCATCTCGCCGGCCTGGTCTTCTTCCCGCTCGTCGGCGTCGCGTTCATGGTGCTCGTGCGCGGCCGCCAGGACCCGCTGGCCTGGCTGGTGCGCCTGACCGCGTTCGGCTACGCGGTCTTCTACACCGCGCTCGACGTCGTCTACGGCGTCGCGGCGGGCGACGTCACCCGCGGCATGGAGGACGGCTACCGGCGCAGCGCCGACTTCAGCGCGATGCTGCGCGTGGCCGTCGACCTGGGTGAGGTGGGCTCCTGGTCGCTGCTGGCGTGCGGCGTCGCGCTGTCGGTCGACCAGCTGCGGCGGCACCGGCTGGGGGGCGTGCCGGCGCTGGCGCTGCTGCCGGGAGCCTGGCTGGTGCACACCGACCACATCTTCAGCCCCGGCGGTGTGGTCGGCATGCTGCTGATCGGTACGGCGACCGGCCTGCTGGCCCGGAACCTCGAGCCAACCCGCCCGCGATCGGGTGCAACCTTGTCGCCGTCTGCCGCGTCATAGGGGGTACAGGACGAGCGGTCCTGGTCACCAGCGCGAGGAGGCCGACGTGGACGTCACCACCGACGGACCCGTGCTGCTGCTCGCCGGCGACTTCGACGTGCGCAGCACGTGGGAGGTCCGCACCGCGCTCTACGAGGCGCTCGCGCTCCACGACCACGTCGTCGTCGACCTGACCGCCGTCTCCTCGGTCGACGTCACCGCCCTCAAGGTCCTCGCGGCCGCCTCGCGACAGGCGGTCCGCGAGGGCCACCACCTGACGCTGCGCGGCTGCAACGGCGCCGTGCGCCGCCTGCTCCACATGACCCACCTCATCCGGCTGGTCGAGGTCGAGCGCCAGGTCGCCACCGCCTGACCTGCCCGAATCGCGTCCTGCAGGCCCGAGTGTCGGATATGCCACTCGGACGGCGGTTACCAACCCGTAACCGCCGTTCTAGGCTGCGCCCATGACCAAGGACAAGCCCTGGGTGATGCGGACCTACGCCGGGCACTCGACCGCGGAGGCGTCCAACGCGCTCTACCGCGGCAACCTGGCCAAGGGCCAGACCGGACTCTCGGTCGCCTTCGACCTGCCGACGCAGACGGGCTACGACCCCGACTCGGTCATGTCGCGCGGCGAGGTCGGCAAGGTCGGCGTCCCGGTGCCGCACCTCGGTGAGATGCGCAAGCTGTTCGACCAGATCCCGCTCACGGAGATGAACACCTCCATGACGATCAACGCGGTCGCCATGTGGATGCTCGCGATGTACCAGGTCGCCGCCGAGGAGCAGAACCCAGACCTCGACCCCGACGAGGTCGCCCGCCAGCTGGCCGGGACCACGCAGAACGACATCATCAAGGAGTACCTGTCGCGGGGCACCTACGTGTTCCCGCCCGAGCACTCGCTGCGCCTGATCAGCGACATGATCGCCTACACGGTCCACCAGATCCCCAAGTGGAACCCGATCAACATCTGCAGCTACCACCTGCAGGAGGCCGGGGCGACGCCCACGCAGGAGCTCGCCTACGCGCTGTGCACCGCGATCGCCGTCCTCGACGCCGTCAAGGAGTCGGGCCAGGTCGACGAGGGCGACTTCGAGAAGGTCGTCGGCCGGATCTCGTTCTTCGTCAACGCCGGCGTGCGCTTCGTCGAGGAGACCTGCAAGATGCGGGCCTTCAACC
>JAOPXU010000417.1 GCA_025964985.1 Nocardioides sp.
GCCGCGCGTCGGCGCGCTCGTGGAGGGCCCCGCGTTCCACCCCTACCTCTCCGGACGGGCCAACCTGCTGCGGCTCGACGCGGCCGACCGCACCGCCGACCCGGCCACCGTCGACCGGCGCGTCGACGCCGCGCTCGACCGGGTCGGCCTCGGACCCGCCGCGGGCAAGCGGTTCCGCGCCTACTCCCTCGGCATGCGGCAACGGCTCGCCATCGCCGGCGCGCTGCTCACGCCCAAGGACCTGATGATCCTCGACGAGCCGACCAACGGCCTCGATCCTCAAGGAACCCGCGAGGTCCGCACCCTCATCGGCTCGCTGGCCGACGACGGCGCGACCGTGCTGGTCTCGAGCCACCTGCTGTCCGAGGTGGAGCAGGTGTGCACCCACATCGGCATCATGCACGCCGGCATCCTCCTCGCCCAGGGGACCGCCGCCGAGGTCCGCGGCATCCACGACACCGAGGCGCGGGTCGAGACCAACCAGCCCGAGGAGGCGGCCCGCATCATGGCCGAGCTCGGGCTGACCGACGTCCGCACCGAGCCCGGCCGGGTCACCGGGCGACTGGGCTCGGTGGCCCCCGAGAAGGTGGTCGCCGCGTGCGTCCACGCCGGGCTCTCGGTCACCGGCTACGTGGTGGAGTCGCCCCGCCTCGAGGACATCTTCGTGGCGATGACCGGGGAGGGCTTCGATGTCAGCGGTTGAGACCACGACCGGGCCGCGGACCGGGCCACGCGCAGTGCGCCGGCCCTCCACGCGGTTCCTGCGCTCCGAGCTGCGCCTGATCTTCCGGCGACGACGCAACCAGATCGGCCTGCTCGTGCTGGCGGCCGTGCCGGTCCTCATCGCCATCGCCGTCAGGACGACGGCCTCGCACCCCGGCGACGAGGCGCCCGACTTCTTCCGATCGATCACCGAGAACGGGCTCTTCGTCGCGCTGTCCGCGCTCACGATCGAGCTCGGGCTGTTCCTGCCCCTGGCGATCTCGGTGATCGCCGGCGACACCATCGCCGGCGAGGCCAACGTCGGGACGCTGCGCTACCTGCTGACGGTCCCGGTGGCCCGGCTCCGCCTGCTGGCGGTCAAGTACGCCGCCCTGGTCGTGTTCGCGGTCGTCGCCACCCTCACCGTCACGATCACAGGCATGGCGGTCGGGCTGGCCCTCTTCGGCGGCGGCGACCTCACCACCCTGTCGGGGACCCAGATCTCCTTCGCCGACGGCCTCGTCCGGGTGCTCGGCGTGTCGGCCTACATCGCGGCGTGCCTGGCGTCGTTGGGCGCCGTGGGGCTGTTCATCTCCACGTTGACCGAGCAGCCGATCGCGGCCACCATCGCCACGATCCTCTTCAGCGCCACCAGCCTGATCCTCGACGCCATCCCGCAGGTCAGCTGGGTGCACCCCTACCTCATCACCCACCACTGGATGGCCTTCGGCGACCTCCTGCGCGACCCGGTGGCCTGGTCCGGGGTCGGGGACGGCCTCTACGTCGCCCTGGCCTACGTCGTGGTGTTCTTCCTGGCCGCCTGGGCGCGCTTCGGCGTCAAGGACGTCACCAGCTGACCCCGCCGCCCGGGTTCCGCGGTCACGGGATGGACCGGTCGCTCTCGCCGCGGTGCGCCGCGACCGGGGCGGTGGGAGGCGGGCCGGGGTCGGGGTCGGCGTCGACGGAGCCGGCGAGCTCGGGCCCGCGCTTGTCGGGCTCGAGGACGATCTCGTGGGTGTCGCCGTCTCGTCCGTCGAAGCGGACGACGACGGTCTCGAACCCCTTGTGGCGCTGCATCTGGGCGTACATCGCGTAGGCGCGGCGGTCGGCGTCGGTGAGGTCGACGGCGTCGGTGAACGGCGTGAGCAGTGCTCTCGGCCAGAGCCGGCGAGCAAGGACGACGTTGACCTCGACGCCGAGGATCGCCATCACCGAGGCGATGTAGATGAGGCCGACGAGACCGAGGACGAAGGCGAAGGTCTGGTTGAGCGAGCTGGCGCCGGTGAGCACGTTGGTGACGTAGACCGTGCCGATGTACTGCAGCGCCTGCCACATGACCGCCACGGTGAGCGCGCCCGGGACCGCCGTACGGACGCCGGCGCTGCGGGCCGCGGCGAGCCGGAACAGCACCGTGAGCACCGCGGCGACGACCACGACGGTCGCGATCTGCACCAACCAGGCCACGGTGCCGTCGAGACGCCCGCCGAAGATCTCGGTGCTGCGACCGACGGCGGAGAACACCGAGATCCCGACGACACCGAAGCCGGCGAAGACCAGCAGGCCCAGGCTGCGCACCCGGGCGAAGATCGGGTTGGGGCGGCTGTTGCGCGGCACGGCCCAGGCGACGGCCATCAGGTTCTGCAGGGCCTGGCCGAGGCCGACGGCGCCGTAGAGGGCGGCCAGGCCACCGACGACGACCGCGCTGGTCGAGCCCTGCAGGCCCTGGGGCCGGCCGAGCTCGTCGCCGACGATGGGGAACGTCGCCAGGGCCGAGTCGAGCACCTGCTCCTGCATCTCCGGGTTGCCCTGCAGCAGGAAGCCGAGGATCGAGGAGGCGAGCAGCAGCAGCGGGAAGATCGCGACGAACGCGTAGTAGGTGACGGCGGCCGCCAGGACGTTGCCCTGGTCGTCGAAGAACTTGTAGACGACGGCCAGCGGGAAGCCGAGCACGGTGTGGCGGCGCTGCGTGCGGTCGACCCCGCCCACGGCACCCATGCCTGGAATCTACTCAGGCCCCCGTCGGATCACGGGAACCGGAGGTCTCCGGACGGGTCGAGCTCGAAGAGCTGGACGCCGTCGACCTCGGGCTCGTCGGCCCCCAGGGCGACCGCGATCTTGTTGGCGGAGTTGCGCATGACGTCGAGCACCACCTCGACGGCCTGGGCCGGGGTGAGGTGTTCGCGGACGGCGTCGAGGTCGCGCGGGCGCAGGTGGGCGGGGGTCCAGACCATCGCGTCGGTCAGGGCCAGGGCCGCCTGCTGGGCGGCGTCGAGGTCGCTCTGGCGGTAGCGGTCGATGGACTCGAAGGTGCGTGCGTCGGCGCCGGCGCGCATGGCGTCGAGGCTGCGCCGCGACATGCACAGGCGGCAGGTGTGCTGCCGGGCCCCGCGCAGCCGCACCAGCTCGGTCGTGACGGGGTCGAGGGCGTCGAGGAGCGCCACCTCGCGGCTGAACTCGTCCATCACCACCCGCGCGTGGCGCGTGCGCGCCAGCGGGACGTCGAACCACGGGTCGTCGCCGAAGAGCGCGGTGAGCGCGGCGCGGACCCGCGGGACGAAGTCGGACACCCAGACGACGATCGTGGCGTCGAGCAGGGCGTCGCCGAGGAGCTCGAACCACTCCGAGCGCATCTGCTCGTCGATGACCGAGACGTCGACGGCGAACTGCTCGGCGAACGGCATCAGCTCGGTCGCCGGGCGCACGGGCAGCCGCCGCGGCCCGGTCGGGGGACGCCGGAGCGGCGGCAGGCCGATGCCCTCGGCGGTGACCGTCCGCAGGGCGGTCATCGCGTCCTCGTCGATCGACTCGGGCCAGCTCCCGACCAGGCCGTTGAGCGCCGCCGCGGCCGTGGCCGCGTGGTGCTGCAACGCCGTGGCACCGCCCACGGTCCAGCCATCGGACATGCCGGTCAGACTAGGACACCCGCCGTCCGCCCGGCGCCCTCCGCTCGGCCACCGTCAGTAGCTCTTGGGCAGCCCGAGCGAGTGCATGGCCACGAAGTTGAGGATCATCTCGCGGCTCACCGGGGCGATGCGCCCCACGCGCGTGGCCACCAGCAGCCCGGCCATGCCGTACTCCTGGCTGGCGCCGTAGCCGCCGTGGGTCTGCACGGCCCGGTCGACGACGTCGCACGCGGCCTCGGCGGCGGCGTACTTGGCCATGTTGGCGGCTGGACCGGCGGCGGTCTCGTCACCGGCGTCGTAGAGGGCGGCGGCCTTCTGGGTCATCAGCCGTGCCATCTCGATCTCGATGTGGCTCTGGGCCAGCGGGTGGGCGATCGCCTGGTGGCTGCCGATCGGGGCGCCGAAGACCTCGCGCTCCTTGGCGTAGGCGGTCGCCTTCTCGAGGGCGTAGCGGGCGAGGCCGAGCGAGAACGACGCCGCCATGATGCGCTCGGGGTTGAGGCCGGCGAACAGCTGCACCATGCCCCCGTTCTCGTCGCCGACGAGCGCGTCGGCGGGCAGCCGGACGTCGTCGATGAACACCTGGAACTGCTTCTCGGGCGAGACCATCTCGACCGGGATGTGGGTGAACTCGAAGCCGGGGCTGTCGGTCGGCACCACGAGCAGCACCGGCTTGACCTTGCCGGTCTTGGCGTCCTCGGTGCGGGCGACGACGAGGACGTTGTCGGCCTCGTCGACGCCGGAGATCCAGATCTTCTGACCCTTGAGCACCCACTCGTCGCCGTCGCGCCGGGCGGTGGTGGTGATGTTGTGGGTGTTGGTGCCGGCGTCGGGCTCGGTGATGGCGAAGGCCATCGTGCTGGTGCCGTCGCACAGGCCGGGCAGCCACTTCTGCTTCTGGGCCTCGGTGCCGTACTTGGCGATCACGGTGCCGCAGATGGCCGGGCTGACGACCATCAGCAGCAGCGGGCAGCCCTGCGCGGCGAGCTCCTCGCAGACCGCGGCGATGTCGCCGATGCCGCCGCCCCCGCCGCCGTACTCCTCCGGGATGTTGATGCCGAGGTAGCCGTTCTTGCCGATCTCGAGCCAGAGCTCGGTCGTCTTCTCGCCGGCCCGCGCCTTCTGCGTGAACCACTCGCGGCCGTACTTCGAGGCGAGCTTGGCGACCTGGACGCGCAGCTCCTGGCGCTCCTCGGACTCGGTGAACAGTGCGGTGCTCATGCGGTGTCTCCTTCGGACTCGACGACGGCGAGGACTTCTCCCGAGGCCACCTGGGCCCCGGGCTGGACGTGGACCACCGAGACCGTGCCGGACAGCGGCGCGCTCACGGTGTGCTGCATCTTCATGGCCTCGAGGACCAGCACGGTGTCGCCGGCGGCGACCTGCTGGCCGGGCTCGACGGCGACCCGGACGACGGTGCCGGGCATGGGTGCGAGCAGGCTCCCGCTCGCGACCGCGTCGGCGGGGTCGGTGAATCGGGGCACCCGCTGCAGGGCGACGTGGCCGCCGGGCCAGTCGACGTCATACGCATCGGCGGCTCCGGCAGCCACCTCATATGACATCCGGACCCCGTCGACCTCGAGCGTGACCCGGTTGGGCGACGCGGTGACGACGGTGACGCCGTCGACGGTGTAGCCGTCACGGCCGCCCCACCACTCGACGGTGGCTGAGGTGAACTCGGTGACCTGCGGCTGGCTGACGACGTTGCGCCAGGCGACGGGAAGACCGTGCTGGACGGTCCTGGCCGCGCGCGCCTGCTCCGCGATCGCGACGGCTGCCGCGACCTCGGGGCGTCCGGTGGGCGCCGGCGTCTCGGGCAGCTGCTCGGCGAGGAACGCGGTGCTCACGTCGCCGGCGAGGAAGGCGGGCGAGGTGAGGACCGCGATGAGCTGCTCACGGTTGGTGGTGACCCCGTGGATGCGGGCCCGGCGCAGCGCGCCGGCGAGCGCGCGGGCCGCGGCCTCGCGCGTCGGAGCGTGGGCGACGACCTTGGCCAGCATCGCGTCGTAGTGGGTGGAGACCTCGTTGCCGGCCGCGAAGCCGGTGTCGACGCGGACGCCGTCGCCGGTGGGGATCTCGAACGCCGTCAGCAGCCCGCTCTGCGGCTGGTAGTCGGCGGCGGGGTCCTCGGCGTAGAGGCGGACCTCGATGGCGTGCCCCCGGGACTCGTGGACCCGGGTCGGGTCTCCTCCGGACTCGGCGACCGCCAGCTGCTCGGCGACCAGGTCGACGTCGTGGGTCATCTCGGTGACCGGGTGCTCGACCTGGAGCCGGGTGTTCATCTCGAGGAAGAAGAACCGGTCAGCGGCCTGGTCGTAGAGGAACTCGACGGTGCCGGCGCCGAGGTAGCCGATCGCCGCAGCGGCCGCGCGCGCGGCCTCGTGCAGGGCGGCCCGGGTCCCGTCGGGCAGCCGGGGCGCCGGGGCCTCCTCGACGACCTTCTGGTGGCGCCGCTGCAGCGAGCAGTCGCGCTCGCCGAGGACGACCACGCCGTCGGGGTAGCCGACGACCTGGACCTCGACGTGACGGCCGCGCTCGACGTAGGGCTCGACGAACACGGTGCCGTCACCGAACGCCGAGGCCGCCTCGGCCTGGGCCTGCTCGATCTCGCCGGGCAGGTCGGCCAGGCGGCGCACGATGCGCATGCCGCGACCGCCGCCGCCGGCGCTGGCCTTGACGATGAGCGGCAGGTCGTCGTCGGTGGGCTCGTCGGGCGCCTCGAGCACGGGTACGCCGGCGGCCTCCATCAGCCGCTTGGCCTCGATCTTGGAGCCTATCGCCTCGATCGACTCGGGCTGGGGGCCGACCCAGGTGAGCCCGGCGGCGAGGACGGCGCGGGCGAAGTCGGCGTTCTCGGACAGGAAGCCGTAGCCGGGGTGGACCGCGTCGGCTCCCGAGCGCCGTGCTGCGTCGACGACGAGGTCGATGCGCAGGTAGGTGTCGGCCGGCGCGGTGCCCGGCAGGTGCACGACCAGGTCGGCCTCGCCGACGTAGGGCAGGTCGGCGTCGGCGTCGGAGTGGACCGCGACCGTCTCGATGCCGAGGCGGCGGCAGGTGCGGAACACGCGCGAGGCGATCTCGGCACGGTTGGCGACCAGGAGTCGTGTGATCACGGGCGGAACACCCCGAAGCGGTCGGTGCCGGTGAACGACTTGTTGTCGATCACCGAGAGGCAGATGCCGAGGACGGTGCGGGTGTCGCGGGGGTCGATGACCCCGTCGTCGTAGAGCATCCCGGACAGGAAGTGGGGCAGCGACTGCTCCTCGACCTGGGCCTCGACCACCTGCTTGATGGCGGCGAAGCCCTCGGCGTCGAAGACTTCGCCCTTCGACTCGGCCGACTGCTGGGCGACGATCTCGAGGACGCCGGCCAGCTGCGCCGGGCCCATGACGGCCGACTTAGCGCTGGGCCAGGTGAAGAGGAAGCGCGGCTCGTAGGCGCGGCCGTTCATGCCGTAGTTGCCGGCGCCGTAGGAGGCGCCCAGGACCACGGTCAGGTGCGGGACGGTGGAGTTGCTGATCGCGTTGATCATCATCGCGCCGTGCTTGATGATGCCGCCCTGCTCGTAGTCCTTGCCGACCATGTAGCCGGTGGTGTTGTGCAGGAACAGCAGCGGGGTGTCGCTCTGGTTGGCCAGCTGCACGAACTGCGTGGCCTTCTGGGCGTCCTCGCTGAACAGCACGCCCTGGGCGTTGGCCAGGATGCCGACGGGGCGGCCGTGCAGGCGCGCCCAGCCGGTGACCAGCGAGGTGCCGTAGAGCGGCTTGAACTCGTCGAACACCGCGCCGTTGGTGGGCGAGACGCCGTCGACGAGGTGGGCGATGACCTCGCGCGGGTCGAACGGCACCTTGAGGTCGGTGGGGATGAGGTCGAGCAGGTCCTCGGGGTCGCGCTCGGGCTCGGCGTACGTCGGGGAGCCGGTCGCCGTCTTGCGCCAGTTGAGCCGGGCGACGATGCGCCGGCCGATGCGGATGGCGTCGCGCTCGTCCTCGGCCAGGTAGTCGGCGAGGCCGGAGGTGCGGGCGTGCATCTCGGCGCCGCCGAGCGACTCGTCGTCGGACTCCTCGCCGGTGGCCATCTTGACCAGGGGCGGCCCGCCGAGGAA
>JAOPXU010000017.1 GCA_025964985.1 Nocardioides sp.
GTAGCGGCCGTGGTCGGACTCGACGCGACCGATGGCGGCCACGAGCTGCCAGCTGAGGCCGCAGGTCGGGTCGGCGGCGTTGATGACGGTCTCCGCACGCTGGTACGCCGCCAGGGCGGCGGCCGGGATGTCGCCGGAGGACGGGGTGGCGACGACGGTGGCGAAGCGGGTGTCGCCGGCGGTGACCTCGTCGGGGCGCGACAGGCTGGCGGGATAGTCGATCGGGGCGAGCGGCACGCGGATGTCGTCGGGCAGGGTGCGCGGCGAGGCGGTCTGCGAGGACGCGGCCTGCCCGGGCAGGGCGGTGCCGGCGCCGGCCAGGTGGGTGGTCCAGGCGGCGGAGACGAGGGCGAGGGGGACGACCGTCGCGACCCGCTTCAGGCGTGTCGTGCTGCGTGCCATGGTGCGGTGCTCCCCAAGTGGTCGTCGCCCGCTGCGGTGCGGGGCCGGTCGCGGCTGTGCGTGGCTGGCGGGTGTCCAGTGCCCAGTCCGGATGTCATCAGACCACCGGGATCGGGGCGTTCCGGACCGGAGTCGGGCGGGGCACCCAACCTTCAGCCGGTGTTCAGCAGACCTTGGGACAACGATCCCCGCGGAGCCTCGTCGAGGGCGGCGACAGGCTCAGAGGAGGCCGCGGAACGGCTTGGTGCCGCGGGTCAGCCGCAGGCCCCGGATGCCGGAGTGGCGCTGGGCGAACGCCAGCTCCTTGGCCATGTCGCCGAGGTTGTTGGACGCCGGGAACGGCGCGATCGCCACGGTCGACAGGGTGCCGATGGCCTTGCCGCCGCCGGTCATGAAGCCGGACCCGGAGTCGCCGGGGACGCCGGGGGTGACGGTGTAGAGGGGGTGCGACCAGCCGCCGTCGGCGCGGGCGTCGCCGAGGCCGGCGCCGTACTTGGGCGACAGGACGCTCAGGCCGCCGCGCAGGCTGGAGTTGCCGTAGCTGTAGACGCGCTCACCGAGGGCCAGGCCGCTGGTGTCGATGCCGGTCGGGCCGCCCCAGAAGGGCACCGACGGGTTGACCTTGCGCACGTCGCGGGCGTCGACCTTGACGAGGGCGAAGTCGTTGTGGGCGCAGGTGTTGGGGTCGGTGGTGCCGATCCGCTTCTCGGTCAGCCAGGAGGAGTAGGCGAGCCGGCCGCCGCCGAGGCGGGTGCCGCCGCTGACGAGGCTGCCGCCGCGCACGAAGGTGACCCTGGTGCCCAGCGGAAGGGACGCCGTGCGGCAGCCGTCGGTGTCGGTGGCCGCGCCCTTGCCGGCGCAGTGGGCGGAGTAGCCGAGGTAGACGCCGCCGACGGCGTCGGTGAAGACGAAGTTGGTCGTGCACTGCGCGCCGGCGGTGTAGGCCATCACGCCGGGGGTGATCGTCGCCCGGGCGACCGGGGCCCACGACGTCTTGCGCTCGGCCGGGGCGGCCTCGACGGGAGCGGGGGCCGTGAGCAGTCCGGCGCCGAGGACGGTCGCGGCCAGGGCGGCGAGCAGGCGGGCGGGGCGGCGGTTCATCGGTCCTCCAGGAGACGGGGTCGCTGTCCCAACGAGCATGCCCCCGGGGTGGTCACGGCCTGCGTCGACCTCAGGCGCCGAGGATCCGCTCGAGGTGGTCGTTGCCGAGGACCCGCTGCGGGTCGAGCCGGTCGCGCAGCGCGAGGAAGTCGGGGAGCCGCGGGTAGCGCTCGAGGAGGTCGGGCAGCGCGAGTCCGTGCAGCTTGCCCCAGTGCGGGCGGCCGCCGACGTCGCCGGCGATGGCCTCCAGCGCCGCGAAGTACGCCGGCCGGTCGGGTGAGCCCGGCGCCGTGTGGACGGCGACGTAGAGGGTGTCGCGCCCCTCGGCGGTCGACAGCGCGGCGTCGTCGGCGGCGGCGACGCGCACCTCGACCGGCACCGCGATGCGCCACCGGCTCCGCTCGACGGTCGCCACGAGCTCGCGGAGCACGTCGAGGCCGTGCTCGCGCGGGACGGCGTACTCCATCTCCTCGAAGCGCACGCGCCGCGGCGAGACGAAGACCCGGTGCGAGACGTCGCTGAACTCGCGGTCACCCAGCGCCGAGGCCGACACCCGGGCCAGCGGCCGGACCAGTCCCGGGGCGCGGCGGCCGACGCCGACCAGCCCGCCGAAGACCGTGTTGCTGAGGACGTCGTCGTCCCACCAGGCCCGGCGGCGTGACAGCGGTCGCAGCGCGGCGGGGTCGAGCGACACCCGCGTGTTGTGCTTGGTCAGCACCCGGCGCGTGTGCGGGAACCAGTAGAACTCGACGTGGTCGGTACTCGCCGCGTCGTCGTCGAAGCGCTCGAGCACCTCGTCGAGGTCGCCGCCGGCCTCGCGGGCGTGCAGCGCGAACGCCGGCACGGTCTGCAGCGTCACCGCGGTGACCACGCCGAGGGCGCCGAGGCCGACGCGGGCGGCGGCGAGGACGTCGGGGTGCTCGTCGGCCGAGCAGGTGAGCGTCGTGCCGTCGGGCAGGGCCAGCTCGAGGCCGCGGACCTGCGTCGCGAGGCCGCCGTACGCCGCGCCGGTGCCGTGGGTGCCGGTCGAGACGGCGCCCGCGACGGTCTGGGCGTCGATGTCGCCGAGGTTGGTCAGCGCCAGGCCGAACGCGTCCAGCGTGCGGTTGAGCGCGCGCAGCGTCATCCCGGCCTCGACGGTGACGAGCCCGGTGGTGGTGTCGACGTGGCGGACCCGGTCGAGGTGGTCGAGGCGCAGCTGCACGTCGCGGGGCACACCGATCGCGGTGAAGGAGTGGCTGCTGCCGATCGGGCGGACGTGGCGTCCCCGCTCGGCGGCGTCGGCCAGCAGCCGCGGGACCTCCTCGGCGGTGCGCGGCGTGACGACCTCGATGCCGGTGGCGCGCTGGTTGCCCGCCCAGTTGCGCCAGGTGGCGCCTGCTTGACTCGCCCTCATGTCGCCCACGACGAGCCAGCATGCCCGCATCGAGCGCGCGACGCAGCACCTCGACGCACCCGTCGCCGTCGTCGACCTCGAGGCCTTCGACGCCAACGCCGCCGACCTGGCCCGCCGCGCTGCCGGTACGCCGATCCGCGTGGCCAGCAAGTCGGTGCGCTGCCGGGCGCTCCTCGACCGGGTCCTGGCCCGCGAGGAGTACGCCGGGCTGCTCGCGTTCACGCTCGCCGAGGCGCTCTGGCTGGCCGAGGAGCACGAGGACGTCGTCGTCGGCTACCCCACTGCCGAGCGCGGCGCGCTCCGCGAGCTGGCCGCCGACCCGGTGCTGCTCGAGCGGGTCACGCTGATGGTCGACTCGGTGGAGTCGCTCGACCTGGTGCGCACGACCGTCGCGCAGGTCGAGGTGCCGATCCGGGTCTGCCTCGACCTCGACGCGTCGCTGCGCCTGGCCGGCGACCGGGTCCACCTCGGCCCGCGCCGCTCCCCCGTGCACTCCGTCGACCAGGCGGTCGCCCTGGCCCGCGTGGTCGCCGACGACCCGGCGTTCGCACTGGTCGGGCTGATGGCCTACGAGGGCCAGGTCGCCGGGCTCCAGGACCGGCCGGCCGGCGGGCTGCTGCAGGCCGCCCGCGGCCTCGCCGTACGCCGCCTGAAGCGGGCCTCGGTCGCCGAGCTGACCGAGCGCCGCGGCGCGGTGGTGGCGGCCGTGCGCAGGCTGGCCGACCTCGAGCTCGTCAACGGCGGCGGGACCGGCTCGATCGAGACCACCGTCGCCGACCCGTCGGTGACCGAGGTGGCGGCCGGGTCCGGGCTGCTCGCCCCGGCGCTCTTCGACGGCTACGACTCCTTCACCCCGGTGCCCGCCGCGCTGTTCGGGCTCGCCGTCACCCGCCGCCCCGGGCCGGGCCTGGTGACCGTGGCCGGCGGCGGCTGGATCGCCTCGGGGGCCGCGGGTCCGGACCGGCTGCCGGTGCCGACGTACCCGGAGGGGCTGCGGATGCTGGGCGCCGAGGGCGCGGGCGAGTGCAGACGCCGCTGCGCGGCGAGACCGCCGACGGGCTGGCGATCGGCGACCGCGTGTGGTTCCGCCACGCCAAGGCCGGCGAGCTGTGCGAGCGCGTGGCCGACCTGCACCTGGTCGGGGGCACCGACGGTGACGAGGTGGTGGCCGTGGTGCCGACGTACCGCGGCGAGGGCATGACCTTTCTCTGACCCGAACGCCGGAGGGTGTCGACACCGTCGGTGCCCGCGTGTCTAGTTGAGCCATGACTGTCATCCAGACCCCGGCCGACTGGCCGACCGACTGGGACCCCCATGGGCTGGTCCAGCGCTACGACGAGGTCCGTGCGCACACCGAGAGCCTGGCCTCGCCGCTCTCCCCCGAGGACCAGACGGTGCAGTCGATGCCCGACGTGTCGCCGACGAAGTGGCACCGCGCCCACGTCACCTGGTTCTTCGAGACCTTCCTGCTCGCTGAGAACGAGTCCGGCTTCGCCCCGTTCCAGGACCAGTACTGGTTCCTCTTCAACAGCTACTACGAGACCCTCGGCCCGCGCTTCTCGCGCCCCGACCGCGGTCTCGTCACCCGCCCGGGAGTCCACGAGGTGGGCGACTACCGCGCCAACGTCGACGACCGGGTCCGCGACCTCCTCACCTCCCTCGACGGCGGCACCCTGGCCAAGCTCGGTGCCACGGTCGAGCTCGGCTTCCACCACGAGCAGCAGCACCAGGAGCTGCTGCTCATGGACATCAAGCACGTCCTGTCGCGCAACCCGCTGCGCCCCGTCTACGCCGGCACCCCTCCCCCGCCGTCCGAGCCCGACACGCTCGGCTGGGTCGAGGTCGAGGGCGGGCTGGTCGAGATCGGCCACGACGCCGTGACCCAGGGTCCTGGGCCGTCAGGTGGGTTCTGCTTCGACAACGAGCTGCCCCGCCACCGCCAGTGGCTCGAGCCCTACCGGCTCGCCGACCGGCTGGTGACCAACGCCGAGTGGCTGGAGTTCATGGCCGACGGCGGCTACCGGCGCCACGAGCTGTGGCTCTCCGACGGCTGGGCCCGCGTCGGCGCGGAGTCGTGGGACTCCCCCCTCTACTGGTCGCAGCACGACGGCGTCTGGCTCGAGCACACCCTCCACGGCACCTGGCCCGTCGACCCCGGCGCCCCCGTGTGCCACGTGAGCTTCTACGAGGCCGACGCCTTCGCCACCTGGTCCGGCAAGCGGCTGCCCACCGAGGGCGAGTGGGAGCACGCGGTCACCTCCACCGGGGCCGGTGGCGACGTCCCCCGATCCGGCTCCCACCACCCCCGCGCGGCCGGCCCGTCCAACGGCGCTCTGCGCCAGGTCCACGGCGACGCCTGGCAGTGGACCGCCTCGGCCTACCACCCCTACCCCGGCTTCCATCCGCTGCCCGGGGCCATCGGCGAGTACAACGGGAAGTTCATGTCCAACCAGATGGTGCTCCGGGGCGGCTGCGCGCTGACCCCGCCGGGCCACGCCCGCACGACCTACCGCAACTTCTACCCGCACCCAGCGCGCTGGGCGGTCACCGGCGTACGCCTGGCCGACGGCGGCACCCCGGTGGCGGGCCGGTGAGCGCCCCGAAGGTGGAGGTGCTGATCGACAGCGACTGGGCGTCGGGCTCCCTCGTCGACGACGTACGCCGCGGGCTCGGCAGCCACCCGCGGCGGCTGCCGCCCAAGTGGCTCTACGACGACGAGGGGTCGCGGCTCTTCGACGAGATCACCCGCCTGCCGGAGTACTACCCGACCGAGGCCGAGCGGCGGATCCTGCTCGACCACGCAGCCGACGTCGTGGCGACCTGCGACGCGACGACCGTCGTCGAGCTGGGGTCCGGCACCAGCGACAAGACCCGCACCCTGCTCGACGCGTTCGCCGCGGCCGGGCGGCTGCGGCGCTTCGTGCCGGTCGACGTCTCCGAGCAGACCCTGCGCGACGCCGCGCAGATGCTCGGCGAGCGCTACCCCGGGCTGGCCGTCGAGGCCCTGGTCGGCGACTTCACGCTGCACCTGTCGCACCTGCCGGCCAACGAGCCGGGCGCGCACCGCCTGGTCGCCTTCCTCGGCGGCACGATCGGCAACCTCTACGTCGAGGAGCGCGGCGCGTTCCTCGGCGCGCTCGCCGACTCGCTCGACCCCGGCGACTGGCTGCTGCTCGGCACCGACCTGGTCAAGCCCGTCGACCGGCTGGTCGCGGCCTACCACGACTCGGCCGGCGTCACCGACCGCTTCGTGCGCAACAGCCTGGCCGTGCTCAACCGCGAGCTCGGGGCCGACTTCGACCTCGACGCGTTCTCCTACGTCCCGTTCTGGGACGGCCACATGGAGCGCATGGACCTGCGCCTGCGCGCCGAGGCCGAGCAGCACGTCACGGTGCCCGGCGCCGGGATCGAGCTCGACCTGGCCGTCGGGGAGGAGATCCACGTCGAGATCTCGACCAAGTTCCGTCCCGACGGCATCCGGGCCGAGCTCGCGGCGGCCGGCTTCGAGACGGTCGAGCTGTTCACCGATCCTGGTGACGACTTCGGCCTCACGCTGGCACGCCTCGGCTAGGCCTGCCTAGGCTGCTGCGGTGAAGCCCGTCCGCGCGACCGTGCTCGACATGGCCGTCGTGATGCTGGTCGGCCTGGTGGGGCTGGTCGCCTTCGTGGTGGCGGTGATCGCCGCGACCCAGGTCGACGTGGCCACCGCCGGTGCCGCGGCGGGCGTGGCGGGCGGGTGCCTGGTCGTGCTCCGGGTGCTGTGGCACCGTCCGTCGCACGGCGTCGTGCAGGCGGCCGCGCTCGCCGGCTGTGCCTTCGTGCTGTTCGCGGCGCCCGCCTACGGACTGTGGCCGTTCGGTGTCCTGGCTGCCGGGCTGCTGGTCGCAGTGGTCCTGCGGCACCGCGAGGCGCTGCGCCTCGCGCTCGGCGGCTGATCAGGCGCGGGGCGCGTCCGGCTCACCGCTGTTGGTCGGACAGTCCGGGTTGCTGCAGACCCGGTCGTCGACGGGACCGTCGGGGTCGGTGCCGGGCCTGGGGTCGGTGTGCGCCCGCAGGCTCACCTCGGAACCGCACACGGTGCAGGGCTTGTTGTCGGCGTACACGTGCTCAGGATGCCCGACCGTGCGCGAGCCCGGCCAGGCCCTCGAGCAGTCGGTCGACGTCGCCGTCGTCGGAGTACGGCGACAGCCCGACCCGCACGCCGCCGGCGTCGCCGAGCCCGGCGTGGCGGGAGGCCTCGATCGCGTAGAAGCTGCCGGCGGGCGCGAGCACCCCGCGCTCGGCGAGCGCGACCCGGACGTCCTCGCCGGCGAGGCCGTCGACGTGCAGCAGCACGGTCGGCGTACGACGGGCGGGAGAGCCGTGCACCCGCACGTGGTCCAGCCCGTGGAGGCCGGTGAGCAGCCGGGCGAGCAGCGTGTCCTCGTGCTCCTCGATCGCCGTCATCCCGCCGATGTCGTCGATGAAGGCGATGGCCGCGCTCACGCCGGCGAGCTGCTCGTAGGGCAGCGTCCCGAGCTCGAAGCGCTCGGGCACCGCGTCGGAGGAGGGCAGCAGCTTGTCGGGGTGCAGCGTCTCGAGCAGCTCGGGGGCGGCGGCGAGCGCCCCGAGGTGCGGCCCGAAGAACTTGTACGGCGAGCACGTGAGCAGATCCGCGCCCAGGGCCTCCAGCGACACGGGTGCGTGGGCGGCCAGGTGCACGGCGTCGACGTGCACGAGCGCCCCGACGGCGTGCGCGGCGTCGGCGACCTCGCGCACGGGCGGGCGGGTGCCGAAGAGGTTGGAGGCGCCGGTGAGCGCGACCAGGCGGGTGCGCTCGGAGAGCACGGTCGCGACGTCGTCGAGCTCGGCGGTGTCGGGGTCGAAGCCCAGCCAGCGCACGGTGGCGCCCGCCCGCTCGGCCGCGACGACCCAAGGGCGCACGTTGGCGTCGTGGTCGAGGCGGGTGACGACGACCTCGTCGGCGGGGCCCCAGCCCTGGGCCAGGGTGCGGGCCAGGTCGAAGGCGATCGCGGTCATCGAGCGGCCGAAGACGACGCCCCGCGGGTCGCCGCCGACGAACCCGGCCACCGCCGCACGCGCCCCGGTCGTCGTCTCCTCCGTCAGCCGCTCGGGCGCGGTGAGCGAGCCGCGCTGGCACATGCCGGCGGCCATCGCCGCGGACACCGCCTGCGCGACCTCGGTCGGCACGAGCGAGCCGCCCGGCCCGTCGAAGCGGGCGAGTCCGTCGGACAGCGAGGGGAAGGAGGCGCGGACCCGGGTGACGTCGAGCATGCCGAGCATGCTGCCACCCGGGCCCGCGCGACCTCAGGTCGCCGGTGCCGCTGAGGACGACGTCCGCGCGCGGTGCTCGACCACATGGCGGAGTGGGGCTTGGAGGGCGGACCGGTCAGGCCTCGCTGCGGCCCACCATCTCGACCAGGTCGGCGACCGAGTCGACGACCTCGGTGGGCCGGTAGGGGAAGGTCTCGACCTGCTCGGGCCGCGTCGACCCGGTGGTCACCAGCACCGTGCGCAGGCCGGCCTCGAGGCCGCTGATGATGTCGGTGTCCATCCGGTCCCCGACCATCACCGTCGACTCCGAGTGGGCGTCGATGCGGTTGAGCGCGCTGCGCATCATCAGCGGGTTGGGCTTGCCGATGAAGTACGGCGTCCGCCCGGTGGCCGTGCTGATCAGCGCCGCCACCGACCCGGTCGCTGGCAGCAGGCCCTGCTGGCTCGGCCCGCTCGGGTCGGGGTTGGTCGCGATGAACCGCGCCCCGCCCGCGATCAGCCGGATCGCCTTGGTGATCGCCTCGAAGGAGTAGGTGCGCGTCTCGCCGAGCACCACGTAGTCGGGGTCGCGGTCGGTCATCACGTAGCCGATGTCGTGCAGCGCGGTGGTCAGTCCGGCCTCCCCCACGACGTACGCCGTCCCGTACGGGCGCTGGTCGGCGAGGAACTGGGCGGTGGCGAGCGCGGAGGTCCAGATGGCGTCCTCGGGCACGTCGATGCCGCTGCCGAGCAGCCGCGCGCGCAGGTCGCGCGGGGTGTAGATCGAGTTGTTGGTCAGCACCAGGAACCGGCGTCCGGTCGCCTGCAGCGCCGCGATGAAGTCGGTGGCGCCGGGGATCGGGACCTCCTCGTGCACCAGGACGCCGTCCATGTCGGTCAGCCAGGTCTCGACGGGTCGGCCGGTCAGCAGGGAGGACATGCCCCCAGTCTGGACCCGCAGCACCGCCCGCCCCATCATGGCCGGGTGCCGACCGGGATCCCCGACTTCCTCGACCTGGTCGGCCAGCTGCCCGCCGTCGAGCGCACCGACCACCAGCGCTACTCGAAGTTCGCCGTCTCCGGCCACACGTTCGGCTACCTGTGGCCCGCGACCCGCACGGTCGGCCTCAAGCAGACGCTGGCCGAGCAGCTGGCCCTCGTCGCCGAGCGACCCGACGTCTTCGAGGTGCAGTTCACCGCGGGGGCTTCGGGATGGGTCGTCGTACGGCTGGAGGGGGTGGAGCGCGACGAGCTCGCCGAGCTCGCCTTCGAGGCCTGGCGCCTCTCCGCCCCGACGAAGCTTCTCGAAGCCCGCAACGACGAGCTACCCACCTGACGCGTAGACCGACCCACCCGACTCGACCCGACGCCGGTCGAGGAGGTCGCCCCAGCGACCGTCACGAGACCACCCGACAGCAGCGACAGCTCAGCTGGCGTCGAGCGCCGCCAGCTCGTCGGCCGTCAGCTCGAGATCAGCTGCAGCAGCCGAGTCCTGGATCGACGAAGGCCGCTTCGCACCGGGGATCGGGATGACCACCGGCGACTGAGCGAGCTCCCAGGCGAGCGCCACCTGCTGCGGGCTGACACCCCGGTCCTCGGCCACCCTTGCGAACGCCGGGTGCTTCTCGGCCAGGTCCTTGGCGTCGCCCAGGCCCCCGAGCGGGCTCCACGGCAGGAACGCCAGCTCGAGCTCCTCGCACACGTCGATCTCCGGCGCGCTGGACCGGAAGGCCGGGCTGTACTGGTTCTGCACGCTGACCAGCGCGCTGCCGAGCACCGCGTGCGCGAGCCGGATCTGCTCCGGGTCCGCGTTGGAGAGACCGAGCATCGCGACCTTGCCGGACTCGTGGATCTCGCGCAGCGTGCCGATGACGTCCTCGTAGGGCACCGAGGGGTCTGGCCGGTGGTGCTGCCACAGTGCGATCTGGTCGACGCCGAGCCGCTGCAGGCTGGCGTCGACGGCCTCCTTGAGGTGGGTGGCCGAGCTGTCGAGAGCCCACTCGCCGCGGTCGGTGCGCACGTGCCCGCCCTTGGTGGCCAGCAGCACCCGGTCACGTACGCCGAGCTCGTCGAGCAGGCCGGCGACCAGCGACTCGTTCGCGCCCTGAGCCTTCGCACCCAGCTCGTCGCCCGGCCCGTAGGCGTCAGCGGTGTCGAACAGGGTGACCCCCGCGTCGAGCGCCGCCCGCACCGTGCCGAGGAGCTGCTCACGGGGCTGGGTGCCGGTCTGGTCGAACGTCATCAGCCCGAGGCCGATCGCCCCGACCTCGATGCGTCCGACGGAGTCGTTGCCGATGTGTCGTGTCTGCATGACTCCGGTGTAGCCGTCTCGTCCAAGCAACGAGCCGGCAGGGGGCGCCACGCTGCCGCGACCGGGTCAGGCCGATCGCGCCCTTGCCGTCCCGGCCCGCACCCTTTGCTAGTTTGCCCCCTTGCCCGGTGAACAGCGGGTGTCGAGAGCACGACGTCCAGATGGCCACCAGTGTTCACGATCTTGGGAGTACGGATGTTCGGTCGAGCTCGTCGTCACAGGTCACCCGAGGCGGGTCCTCCGCCGCTCCTCCAGGTCAGCGGGATCGTCGAGGCGTTCACCGAGGACGAGGTGCGCGGGTGGGTGTCGGTCCCGGCCGACAGCCCACCCACCGAGGTCGAGCTGCGTCTGGGCTCGATGACCGTCACCAGGACGACCGCGACGCCGGACGGCGCCATGTCCGCCGGTCGGAAGAAGCCGAACGGCTCGCCCACGCCCGGTCTGCCGTCGCCCCAGGGCGACCGCCGCAACAGCAGGCGGCAGATCCGTACGTTCACCTTTGCGATCTCCCAGCTGTGGGACTTCGCACCCCAGGGGACGCCCCTGCGCGTCGTCACTGGTTCCCAGGTCCTCCCCATCCACGGGCACGGGATGTTCCTGCGAGCCCCCCGGTCCGGGAGCCAGACGCCACTCGACCTCCAGGAGCGCTTCGACGAGGGCTACCTCCTGGGGCGCACGGGCGTCGTGCAGGTCTCCAAGGGCCTGGACGAGGTGTGGCAGTCCGCAGTCGGCTCGCTCTACGAGTCCACGCGCGCGGTGCTCGCCGCCGAGTTCGGCTACGACCTCTTCATCACCTACGGGACGTTGCTGGGGGCAGTTCGCGAAGGCGGTTTCCTCGCGCACGACAACGACTACGACGCGAGCTACGTGAGCTCGACGACCACCGGTCCCGAGGCGGCCGACGAGGTCGTGGAGGTCGCCAAGGTCCTGATCGCCGCCGGGTACCGCGTCGGCGCGATGGCCGGTGGCCTGCACGTCATCGACCCGGCTCGACCTCGCCACCGCATCGACATCTTCCACACCTACTTCGACGCCGAGGGCGTGCTGCAGCACCCGTTCGGCTACGCCGGTCACCGGCAGGTCACGACGGCGGACTGGACGGGCACTCGCGAGATCGAGTTCGTGGGCCGGACGGCATCGATCCCGGCCTGCGCCGAGGAGCTGCTGGCCACCTTCTACGGCGACGACTGGCGTCTTCCCAAGACGGCCTTCAAGTGGAACGTCGAGAGGCGCGGCAAGGACCGGACCGGCGTCGTGACCCCCTCTCAGCTCACCGAGGTCTACTGGGCCGACTACTACGCCCACAACGGTCACGCCGAGGCCTCGTCGTTCGCCCGCTTCGTGGACGACCGGATGGGTCCGGGCCCGGCCACCGTGGTCGACATCGGTTGCGGCGACGGTCGGGACTCGATCTTCTTCGCGACCCGCGGGCGGCAGGTCCTGGGTCTGGACCGTGCGGGCGTCGCGATCGAGCACGCACGCGAGAAGGCGCACCAGGCGGGCCTGGTCGACGCGCGCTTCGAGGTGTGCGACCTCGCCGACGGGGCCGCCCTCGCCGAGGTGCTCAGCGAGCAGGACGGCCGCCTGGTCTTCTACAGCCGCTTCGTGCTGCACGCGATCGACGCGCAGACCCAAGCCGCGCTCCAGGACGCGGTCGACGCCCAGTCCCGGTCGGGCGACCTGTTCGTCGCCGAGTTCCGGACGGACCAGGACGAGGAGCGGCTGAAGGCACATCCCAAGCACTTCCGCCGCTACCAGAGCGCTGCAGGGTTCCTGGCCGATCTGCGCAGGCGGGGCTGGGCGATCGACTACGACGTCGAGTCGTCCGGGCTGGCGCCGTGGGGAGACGAGGACCCGGTCCTGTGCCGCGCTGTCGCTCGTCGGCTCTGACGGGATCCGTGGGCGTGCAGCAGAATCGGACCGTGCAGCGGTTCGTCGAGGTCCTCGAGCGCAGAGTCGTGGTCCTCGACGGCGGGATGTCCAACGCCCTGGAGGACCGGGGCCACGACCTCTCCGACGACCTCTGGACCGCACGACTGCTGCGTGACGAGCCGGCCGAGATCGTCGCCGTGCACCGCGCGTTCTACGAGGCGGGCGCCGACGTCGCGACGACCGCGAGCTACCAGGCCAGCATTCCCGGCCTGGTCCGCGCGGGCCTGTCCGAGGAGGACGCGGCCGGACTCATCCGGAGCAGCGTCCACCGCGCCCGGGAGGCGGCGGACGAGGTCTCCGCAGCGACCGGGCGGGATCTCCTGGTCGCGGCCTCGGTCGGCCCCTACGGCGCCGCGCTGGCGGACGGCTCGGAGTACCGCGGCCGGTACGGCGTCTCCGCGGCCACCCTCCGCGACTTCCACGCGCCACGGCTCGAGCTCCTCGCCTCGGCGGGTCCGGACCTGCTGGCGGTCGAGACCGTCCCGGACCTCGACGAGGCCGAGGTCCTGGTGCCGCTGCTCGACGAGCTCGGCCTGCCAGCGTGGTTCTCCTACTCCGTCAGCGACGGCCAGACGCGCGCGGGCCAGCCGCTGCGGGCGGCGTACGAGGTCCTGGCCGGGAGCACGGCGGTCATCGCCGCCGGGGTCAACTGCTCCGCGCCCGCCGACGTCCTCGCCGCCGTCGAGACCGCGGTCGCGGTCACGGGCAAGCCGGCCGTCGCCTACCCCAACCGCGGCGAGGTGTGGGACGCCGAGTCGAACTCGTGGGCGGGGCAGGGGTCGTTCGACCTCGCGCTCGCCGCCACCTGGGTGGAGGCCGGGGCGCGCCTGGTCGGCGGGTGCTGCCAGGTCTCACCCGCGGACATCGCGCGCCTCGCGACGACACTCCTGCGCTGATGCCGCCGAGCCGACCGACAGCGCGCTCGGCCCGGGCGAGGCGGACCGGCTGGCGGCGTACACCTCGGTAGCGTCAGCGGGTGGCCAGCACCCGTCGATCCAGTGCCGGTCGGCGCAGCGCGTCACCGCGCCGCAGCGGCAAGCGACAGCCACCGCGGCCGCTGCCGACCGCCGGGCCGGGCGAGCGGGTGTGGGTGCTCGACGTCCCCTACGGCACCCAGGTCGACGGCGCCTCCTGGCACCCGGCCGTCAAGACCCACCTCTACGTCGGACGCTCACTGCCCGCGCACCTCGAGCCATACGCCCCAGGCCCGCACACCCTCGGCCGGTTCGTCGAGAACACGCTCAACCCCGGCGACCCGACGCCGCCGCCCGAGCCGACCGACGACCTCGAGCCGCGACGGATCCAGTTCGAGGCGGCCGACGCGATCGCGGAGCGGGCCGCGGCGGGCGGACGCCAGTTCCTGCTGGCCGACGAGCCGGGCGTGGGCAAGACGATCTCGGCCGTCCTCGGCGCGACGGCGGTCGGTGACCTCCGCGGTGCGCAGCGGGTGCTGGTCGTGGCCGACCGACCGGCCGCGATCACCATCGGGCACTGGTGCCGCACGATCACGGCGCTGGGCGACGGCGGTCTGGAGTGGGTGGTGATCACCTGGGACCGGCTCGAGAAGGTCAAGGACCACCCGTGGGACGTGATCATCGCTGACGAGGCCCACGCGCTGCGGCGCACGACGACGAAGCGGTGGAAGCTCTGGGCGCGGATCTCGGGGCACGGGAAGCCGCACGACAAGGCGCCGTTCGTCATCGCGACGACGGCGACGCCCGGGCACACGCCCCTCGAGCTGCCCTACCTCGCACCCGCCTTCGCGCAGGTGCTCGACGAGCCGATCCGCGAGTGGACGTCGGCGACCCAGCCCGCGGCCGCGTTCACCACCGCCCTCGAGCGGCACGGCGTCGGCGTCGAGCAGGGCCGGTACGGCGCGACGTGGACCACCGACCCCGCGCGACGCGCCGCCGACCTCGAGCTGGTGCGCGGCTGGCTCGCCGACGAGCGACCGCCGGCGATGCTGCACCGCGCCGCACCGTGGGGGCCGGTGCCGATCTCCGGCATGCCGGTGGCGCTGACGCCGGCGGAGCGGACGGCGTACGAGGCCGAGTGGGGCGAGTTCTGCCGCGAGATGGACATCGCGCGGCGCGGCCGCAACACCGCGAAGGGCCGTGCCGCGCTGCTGCGCTTCCGGCAGAAGGCCGGGCTGATCCGGGTCGAGTCGACGGTGGCGTGGATCGCCCAGCAGGTCGAGTCGGAACGGCAGGTGGCGTGCTCGGTGGAGTTCGTCTCGACCGCCGCCGACCCCATCGCCGACCGGCTGCGCGACTCCGGGCTCGAGGTCGCCTCGATCTACGGCCGCGACCGGTTCGACGCCGAGGCCGAGCGGCTGAAGTTCCAGACAGGGCAGGCGAAAGTCTGTGTCTTCACCACGGTCGCCTCGATCAGCCTGCACGCCGGCGAGACCCTCGCCGACGGCCGCCAGGCGAGCACCGAGCCGCGGGTCGGCGTCTTCCACCAGGCCCGCTTCTCCGGCATCGCGGGGCGGCAGGTGACCGGTCGCACCCACCGCGACCACCAGGTCTCGCCGTGGCACATCGCGTACGCCGAGGGGACGGTCGAGGAGCAGGTCGGCAAGGTGATGGTCGAGCGGATCGCCGCGGCGTCCGAGACCGTCGGCAGCGACACCACCGGCCTCGTCGACCTCGCCGAGCTGCTCGGGGCCGACTGGCTGCCGCCGACGACGCTGACCGAGGGCGCGACCTGACCCGCCCTACCGGCTCAGGACTTCTTGGCCTTGGGGGCCTTCGTCGACTTCCGCGGCCGCGGCCGCACCACGAGCACGGGGCACGGCGCGTAGTGCTGGACGCGCTGGGCGGTGCTGCCGATCAGCACGCTCTCGCTGATGCCGCGGCCGCCAGCGGCGACGACGACGAGCCCGGCGTCGTACTGCTTGGCCGCCTTGATGATCTCGGCGGCGGGCGAGCCGGAGCGCACGCGCTTGTGGACCTTGGGTCCCCACCCGTCGAACTCGGCGGCGATGACGGCGACGGCGTTCTCGGCCGCCTCGCGGAAGGACATCGTCTCCCAGGACGCCTTCTGCTCGGCGTCGGAGAGCTCGTCGGCGAAGGCCACGGCGGCCAGCGGCCGGATGACGGCGATCACGGACACCTCGGTGATGGCATCGGGGTCGGCGAA
The DNA here is from genome assembly GCA_025964985.1 of Nocardioides sp. Lineage (GTDB taxonomy): Bacteria > Actinomycetota > Actinomycetes > Propionibacteriales > Nocardioidaceae > Nocardioides. Next base: position 15,537 of record JAOPXU010000017.1, read on the forward strand.
CGACTTGAGGTGCTTGGCGGCGGCCAGGGACTGCTTGGAGCCGTCGGTGGCGACGATGACGTGCATCAGATGTCTCCTGACCTGTCGGTGGTGGTGGCGGTGGAAGCGGTGGATTCCTTGCGGCCGAAGACCTTCTCGGCCAGGTAGAGCACGCCGCCGATGGCGAGCAGGGCGGCGCACCACAGCAGCGACTTCGGGTCGTCGTAGATGACGTAGTAGAGGATCGCGAGGTTGCCGATCAGCCCCAGGATCAGCAGCGGCGTGTTGGCGCGGAACGCGCGGTCGTGGTCGTCCTGGCCGCGCAGCTTGAGGCACGTCACGATGACGAGCGCGTAGATGGCGAGCAGGAAGACGACCGTCACGAGCGCGAGCCGCTCGACCAGGTCGAGCTTGCCGCCGGCCTCGAGGACCAGCGTCCCGGCGACGAGCAGGGCGCCGACGACGAGGCCGCCGAAGAGCAGGCCGACCCACGGGCTGCGTCGGGTCGGGTGGACCTTGGCGAAGACCGCGGGCACGACGTCCTCGCGGGCCATGCCGTAGAGGATGCGAGGCTGCGTGACGAGGGTGACCAGTGCGGTGTTGGTGATCGCGACGAGCGCGATGACCGTGAAGATGTTGACCATCAGGTCGGTCGAGAACGGCAGGATGCCCTGCCGGACTACCTCGAGCAGGGCGACGTCGGACTCGGCGAGCTGGTCGGTCGGCACCGTGAGCGCCGCCGCCATCGAGACCAGCACGTAGACGACGCCGGCCACGACCATGCCGCCGACCAGCGAGCGCGGGAACGCCTTGTAGGGGTCGATCGTCTCCTCGGCGACGTTGGCGGTGTTCTCGAAACCGGTCATGGCGAAGAAGGAGAGCGCGACCCCGGCGAGGACGGCGAGCCCCGGGTTGCCGGACACGCTGATGTCGGTGAGCGTCGCGAAGTCGGCGTCGCCCTGGGCGATGAAGACGATCGCGATGATGATGACGATCACCAGGCCGCTGAGCTCGACGAAGGTCATGACCATGTTCATGACGACCGACTCGGTGATGCCGATGTAGTTGACGAGCACGAGGACGGCGACGAAGACGAGTGAGACCAGGAGCGCGGGCGGCGCGCCCCACAGCTCGCCGAAGTACGACGAGAAGCCGGCCGCGAGCGAGCCGGTGGCCGCGAAGCTGGCGGCGAGGAACGAGACGGTGATGAGGAACGTCAGGGCCTTGTTGCCGAAGGCCTTCTGGACGTAGAGCGACGACCCGGCGGCCTGTGGGTACTTCGTCACCAGCTCCGCGTAGGCCGACCCGGTGATCGCCGCGACCGCGACGCCCGCGCCGAACGCCAGCCAGAAGGCGCCGCCGACGGCGGCGGCGACCAGGCCGATGAGCACGTAGATGCCGGAGCCCAGCACGTCGCCGAGCGTGTAGAAGAACAGCTGGCGCTGGGTGATGGACCGCTTGAGGCCGCCGCCCTCGTCAGCGAGTGCGTCGTCGGAGGTCGAAGGACTGTGGGCCACGGCGGCACCTCGCTCGAGAAGGGGTGGAGACCCCGACACGATCGCGTCGCGGGCCCGATGTCGTCAGGCCCCCTGCCCACCTACTCGCTGCCTGAAACGATGCTGACCGCGAGCAGCAGGTCGATGAGCTCCTCGACCCGGCGCACGTCGCACCCGGTGCGCTCGGCGATGCGCTCGAGCCGGTAGTAGACGGTGTTGGCGTGCACGTGCAGCTCCATCGCCGCGAGCTTGGCGTTGAGGTCGCAGGCGACGTAGCGGCGCAGCGTCTCGACGAACGTGCCGCCGGCGGCGAGGTCCTCCTGCACGAACGCGCGGACCTGCGGCCGGATCAGGCGGCGGGCGGTGCGGTCGTGGGTCTGCACGAGGTAGTCGAGGGTCGACATCCGCGCGAGCGACTGCACGCCGGCGCGGCCGCGCAGCGAGCGGCGTGCCATCCGCGCCTCCTCGTAGGCCTCGGGGATGTCGAGGAAGCCGGGGTGCACCGAGCTGACGCCGACGCTGGGGAAGACGCCGTGGCCGGCCAGCGACGAGACGCCGGCCCTCACGCGTCCGAGCATCCGGTCCTCGCCGCCGTCCTCGACGGGCACGACCGCGACCACCTCGTCGTGACGTACGACGACGAGCCCGCGTCCGGGGTTGTTGAGGGCGGAGCGCAGCAGCGCGTGCGCGGCCCGGTCGGTGCTGCCGCCGACGGGCACCGCCAGGGAGCCGACGACCACGACCATCGGGGCGCCCTCGCTGATGCCGACGTCGGCGAGCATCTCCAGGCGGGGGCGCACGGTCGGGGGCCGCCCCTCGAGCAGGTCCTCGAGCAGGTCGCGGGCCAGCCGCGCGGAGTCGGCGAGCTGGAACTGCTGGGCCTCGAGGTAGGCCTCGGCCGCGGCGGTGCTGCCGACCTCGATGGTGCGCATGACCTGCCCGACGATCGTGAGCGCGGCGTCCTTGGTGGACGGGTCGTTGGCGACACCCTCGAGCACGCCGTCCCACAGGGAGATCTGGCCGATGCGGAAGGCCTTCATGAAGTCGGCCAGCGCGATGCCGAGGTCGACGCGACGCATGGCGTGGCGCCCGGTCCACGGGAAGTCGGCGCGGGCCGGCTCGCGCCGGTCGGCGAGGGTCTCGGTCAAGGCGGTGAACACCTGCGCGCAGTGCGACTCGACCTCGGAGCGGATGCCGCGGTCGTCGAGGACGGAGTAGGCGTCGATCTCGTCCCAGATCGTCGCCGCGGCGTTGTGGGCCAGCTCGTCGGTGCAGTCGCGCACCCAGGCGACGAGGCGGTCGACGCCGCGCGCGTCGCCGCTGCTCGGTCCGATCGATGTCACGGTGCCCGTGATCGCCATGGTGTGCTCCCTGTCCCGGTTGTGCGGAGTGTGCCGCGGGTGACCGCCCTCACACCACCCCCCCGGCCGCTCTGCAGGACACCGTTGCCAGCTCGTGACCTCCGGGGCGGTTCCGACTCTTGTGACCGACCACCAAGAACCCGGACGGACTCTGTGACCCGGCCCCAAAGACACGGTGGGTCTCCTGGGTCCAGGGTGAGACCGGCGTCACACCTCCCCCGTGACGTCGTCCCTGCCCGGATCGGAGTCCCGTGCTCGCAGTCCGCAACCTCGAGGTCGTCTACGACGACACCGTCCTCGCCCTGCGCGGGGTCAGCCTGGAGATCCCCGACAAGCGCATCGTCGCGCTGCTCGGGTCCAACGGCGCCGGCAAGACCAGCCTGCTCCGAGCGCTGACCGGGCTGCTCGGCGTCCACGAGGGCGAGGTCACCAAGGGCACGGTCAGCCTCGACGGCCAGGACCTGCGCCGCACCCGCCCCGAGAAGATCGTCAAGCAGGGCGTGCGCCAGGTGATGGAGGGCCGCCGGGTGTTCGTCGAGCTCACCGTCGAGGAGAACCTGCGCGTCGGCGGGCACACCGCCCGCGGCAAGCTGGCCGCCAACCTCGAGCGCGTCTACGGCCTGTTCCCGATCCTGGCCGACCGCCGGGCCCGCACCGCCGGCTACCTGTCCGGCGGCGAGCAGCAGATGCTCGCCATGGGCCGCGCGATGATGTCCGACCCCCGCTACCTGCTGCTCGACGAGCCGAGCCTGGGCCTCGCGCCCCTCATGGTCGAGGCCATCCGCGACGTGATCGTCGAGATCAACGGCGCCGGCACCGGCATCCTGCTCGTCGAGCAGAACGCCACGATGGCGCTGTCCGTCGCCCACCACGGCTACGTCCTCGAGACCGGCCGCGTCGTGCTCGACAAGCCGGCCGACGCGCTGCTGGCCGACGACGACGTGCGCGAGTTCTACCTCGGCCTGCACCCCGGTGAGGACGGCGTGCGCCGGTCCTTCCGCGACACCAAGCACTACCGACGCAAGAAGAGGTGGTCGGCATGAACACCCCAGGACGTTCTTCGTCTCCCCCGCTCCGCTCCTCCGTCGATCAACGCCCCGGGGACCCCGCATGAGCACCCCCCTCACCGCCGTCAACGGCACCACCGCGAGCCCGGTCCTCGAGCTCGACGACATCCACCTCTCGTTCGCCGGCATCAAGGCCGTCAACGGGGTCAGCCTGCACGTCAACCCGGGCGAGCTGTTCGCGATCATCGGCCCCAACGGCGCCGGCAAGACGTCGCTGTTCAACGTCATGTCGGGCGTCTACCGGCCCCAGCAGGGCTCCGTGCGCTTCCTCGGCGAGGACATCCTCGGCAAGAAGCCGTCGGTCATCGCCGGTCGCGGCGTGGCCCGCACCTTCCAGAACATCGCGCTCTTCGAGCACCTCACCGTCATCGACAACCTGATGCTCGGGCGCCACCAGCACATCAAGTACGGCGCCCTGTCGGCCATCGCGTGGCGCGGACGGGCCCGCGCCCAGGAGATCGAGCACCGCCGCCACTGCGAGGAGATCGTCGACTTCCTCGAGCTGGAGGCCTGGCGCCGCCAGCCCGTCGGCCTGCTGCCGTACGGCGTGCAGAAGCGGGTCGAGCTCGGCCGCGCGCTGGCCATGGAGCCCAAGCTGCTGCTCCTCGACGAGCCCGTCGCCGGCATGAACCTCGAGGAGACCGAGGACATGGCGCGCTTCGTCCTCGACATCCGCGACGAGCTCGACGTGCCGATCATCATGGTCGAGCACGACATGGGGCTGGTCATGGACCTCGCCGACCGCATCCTCGTCGTCGACTTCGGCACCCCCGTCACCACCGGCGTCCCCAGCGAGGTGCAGACGCACCCCGAGGTCGTCCGGGCCTACCTCGGAGGCGATGTGGCATGAACACCCCACGACCTCCTTCGCCTCCCCCGCTCCGCTCCTCCGCCGAACGACGCCGTAGGGACCCCGCATGAGCACCACCCTCGACAAGGCGCCCAGCGGCGCCCCCACCACGACCCGCAGCCCGGCCACGCGGATCCGCGACCACGCCCGCAACCGGCCGCAGGCCGTCGCGCTGCGCGACAAGCACCTCGGCGTGTGGCGCCCCTGGACCTGGGAGCACTACTGGGACCAGGTCCAGCTCGTCGGGCACGCCCTGCTCGCGCACGGCGTCGTCCCCGGCGACCGCGTCGCGATCCACTCCGAGAACCGGCCCGAGTGGCTGGTCGCCGACATGGGCGCCCTCGCGGTGCGCGCCGCCTCGGTCGGGCTCTACCCGACCAACCCGGCCGCCGAGGTGGGCTACCTGCTCTCCGACTCCGGCGCCGTCGTGCTCGTCGCCGAGGACCAGGAACAGGTCGACAAGGCCCTCTCGGTGCTCGACCAGTGCCCCGACCTCCGCCTCATCGTGTACGTCGAGCCACGCGGCCTGCGCGGTCGCTACGACGACACCTACGGCCGGGTGGCCCTCGTGTCGTGGGACGAGTTCCTCGCCGAGGGCGCGCAGCACCGCGATGCCCACCCGGGCGCGGTCGACGCCACCGCCGACGCCGCCCGGCCCGACGACCTCGCGACGCTGATCTACACCTCGGGCACGACCGGTCCGCCGAAGGGCGCGATGCTCACGGTGGCCAACGTCGAGTTCTCCATCAAGATCCTCTGCGACGAGGGCGCGTTCACCAGTCCCCCGCCGGGACCCGACGACCTGCTGCTGTCCTACCTGCCGCTCAGCCACGTCGCCGAGCGCATCTTCACCACGTGGTTCAACGCCGCGGCCGCCACCCAGGTCAGCTTCGCCGAGTCGATCGACACCGTGCCCCAGGACCTCCGCGAGGTGCAGCCGACGATCCTGTTCGGCGTACCCCGGATCTGGGAGAAGCTCCTCGCCGGCGTCGAGACCCGCCTGGCCGGCGCCTCGCGCCTCAAGCGGATCTCCACCCGCTTCTGGCTCAAGCGCGCCGCGTCCATCGCCCAGACCCTCGCCGCCAACGGCGGACGCCACACCACCTCGACACGGATCCAGAGCGCCGTGGGCTGGGTGTTCTGCTACCGCGCACTGACCGAGCGACTGGGCATGCGCCGCATCCGGCACGCGACGTCGGGCGCCGCCCCGATCGCGCCGGAGGTGCTGACGTTCTTCATGGGCATCGGCGTGCCGATGCACGAGGCCTACGGCATGACGGAGAACACCGCCGTCGCCACGGCCGCCAAGCCGGGTCGCATCAAGCTCGGCACCGTCGGCGAGGCCCACGACGGCGTCGAGGTCCGCGTCGACGAGACCACCGGCGAGATCCTCACCCGGCACCCGGCGGTCTTCGCCGGCTACTGGGGCCGGCGCGAAGCCACCGCCGAGGTGCTCGAGGCCGACGGCTGGCTGCACACCGGTGACGTCGGTGAGTGGGTCGACGGCACCTACCTCAAGATCACCGACCGGATGAAGGACATCATCATCACCGCGGGCGGCAAGAACATCTCGCCCTCGCAGATCGAGAACGAGCTCAAGGCGTCGCCGTACGTCAAGGAGGCGCTCGTCGTCGGCGACGGCCGCAAGCACCTCAGCGCGCTGATCGGCATCGAGCTCGACACCGTCGGAGAGTGGGCGCAGCGCAAGCGCCTCGGCTACAGCACGCTGCGCGACCTCACCGAGAAGCAGGAGGTCGTCGACCTGATCCGCACGGTCGTCGACGACGTCAACACCCGCTTCGCCTCCGTCGAGCAGGTCAAGGTGTTCCGCCTGCTGCCCAAGGAGCTCGACCACGAGGACGGCGAGCTCACCGCCACCCAGAAGCTCAAGCGGGCCGCGGTCCTGGCGTCGTTCTCCGACCTCGTCGAGTCCATGTACGACGGCCGCGCGACCCGCCCCGAGGGAGAGAAGGCATGACCCAGTTCCTCGAAGCCCTCATCCGCGGGCTCGGCATCGGATCCGTCTACGCCATGCTGGCGCTCGGCTTCGTCATCATCTACAAGGCCACGCGGGTGATCAGCTTCGCCCAGCCGGCGTTCATGCTCACCGGAGCGGTGCTCACGTCGTACCTCGTGCCGGCCATGGGGTTCATCCTCTTCACCGGCCTGTCCTTCCTGCTGTCGGTCGCGGCCGCTGCTCTCATCACCGCCGTGCTGGCGCTGGTCATCGAGCGGGTCGCCGTCCGGCCGATGGTCGGCAAGGCGGTCTTCACGATCGCGATCATCACCCTCGGCATCGACATCGCCGTCCGCGTGGTCGTCAACGGCTACATCGGCATCGGCGCCCGGCCCATCGGCTTCCCGTGGGGCATCGACACCGTCGAGATCCTCGGGCTGTCGGTCCAGATCCGGCACCTGGTGATGATGGGCACCGTCCTGCTCGTGGTCGTCGCGCTCTACGCGTTCTTCCAGAAGTCGCCCTTCGGCCTGGCCATGCGCGCCGCCGCCTTCGACCAGGAGGCCGCGATGACCCAGGGCGTCAGCGTCGGCTCGGTCTTCGCCACCTCGTGGGCCCTGGCCGGCGCCCTGGCCGCCATCGCCGGGTCGCTGCTGGCCACCAGCGCCGGCGTCGACCGGCAGCTGTGGGTCATCGCGCTCATCGCGCTGCCGGCGATCATCCTCGGCGGGCTCGACTCGCTCGAGGGCGCGGTCGTCGGTGGTCTCGCGGTCGGGGTCGTCGAGGCCCTGGTCAGCACCTACCAGCGCGACTACGCCCCCTGGCTCGGCGACAACGTGTCCACCGTGGCGCCGTACGCCCTGATGCTGCTCGTCCTGCTCGCCCGTCCCTATGGCCTGTTCGGCACCCCGGAGGTTCGTCGAGTATGAACCACCCCACTCTGTTCTCCGTCTCCCCCGCTCCGCTCCTCCGCCAGACAACAGATCGGGGACCCCGATGAACCACCCCACTCTGTTCTCTGTCTCCCCCGCTCCGCTCCTCCGCCAGACAACAGATCGGGGACCCCGGTGAGCACCACTGTCAGCGGCGAGACCGCCAGCGCACCCGAGACGACCGCCGGCGGCAAGGTCAAGGGCGGCGCCCGCAGCAAGGTGCGCGGCCGGCCGGCGTTCTTCCAGTCCTACGAGCAGGAGCTCGCGCTCTTCAACACCCGGCCCAAGCAGGTCGGGGTGGCGCTGGTCATCCTGGTCGCCGCGCTGGGCCCGTTCGTGCTGCAGGACCCGATGCTGCGGACCCTGTCGCTCGCCTTCGTGTTCGCCATCGGCGCGCTCGGCCTCAACATGGTCACCGGCCTGGCCGGTCAGGTGTCGCTGGGCCACGCGTTCTTCGTCGGCATCGGCGCCTACACCGCCGCCGCCATCTCCGGTGACCCCGACGCCCGCACCATCGGCTTCGGCATCGAGGAGATGTGGATCTGGCTGCCGGCCGCCGGCCTCGTGGCCGCCTTCTTCGGCGTCCTCGTCGCCCCGATCGCCACCCGCCTGCGGGGGCTCTACCTCGCCATCGTCACCCTCGGCCTGGTGTTCCTCGGCGAGCACGTCTTCCGCGAGTGGAGCAGCCTCACCGGCGGCGCCGGCGTGGGCCGCAGCGCGGCGGAGCCGGTGCTGTTCGGCTTCAACTTCAGCGAGTCCGACTCCGACGCGTTCTTCACCGCCCCGCAGCAGCTCTACCTCCTCATGCTGGTGATGCTGCTCATCTTCGCCCTGGCAGCGCGCAACATCGGGCGCTCCAAGGTGGGCCGGTCCTTCGCCGCCGTCCGCGACCGCGACATGGCGGCCGAGATGATGGGCATCGACCTGCCGCGGGCAAAGACGCTGGCCTTTGCGCTCTCGTCGTTCTACGCCGGCTGCGCGGGCGGGCTGCTCTACACGATCTCCGGCTTCTTCGACCCGGGCACGTTCAACCTGCTGCTCTCCGTGCAGTTCATCGCCATGGTGCTCATCGGCGGCGCCGGCACGGTCGGCGGCACCATCGCCGGAGCGCTCTTCATCTCGCTGCTGCCGACCCTGAGCCGGGAGCTGCCGGCCTTCCTGACCTTCATCAGCTCGTCGCCGGCCGAGACCCCCAACGTCTTCCAGGTCGAGCAGATCCTCTACGGGCTGCTCATCGTCATGTTCCTGCTGTTCGAGCCTCGGGGCCTGTACGGCATCTGGGTGCGGTTCCGCACCTACTGGAAGAGCTGGCCGTTCAGCTACTAGTCACCACCCCGGATCGCCAGTCATGGCGGGACCAAACCGAAGGAGAACTGCTGTGAAGGTGTACAAGACAGGAGTGGCGCTCGCCATCGTCGCCCTGGTGGCGACGGGCTGCCGCGGCGGCGACGACGAGGCCGGCGGCGGTGGTGGCGGCGACGTCAACGCCCCGGGCGTGACCTCCGAGGCGTGCCCGGAGGCCGTCAACGCGGACAACGGCTGCATCTACCTCGGAACGATCTCCGACCTCTCGGCCGGTCCGTTCGCCGCGCTGGGCGTGCCGATCACCGAGTCCCAGAAGGCGTTCTGGAACCGGGTCAACGAGGACGGCGGCATCGGTGGCTACGACATCGACGTCACCAAGTACGTCAAGGACAACCTCTACAACCCCGAGACCCACGCGCAGCTCTACACCGAGATCGAGCCCGAGGTCCTCGCCCTGGCGCAAACCCTCGGCTCGCCCACCACGCTGGCGATCCTCGAGCAGATGAAGGGCCAGTCGGTCGTCGGCGCCCCCGCGTCGTGGACCTCGCTGTGGGGCTTCGAGGACAACATCCTCGAGTCCGGCTCGTCGTACTGCGTCGAGGCCATGAACGCCATCGACTACATGGCCGAGCAGGGCGACGTCTCCAAGGTCCTGGCCATCGGGTTCCCCGGTGACTTCGGTGGCGACGGTGCCGCCGGCGCCGAGATCGCGGCCGAGGCCGCGGGCGCGGAGTTCGAGTTCATCGAGACCGCTCCCGGTGCCGAGGGCCAGGCCGGCGCGATCAGCGCCGTCGTGGGCCAGAAGCCCGACGTCGTCATCCTCGGCGTCGGCCCGACCGAGACCGGCGTCATCGTCGGCCAGGCCGCGGCCCAGGGCTTCACCGGCAAGTTCGTGGGCCTGTCCCCGACCTGGAACCCCGCGCTGCTCGACAGCCCGGCCGCTCCTGCGCTCGAGGCCCTGTTCACGCACGTCGGCCCGTGGGGCTCCTTCAGCACCGACACCCCCGGCCACGAGGCCATGCGCCAGGCCGTCGGCGACGTCGACGCCAACGACGGCTACACCTCCGGCTGGGCCTGGAGCTACCCGCTCAAGGCCGCGCTCGAGGCCTGGCTCGACGGTGACTACGACAAGACCCGCGAGGGCCTGTTCGAGGCCGTCGGCGAGCTCGAGACCGTCGACTACGAGGGCATGCTGCCCGAGGAGGCCGGTGACCGCACCGGTGACAACGACATCTTCACGCAGTCGGTCATCAGCAAGGTCGACCCGGCCGCCGACGCCGGCCTGACCGTCCTGCAGGACTTCACCGAGGGTCCGACCGCCGCGGAGAACGAGTTCACCGGGGCCTGCTTCGAGGGCTGATCCCCACCCGCACGACCCGTACGACGGAGGGCCCGGTCACCGCGAGGCGGCCGGGCCTTCCGGCATCTCCACGAGCATCTCGCGCAGCAGGGCGGCCACCTCGGCCGGTCGCTCGAGCGCCATGAGGTGCCCGGTGTCGGGCAGCACAACGGTCCGCGTCGGCTTCGCTCCGCGGCACGCGGCGAGCTCCTCGGCACGCACGGGCGGGGTCTCGGTGTCCTCGGCGCCGAAGAGCAGCAGCACCGGCCCGTCGTACGACGCCAGCGCGGCGGTCGTGTCGCGCCGGGCCGCCACGGCCCGGGCGGCCCAGGCGACGCCGGCCGGGTCGGCGTCGCGCACCAGCGCGCGCAGGGCCGGGAGCAGGTCGGGTTGCTCGCGCTGGGCCGTGGGACCGAGCCCGGCGTCGGCGCCGTCGACGAGCGGGCCGAGGTCGCCGGTGGCGTCGAGGTCGTCGGCCAGCGAGCGGCGCTCGGCGGGCACGTCGGGCTCGATGACGCGGCTGGTGGTGCTGCCGAGCACCAGGCCGGCCAGGCGGTCGGGGTGGCGGGCGGCGAGCTCGAGGGCGACGTAGCCGCCGGTGGAGGTGCCCAGGACGACCGCGGGCCCGAGGTCCTCGCGGTCGAGCACGGTCACGACGGCGTCGGCCATGGCCGCCACCGACGGCTCCCCCTGCGCAGCGCCGGCGCTGCGCCCGAGTCCGGGCAGGTCGACGCGCACGACGGTGACCTCGGGCAGGTGGGGCAGCAGCCGATCGTAGGTCGTCGAGTCCAGGGGGAACGCGTGCAGGAGCACGAGAACGGGGCCGGCAGGACTGTCGGGAGGACCGGCGACGTCGTACCAGGGCAGGACCACGCCGTCAGTCCACCGGTCGGGCCACCCGCACCGGCTCATCCGACAGGAGGTCGGGCGAGGACGCCGGGGCGAAGACCTCGACCATGGCCGACTTGCCCTTGAGCGCCACCAGGCCGCGGGAGACCAGCGGCTGCGGGCGGGTGAGGAGGTCGCGGGTCGCGGCGGTGACCAGCAGGTCGTCGCCGGTCTCGCGGGTCGCGGCCTCGACCCGGGCCGCGACGTTGACCGCGTCGCCGATGACGCTGAAGTTGAGGCGGCCGGCGCCGCCGAGCGGGCCGGCGACGACGCGGCCGGAGTTGACCCCGGCGGCGACCCGCAGACCGCTGCTGCCGAGGGCCACGGCGTCGACGATCATCCGCGCCGCCTCGACCGCGCGGTCGGCGTGGTCGGCGTGCGGCTGGGGCGCCCCGAAGACCGCCATCAGCCCATCGCCGAGGAACTTGTCGACGTGGCCGCCGTAGGCCTCGACGACCGGCACGATCTCGGCGAACAGCGCGTTGAGCGTCGCCACCACCTCGGCGGGGCCCACCTGCTCGGCGTACGTCGTGAACCCGCGGACGTCGCAGAACAGCAGCGACACCTCCGCCTCGACCCCCTCGGCCGGCAGCCGGCCGGACAGGATCAGCCGGACGATCTCCTTGTCGACGTAGGTGCCGAACGCGTTGCGCAGCTCCTCGCGCTCGGCGAGGCCCTTGGCCATCAGGTTGAAGTCGTGGGCCAGCTCGCCGAGCTCGTCGCTGCTGAGCACCGGCGCGCGGGCGTCGTAGTCCTCCTCGCGCACGCGGCGCAGCTGGGCACGCACCTCGCCGACCGGGCGCGTGATGCTCGAGCTGAGCAGGTTGGTGAGCTCGAGGGACAGGAACAGCCCCACCGCCAGCGAGACCAGCACCGTCAGCACGAGCCGCCCCGAGCCGTCGGAGCCCGACGACGGGCCGAGCAGGCCGCCGACGACGACCCCGGTCGTCGTCGTGTACGCCGGCACCGAGATCCGCAGCCGCTTGCCGAGCGACAGCCCGTGCGGGACCAGGACGAACTCGTCGGGCAGCTCGGCGGCGACCTCCTCGACGACGGGCCGCACCAGGATCTCCCCGATCGCGTAGCTCACGATCGTGCCGTAGAAGCCGGGGATGACCGCCGCCAGCACGATCGCGCCCAGGCCCGACCAGCCGACGTCCCACAGCAGCGTGGCGGTGACCGCCGTCGGCACCACCGCGAGCAGCCCGACGAAGCCGGAGGTACGGCGGTACTGGCGCAGCGTGATGGTCGTCGCGACCTCCCACGCCTCGACCGTCTCGCGCGGCGTCGGCATCGTGGTGGCCCGCCACCGGTCGATCGCCGCCATGCCGTCGCGGCCCTGCCACACGGCGTACGCGACGGAGCCGGCGGTGACGACCGCGCCGACGACCGCCACGAGGGCCACCTCGGTCCACAGCGGGTCGTAGTAGGTGGCCACGACGACCACCGACACCACGGCGACCAGCACCGACGAGCCGGCCTCACCCACCAGCACGACGAGGCGGTAGCGCTTGCCCGACGCGCGGTAGAGCCATCGCACCCACCGCTCGATCACCCCCTGATCATCGGGGACCGGCCCTCCGTGCGCACGCTGGTCCATGCGGGTGGTCCGCACCGACGGGCCCGGATCGCAGGATCGGGGGATGAGCGACTCCGGACACACCCCGCCCCAAGGCGTGCAGAAGGTCGGCCAGCGCGCCGTGAAGTGGATCGAGGACGGCAAGGCCGGCCGCAACTTCACCGACGTCGGCCGCCACCGCGCCCACCAGCTCGCGAACGGCGAGAGCGTCAGCGACGAGGACGTGAAGAGGATGAAGGCCTACTTCGCCCGGCACTCCGTCGACAAGGACGCCTCAGGCTTCAAGCACGGCACCGACGGGTTCCCGTCCCCCGGCCGCGTCGCCTGGGACGCCTGGGGTGGCGACGAGGGCGAGCGCTGGGTCAAGGGCATCGACGTCTGAGGTCCTGCGCCAGGCGACCCAGGCGCCGGGAAAAACACCGCTGAGGCGGTGAAACTCCGACTTCTGGCACGAAGTTCGTACGAGAAGTCGGAGTTTCGTGACAGAAGTCGCTCCTGCGAGACCCGCTACTGTGCGTCGTCGAGCGCCTTGGCCACGCGGTGGTGGGCCTCCCAGATCGCGTCGGGGAGCCGGTCGAACTGCTTGAGGTGACCCTCACGGAAGCCCATCTCCTGGCGCCACCGCTCCAGGTCGATGCCGAGGATCCGGTCGAGGTCCTCGGTGGGGACGTCGAGGCCGGCCATGTCGAGCTCCTCGAGCGTCGGGATGACGCCGACGGCGGTCTGCTTGCCGGTGACCTCGCCGTCGCGCAGCTGGCACAGCCAGAGCAGCGGGCGCAGGTTCTCGCGGTATCCGGGCCACAGGAAGTGGCCGTCGTCAGGGTCCTTCTGGAACCAGTTGACGTGGGCGAAGATCGGCTGGTCGGTGGCCGCGCCGATGATCTTGAGCCAGTGGGCGGCGTAGTCACCCTCGCCGTAGGCCAGGAACGGCCGCATCGACATGGGGTCGTAGCGCAGCTGGCCGTCGAGGCCGTCGGCGGCGAACGTCGCCTCCGCGCCCAGGGTCAGGCCGTCGTAGACGCCCTCGGCCAGGTCGGTGATGGCGCGCACCAGCGGCTCGCGGTCGCGGGTGCGGCCACCGAAGATGATCGCGTCGATCGGGACACCGGCGGGGTCCTCGAAGTTGTCGGCCACGTTGGGCACGTTGGCCAGCGTCGTGGTGAACCGGCTGTTGGGGTGGGCCCACGGGCTGAGGTCGCCCTCGTCGCGGTCGGCGATCCGGTCGCCCTTCCAGTCCTCCCAGCCGGCGAGGTCGGCCGGCGGCTCGGGCGTCTTGCCCTCCCACCACACCTCGTGGGTGTCGGGGTTGTAGGCGACGTTGGTGAAGATCGCGCCGCTGTTCTCGCGGATGGAGTCGAGGGCGGTCGGGTTGGTGTGCTCGTTGGTGTCCTTGGCGACGCCGAACACGCCGAACTCGGGGTTCATCCCGTAGACGCGGCCGTCGTCACCCACCCACAGCCAGGCGATGTCGTCGCCGTAGAAGTCGACGTGGTAGCGGTCGCCCATGGCGTCGGGCGCCAGCGTCATCGCCAGGTTGGTCTTGCCCGAGGCGCTCGGGAAGCCGCCGCAGACGTGCCACTTCTTCCCGGTCTCCTTGTCGGTGATCCCCAGGAGCATGAACTGCTCGGCCAGGAACTTGCCCGACGCACGGCCGTCGTAGCAGGCCTGGCGCAGGCCGTGGGCGATCTTGCCGAGCAGCGCGTTGCCGCCGTAGGACGAGCCGAAGTGGAGGATCGTGCGCTGGTCGGCGACCGTCACGAAGTAGCGCTGGTCCTCGGGGGTGCCCTGGCCGAGGTTCTCCAGGTCGCCGGTCACGTGGACGGCGCGGACGAACGTCGCGGGGTCGGCGAGGTTGTCGAGGTGCTCGGTGCCGACGCGGGCCATCCGCATCATCTGCAGCACGACCGGGCGGTTGTCGGTGAGCTCGACACCGGCGGCGTACTGCTCGAGCGGCGAACCGGGAGGGGCCATCAGGTAGGGGACGACGTACATCGTCTTGCCCTTGCTCTGACCGCGCATGCGCTCCAGCTGGCTGGCCGTCATCTCGTCGGCGTCGCGCCAATTGTTGTAGACGCCCTTGTCGTCGGGGTTGCTCGTGGCCACGATCGTGCGCTCCTCGGAGCGCGCGGTGTCCTTGAAGTAGGAGCGCGAGTAGTAGCGCCCCTCGCCGGCCGGGAAGAGCTCCCCGGCCTCGACGGCCTCGGCGCACAGGCGCGCGTCGTCGGAGGCGTTGACCACCTCGACCCGGTCGGGCTCGGTCACGCCCGCCCAGTAGGAGACGTACTCACGCACGTGCGGGTTCTTCAACCCGGCCTCGTCGAGGACCCGATCCACGTCGACCATGCTCACCATGCTCACTTGCCTTCCGGTGCCCGTCGGCCGGTGCCGATCGGGGTGCCACTGGGGTTGTGGCGGGTCACGCTACCCATGTCGTCGGGCGCTGTGGGAGGGCGGTCGGGTTGGATCGTTCCAGAGCCGGAGCCCTGTCCGCCGCCCAGCGGGCACGTCGTCGGGCCCTGCGACTCAGGCGTCGACGAGGCGCACCACGACCAGCGCGATGTCGTCCTCGTTCCAGTCCGGAGCCAGCCGGGTGACCACGTGGTCGGCGAGCTCCTCGACCGTGAGCCCCGCGACCGCGGGCTCGAGCAGCACGGCGCGCAGCCGCTCGATCCCCAGGTTGATCGACTCGCCGCGCCGCTCCACCAGTCCGTCGGTGTAGAGCAGCACGGTGTCGCCCGGGGCCAGGTCGACCTCGGTGTCGTCGCGCGCGGACGGGACGCCGAGACCCAGCATCGGGTGGGGCTGCGTGGCCTCGACCAGCCGCGCGGT
>JAOPXU010000024.1 GCA_025964985.1 Nocardioides sp.
GGTCGCTGGCCGCGATCGAGGCAGCGCGCTCGAGCGCAGCGGGCGACATCAGCGCGATCCACAGGCCACCGTCGGAGGCGAACGACTTCTGCGGAGCGAAGTAGTAGGCGTCGACGTGGGACAGGTCGACGGGCAGTCCGCCGGCTCCGGAGGTCGCGTCGATCAGGACGAGCGAGTCGTCGTCCACCACCCGCCGGACCGGTGCCATCACGGCTGTGGAGGTCTCGTTGTGGGCCCACGCGTAGGCGTCGACGCCGTCCTCGGCCACCGGCGAGGGGACCGTGCCGGGGTCGCTGGCGATGACCGAGGGGTCCTCGAGCCAGGGAGCCGCCGTGGCGGCGGCGGCGAACTTCGACGTGAACTCGCCGAACGACAGGTGCTGGCTGCGCCGGTCGATCAGGCCGTAGGTCGCGACGTCCCAGAACGCCGTCGCCCCGCCGTTGCCCAGCACGACCTCGTAGCCCTCGGGCATCGAGAACAGCTCGGCGATGCCGGTGCGCACCCGCCCCACCAGGTCGCGCACGGGCGCCTGGCGGTGGGAGGTGCCCATGAGCGAGCGGCCGGTGGCGGCCAGGGCGTCGAGGTGCCCGGGCTGGATCTTGGACGGGCCGGCTCCGAAGCGTCCGTCGGCGGGCAGCAGGTCGGCGGGGATCTCGATCTCGGGCACCAGGCAACCTTTGCGGGGACTAGAGGCGTAGCAACGGGGGAACCAGTCTCGCAGTGACCCACCCCCCGCTTCTCCAGGAGTCCAGATGAACAGCCGCTACGCACTCACCCCCACGTCGTACCAGCCGTCGTCGGGAGCCCGGTGGGTGTTCCGCGCCATCGGACTCGTGCTGGTGGTCGGCGGGGTGACCGCGGCGATCGCCGGCGGTCGTGCCCTCGCCGGTCTCGGCGACTTCGAGAGCCCGGGCTTCGACGAGCTCGGGCCGCTGGTCATCGGGACGTTCGCCACGATCTTCGGCCTCGGTTTCCTCAACGCCGGCTTCCTCGGGGCTCAGGCCCGCTACGCCGCCACCGAGACCGCGCCGGCCCTGCGCACCGCCGGCACGGCCTGGCGCGGTGACGACGCGGTCTTCTGCTCGCGGTGCGGGGCCGGATCCCGCGCCGGTGCCCGGTTCTGCGACGCTTGCGGGCATGGGCTCGGCTGACGTCTCCTCCCTGCGGCTCGAGCGGGTCGGCTACGGCGACCCCGACGCGCTGCGCCTGGTCGAGGAGGTCCAGGTCGAGTACGTCGTGCGCTACGGCAGCCGCGACGACACGCCCCTCGACCCGGCGATGTTCGAGCCCCCGGCCGGCAGCTTCTTCGTCGTCTACGACGACGCCGACCAGCCGGTGGCCACCGGGGCCTGGCGGCGCAGCGACGTCGAGGTGTTCGGCGCCACGCAGGTCGTCGAGATCAAGCGCATGTACGTCGTCCCCTCGGCCCGCGGCCGAGGCCTCGCCCGCGTGGTGCTCGCCCACCTCGAGGCCCACGCCCGGGCGGCCGGCACCGAGGCGGTCGTGCTCGAGACGGGCCTCAAGCAGCCCGAGGCGATCGCGCTCTACGAGTCCTCCGGCTACGTGCGGGTCCCCGGCTTCGGCTACTACAAGGACGCACCGCTGAGCCGCTGCTTCGGCAAGGACCTGCGCGCCGTGAGCCCGTCGTGAGCCCGTCGTGAGCCCGTCGTGAGACTGCCGATGAAGGCCGCCCGGGGCGTGCGCGACGGCTCGGTCACCCTGGCGTTCCGACGCTGGCAGCGCCAGGACGTCAGGCCCGGCGCAGTGTTCACGTCGTCCTCGGGGATGGTCCGGGTGGTCGACGTCGAGGTGGTCGACCCCGCCGCGATCACCGACGCCGACGCCCACCGGGCCGGGTGGCGCGACGCCGAGCAGGTCCGGGCCCGGCTGGCGGGGGAGGCCGACTGGCCGACGTACCAGGTGACGGTGGAGTGGGCCGGCGAGGACCCGCGGCTCGCGCTGCGGGCCAGCGACGAGCTGACCGACGACGACGTCGCCCACCTCGACACGCGTCTCGAGCGGCTCGACCGCGCCAGCAGCCACGGCGCCTGGACCATGGTGACCCTGCGGCTCGTCGAGGCCCACCCCGAGCGGCGCGCGCCCGACCTCGCCGCGATGGTCGACCGCGAGACGGCGCCGTTCAAGCTCGACGTGCGCAAGCTCAAGGCGCTGGGGCTGACGATCAGCCACCGCGTCGGCTACGAGATCTCCCCGCGCGGCGCGGCCTACCTGCGCCGGACCACCCGCCCGGGCTGACCCGGTCGGGCCATCCCGGCTGGCCGTCCGGCCACCGCCGCCACGATCGGCGTACGACGCCCGCGCGGCCGACCTAGCCTTCGTGGGTGTCTCGGTACCCCCACCTGCTGGCCGCGCTGTGCGCCGCGCTCCTGCTGACCCTGCTCCCGTCGGCGCCGGCCACCGCGGCGCTGCCGCTCGAGGACTACGCCGGCTACCAGCCGGCCTCGCGCTGCGCCCCGGCCGCCAAGCCGGGCGCCGTCGAGCTGGGTCGCTGGCTGGTGCGCCGCCACGGCGGCCACGCGAGCATCTCGCGCGGGTGCCGCCGGGGGAGCGAGGGGACCTCGGAGCACCACGAGGGCCGGGCCGTCGACTGGTCGGCCGACGCCTGGACGCGTGACGGTCGGCTCGCGGCGCAGGCCCTGCTGGACGAGCTCTTCGCCGCTGACCGGGCCGGCAACCCCGCGGTCAAAGCCCGCCGGATGGGCGTGATGTACGTGATCTGGGACGACCGGATGTACGCCGCCTGGGACGAGTTCCGCCCGGAGCCCTACCTGAGCTCGTCGTGCCCGACCCGCCGCCGCTGCTCGGCGACGCTGCGCCACCGCGACCACGTGCACATCTCGCTGACGCGCCGGGCCGCCCGGGCTCAGACGTCCTGGTACCTCGCGCGCCAGCCGGCCAGGTCGATCACGTAGCGCACCTCGCCCTGCTCCCAGCCGGGCAGCGGGGCGTCCCAGGAGCGCACCTCGGTCAGCACGTGGCGCAGGCCCAGCTTCTCCATCACCGCGCGCGAGCCGGTGTTGACCACCATCGTCTCGGCCCACACCGACGGCAGCGCGAGCGTCTCGAACGCGTGCGAGAGCAGTGCTCTCGACCCCTCGGTCGCGTAGCCGTGGCCCCACGCCGCGCGGCTGAGCCGGTAGCCGAGCTCGGCGGTGTCGGGGTCGTCGTCGTCGACGGCCAGGCACCACCAGCCCAGGAACGAGCCCGCGGCGTCGTGGCCCACCCAGTAGCCGATGCCGCGCGCGTCGGCCTCGGGCCGCGCGCGTCGCGGCATCCAGGCCAACGACTCCTCGCGGGTGGACGCCCGCCCGAGCAGGAACCGCATCACCTCGGGGTCGCTGTCGAGCTCGACCAGCAGCTCGGTGTGCTCGTCGGTGAGCGGCTCCAGGCGGAGCCGCTCGGTGCTCAGGACCGGTCGGGTCAGCCGGCCCACTCGGCCTTCCAGCCGTCGACCTCGTCGGCCTCGCGGGAGGCGGGACCGGTGTAGATCGCCGAGGGGCGGATCAGCCGGCCGGTGCGCTTCTGCTCGAGGATGTGCGCCGACCAGCCACCGGTGCGCGCACAGGTGAACATCGCGGTGAACATGTTGGCCGGGACCTCGGCGAAGTCGAGGACGATCGCGGCCCAGAACTCGACGTTGGTCTCGAGCACGCGGTCGGGACGCCGCTCGCGCAGCTCCTTGAGCGCGGCCTGCTCGAGGGCCTCGGCGACGGCGTAGCGCGGCGCGTCGAGCTCCTTGGCCGTGCGGCGCAGCACGCGGGCGCGGGGGTCCTCGGCGCGGTAGACGCGGTGGCCGAAGCCCATGAGGCGCTCGCCCTTGTCGAGCAGGCCCTTGACGTAGGCGGTCGCGTCGCCGGACTTCTCGACCTCCTCGATCATCGTCAGCACGCGCGCCGGGGCGCCGCCGTGCAGCGGGCCGCTCATCGCGCCGATGGCGCCGGAGAACGCGGCGGCCACGTCGGCACCGGTGGAGGTGATGACGCGGGCGGTGAAGGTGGAGGCGTTCATGCCGTGCTCGGCGGCGCTGCTCCAGTAGGCGTCGATCGCGTGGGCGTGCTTGGGGTCGGCCTCGCCCTTCCAGCGGATCAGGAACTTCTCGGCGAGCGTCTTGCCCGCGTCGACCTGCTTCTGCGGGACGACGGCCTGGTTGAGCCCACGGGCCGACTGGGCGGCGTACGAGAGGACCATGACGGCCACCCGGCCGAGGTCGTCGCGCGCCTGCTCGTCGGTGATGTCGTAGGTCTGGCCGAAGCCGAACGCCGGCGCCAGCATGGCCACAGCGGCCTGGACGTCGACGCGCACGTCGCCGGTGTGGACCGGCAGGTTGTAGGGCTCGGCCGGCGCGAGGCCGGGGTCGTAGCTGCCGTCGATGAGCAGGCCCCAGACGTTCTCGAAGGGCACCCGCCCGACGATGTCCTCGATGTCGACGCCGCGGTAACGCAGCGCCGACCCTTCCTTGTCGGGCTCGGCGATCTCCGACTCGAACGCGATGACTCCCTCGAGTCCGTGGTGTACCTCGGTCATG
>JAOPXU010000071.1 GCA_025964985.1 Nocardioides sp.
CCCTACTACGGGCCGTTCGGCGACATCGCCGACGTGACGGCGTGCGAGGACCAGTTCCGCAACGCGTTCCTGCTCGGCTGCGTCGGCACCTGGAGCCTGCACCCCAAGCAGATCGCCATCGCCAACAGGGTCTTCTCCCCCAGCGTCGACGACATCGCCCACGCCCGGCGGGTCGTCGCCGCCATGGGTGACGGCACCGGCGCGGTGATGATCGACGGCAAGATGGAGGACGACGCCTCCCTCAAGCAGTGCCTGGTGATGGTCGACCTCGCCGAGCAGCTCGCCGCGATCGACCCCGAGCTCAAGGCCCAGTACGACGCCATCCCGGCCACCGAGGAGGCCTCCGCATGAGCGACTTCACCCCGCTCCGCTCGGTCCTCTACATGCCGAGCTCCAACGCCAAGGCGCTCGAGAAGGCCAAGACGCTGCCCGTCGACGCCGTCATCTTCGACCTCGAGGACGCCGTCGCCCCCGACGCCAAGCCGGCCGCCCGCGACGCCGCGTGCGCCGCGGTGGGCTCGGGCGAGTACGGCCGCCGTACCCTCACGATCCGCGTCAACGGGATCGGCACCGAGTGGCACGACGCCGACATCGCCGCTGCCTCCGCCGCCGGCCCCGCCGGCATCGTCGTGCCCAAGGTCGGCAGCGCCGACGAGGTCAAGGCCCTGGTCGCCGCGATGGAGGAGGCCGGAGCCCCCGAGCACACCAAGCTGTGGGCGATGGTCGAGACGCCGGTCGCGATCCTCGACGCGCTGGCCATCGCCCGCGCCTCCGAGCGGCTCTCGGTGCTGGTCATGGGCACCAACGACCTCGTCAAGGAGCTGTACGCCGAGCACGTTCCCGGCCGCGCCCCGATCCTGCCCTCGCTGCACACGGCGCTGCTCGCCGCCCGCGCTGCCCGGATCGCGATCGTCGACGGCGTCTACAACGACGTCAAGGACACCGAGGGCTTCCTCGCCGAGTGCGAGCAGGGCCGCCAGATGGGCTTCGACGGCAAGACCCTCATCCACCCCGGCCAGGTCGAGGGCGCCAACGCCGCCTTCGCCCCGTCGGAGAAGGCCGTCGAGGACGCCCGCGGGCTGATCCAGGCCTGGGAGGACGGCCAGGGCTCGGGCGTCGTGACCTACAACGGCCGGATGGTCGAGAACCTCCACGTCGAGTCGGCCCGCCGCACCCTGACCATCGCCGAGGCCATCAGGGCGCTCGACTCGTAGGGTGCTGACGTGCTGCCCCGCCTGCTCGTCGCGCTCGTCCTCGCCCTGGCCGGCGGGCTGCTGACGGTCCCGTCGGCCGGCGCGGCCACCGACGTCCGCTGGCTCTGCCTGCCCGGCCGCGCCTCCGACGACTGCCGCGGGTCCTTGACCACGACCGTCCAGCGACCCGACGGCAGCAGCCGCGTCTTCACCCCGAGCCGGGTCAAGAATTCGCGGGTCGACTGCTTCTACGTCTATCCGACGTCGTCGCAGCAGGTGACGCCCAACGCCCAGGCCCGCCGGGAGAGCTCGGTCGCCGCGGTCACGCGCCAACAGGCCTCGCGCTTCTCCCGCCAGTGCCGGGTCTTCGCGCCGCTCTACCGCCAGCGCACCCTGGTCGCGCTGGCCGCCGAGGACGCCTTCACCCCGGCCCAGCGCGCGTCCTTCTTCCGCCTGGCCTACCGCGACGTCCTCGACGCCTGGCGCGCCTACCTCGACCGGCGGGACGGCCGGGGCTTCGTGCTGATCGGCCACTCGCAAGGCTCGCGGTTGCTCCGCAAGCTGATCCGTGAGCAGATCGACCCTCGGCCCGCGCTGCGGCGCGACCTGGTCTCGGCGATCCTGCCCGGCGCCGACGTGCTCGTGCGCCGGGGCAGCGACCGCGGCGGCGACTTCCGCTCCATCCCGCTGTGCCGGACGCGCCACCAGACGGGCTGCGTGCTGGCCTGGTCGACGTACGGCGTGACGCCGCCCGACGACGCCCGCTTCGGTCGCACGCCCCTCGACGCCTCGTCCTCGCCCGGGCTCGCCCTGCCGTCGGGCCGTCAGTACGAGGTCGCCTGCACCAATCCTGCCGACCTGGCCCGCAACCGGCGCGTGCCGGTGCGCAGCCTGACCCGCAGCGAGCCGCTGCCGGGCCTGCTCGGCGTCCTGCTGCTGCAGACCTACCGCGGCCTGCCGCCGACCGCCGACACCCCGTGGCTGGTGCCGGCCGAGCGCCACACCGCGCGCTGCGTGCGCAGCAACGGCGCGCACGTGTTGGCGCTGCGCGGCATCGGCGACGCGCGCCAGCTGCAGCCGGCGCCCAACGACACCTGGGGCCTGCACCTGCTCGACGTCAACATCGTGCTCGGCGACCTCGTCGGCCTGCTCGGCACCCAGGTGCGCGCGTATCTCGCTGGCCGCTGACCGGCCCGTCTGGTCGGATCGACCCGTGCACCTGGTGATCCTGTTCGGGCCCCCGGCGGTCGGGAAGATGACGGTCGGCCGCGAGGTCGCGCGCCTGACGCCGTACCGCCTGTTCCATAACCACGCCACGATCGAGCCGCTGCTCGAGGTCTTCGACTGGGGCACCCCGCCGTTCGAGACCCTCAAGAACGAGTTCCGGACCCGGGTCATCGAGGAGGCGATCGCCCACGACCTGCCCGGGCTGGTCTGCACCCTGGTCTGGCCGCTCGACGACGCCGAGGACACCGCCTTCGTCGAGCGCTACGTCGCGCCGGTGGTCGCCGCGGGCCACCCCGTCGACTTCGTCGAGCTCTGGTCGAGCCAGGACACCCGCCTGGGCCGCGAGGGCACGCCGCTGCGGCTGGCGGCCAAGCCCAGCAAGCGCGACCTCGCGTGGGCGCGCGGCAACCTGCTGGACTGGGACGCGCGGCACGCTCTCAGCACCGGCCCGGACCAGCCGTTCCCGCTCGCCGACCGGTTCCCCCACCTGCGTGTCGACAACGACGGGCTCACGCCGGCCGAGGCGGCCGAGCGGGTGGTCGAGGCGCTCGGGCTGCCCAGGCGCTGAACCTCAGCCCCAGAGCTCGCGCAGCTCCTCGACGTGGGCCGCGGCCTGCGCCCAGCCGGCGCGTGCCGACGGCGGCCGGGCGGCGGGGTCGAGCACGTTCTTGCCGATGGCGAGCCGGGAGCCGGCGTCGGGAGTGATCACCACGTGGCGCACGCCCAGCTCGGTGAGCTGCTGGGCGGCGCTGCGGATCGGCCCGACGCCGCGGTCGAGCGGGGAGAGGACGACGACCGGGTCGAAGCCGGCCGCCAGGTCGGCGTTCGCGCCGGAGCGCACGCCGCCGTCGATGAGCGTGCGGTGGCCGACGGGGATCGGCGGGTAGACGCAGGGCACCGCGCACGAGGCGTTGACGGCGTCCTCGAGCGAGACCTCGGGCGTGCTGCTCCGCGGCCCGAACGACGCCAGCTCGCCGGTCGCGGCGTCGACCGCGGTGACGACGAGGTCGCGGTCGGTCCACTCCAGGCCGCCAATGCGCATGGCGACCTGCTGGTAGCGCTCGGCGACGGTCGGCGTACGACCGCGGGCGTGGAGGGCGACGGCCTGCCGGCCGAGGATCCGGCCGAACCGCTCGATGTCGCCGCGGGCGCGCACGAGCGAGGTCGCGTAGCGCACGGCCACCGATGGGCCGATGCTCGCCAGCGGTGCGGTGTCGCCGAGCACGGCGGGCGGGAGCAGCTGGCGGCGGTAGAGCTCGTCGAGGCCGGTGCCGCTGGTGATCTGCGCCCCGACGATCGAGCCGGCCGACGTACCGATGACGCGGTCGGCGCCGGTGAGGTCGACCCCGGCCTCGGCCAGGCCGGCCAGGATCCCGGTCTCCCAGGCGATCCCCGTGATGCCGCCGCCGCCCAGGACCAGTGCTCGCTTCGTCACCGCCCCAGTGTGCCGTCGGGCGGTAGTCCCTGACGAAATGGCCCCTGGACGGCCGCTCCAGGGGCCATTTCGTCAGGGACTACCTCGCCGGGGCGACTCAGATCGGGCGGAGCTCGTCGGCGTACGAGACGGAGAAGCGGCGCATCACGCCGGAGTCGCTGATGGAGTACTGGCCCATCCGCCACAGGGGCGGGGAGTAGGCGTGGATCGAGACCGAGCCGTCGACGGCGCCGCCCATCCGGTGGATGTGGTCGGGACCGAAGGCGAGGACGCGACCCTCCTTGACGGTCTTGACCGCCGGGGTGCCACCCAGCCGCGGTCGGCTCTCGGTGACGGCCCCGCGCGTCACGGCGACCGCCCCGGAGGAGGTGTCGTGGTCGTGCCAGCCGGTGTCGTCCTCGAGGTTCCAGCACAGCAGCCAGACGTCGATGTCGGAGTCGCGGTAGAGGGAGACGTAGTGGCGTCCCTCGCCGTCGTGGCGCACGTGCTGTTCCCACAGCTCGGGGCGGGCGGCGACCTCGCGCACCCACGCACGCAGCTCGCGCGCGTCGAGCACGCGTCCGGGCAGGGCGGGCAGGTCGTCGACGGTCAGGACGGTCGTCGCCGGGGAAGGGGCGATGGTCATCGAGTGCCTCCGTGGAGCAGGTGGTGGGGGTTGCTGACGTAGAGGGCGTGCGTGAACGCCTCGCCGAGACCGGGGTCGCTCGGGTCGGCGTAGGGGCGGTCGGAGCCGTGCACGACCGGGTCGACGCCGACGACCCGGACGACCGCGTCGACGGCACGGTGCCCGTAGGACGAGGTGTCGTAGTAGACGTGGCGATCGACGGACCCGAACGTGCCGCCGCGGGCGGCGAGCCGCTCGTGGTGCAGAGGCGCCAGTCCGGCGAGCGCGACGAAGCAGATCCGCAGGTCGGGCAGCAGCGCCTGGCCGGCGACGTGCCAGGCGAACCACGCCGACGTCAGCTGCGCCGTGTACGACGTGAGCGCGGGCCACCAGCCCGGCAGGCCCTCGCCGGCGGAGGTGGCGGGCGCGGGGCCGGGGTGGACGAGCACCGGGAGGCCCGCGGCCTCGACGACGGCCAGCACGGGCGCGAGGCGCTCGAGCGCGGCCGGGTCGAGCAGGGCGGTCGCGGGCACCTGCAGCCCGTGGACGACCGGGGAGGCGAGCGTCGAGCGCAGGCCGGCCAGGTCGGGCTCGACGAGGTTGACCGCCGCCCACAGCCCGTGGCCGGAGCCGAGGTCGTCGGCGGTGGCGTGCCAGGCGTCGAGCAGCGGCGCGGCCTCGGCCGGGTCGAGCGTCTCGATGCCGAGCGGGCTCGACAGCGCGAGCAGGGCCAGGTCGATGTCGTCGCCTGCGTCGGTGCGGCGGCGCTCGGACAGACCCGCGAGCACCCCGTCACCGGCCACCAGCGCGAAGTCGGGCTCGCCGTCGAGGAGCAGCCGGTCGTCGACGATCCGCGGCGTGCGGGACCGGCGACGGAGCTCCTCGACCAGGGCGTCGGGCCACGCGTGCTGGTGGACGTCGACGCGGGGCATGCCGACCACCATAATCTCTACCGAGTTAGTCTTGTTAAGCAGGGCCATTAGCGTGTCGTCATGGCCTCGACCCTCGCGTGCATCGGACTCGGCGTCGACAGCCTCGACACCCTCAACCAGCACCTCGCGTCGATGGACTCCACCGTCGCCGGTCGCATCGACGGGATCGAGTCCGTCCGCTACTCCGACCCCAGCGGCGCCCGCGTCGTCGTCGCCGTCGACCCGGAGGGCGACACGATCGACCTCGTGCCGTCGTACGACGCCCGGCCCGGCGCCGTGCTCGCGGCCCTCGGCTCGCTCGGTCCCGTCGTCCAGGCCGACGTGGTCGGCGCGGACGACGCGGTCGCGACCCGGATCGCCGCCGACCTCGAGCAGCGCCGCCACCTCGCCGGCACCGTGGGCGGTCCCCTGCGCGGTGCGGTCGTGGCCCTCGGCGTCGAGATGGGCGTGCACGCCGACGCGGCCGCGTTCGCCGCCTCCGACGCCAGCGTCCTGGGCACCCCCGAGTCGGGCGAGGAGCCGAGCCGCTGGCCGACCGAGTCGTTCGTGTCCTACGGGCTGTTCGCCGGCGACGGCGCCGCCCCCGAGCCGACGGCGTTCCTGTCCGGCACCGTCGTCGCTGCCGAGACGATGACCAACGGCGCCACCGGCCAGCCCTTCCACGTCGTGCGGGTCGACACCGTCGGCTTCGAGGCCACCGTGTGCCTGTCCGGCGCCGAGCACGCAGACCTGCCCGCGCCCGGCAACGTCGTGGCCGGCTCGTGCTACCTCGTGGTCGACGTACCCACGCTGTGGACGCTCGAGCCGCCGCGGCGCAAGCGCCGCTGGGGGCGCTGACCTACTCGTTGCGGCGCAGCCGCTCGTCGAGCCAGATCTTCATGCTCCCGGCCACGCCGGCGACGTCGTGGACGAGCTTGCCGAGCGCGTCCTGCGACGACTCGAACGCCGTGGCGTAGGAGCTCGCGGCGTCCTTGGCCGCGTCGGTGACCTTGGCGTCGCCGTCCTCGGCACGGCGCGGGTAGGCGCCGCCCAGGATGGCGGCGTACTCGCCGGAGTCGACCCAACGACGCAGCTCGGCGGCGCGGACGACGGCGAACGGGTGCGTGGTCTTCTCGACCAGCATCAGCTTGAGGACGGAGTCGCGCAGGTCGCCGGCGTCGAGGTACTCGTGGCCCTGGGCCATGAACGTCGCCAGGTCCAGCTCGCCCATCAGCCCGCCGCTGGCCAGCTGCATGTGGGCGCGGATGGCGGCGGCGGGGTCCTGGGTGGCGAGCAGGCCGGCGCGGTCGGCCGACAGCTCGGACTTGCGCGACCACTCGTAGAGCGCGGCGATGATCGCGCGGATGCCGAGGCCGCCGAGCGGGATCGAGTTGAGGACGCCGGTCAGGTTGATCAGGCGGTCGAGCAGCGTGCGGTAGACGGCGTGGCCGCTGAGCGCGTGGCCGAGCTCGTGGCCGATGACGAAGCGCAGCTCGTCCTCCTCGAGCAGGTCCACCAGCGCCGAGTTGAGGACGATGATCGGCTTGTCGAGCCCGATCGTGACGGCGTTGAGGGTGGGCGCCGCGCGCACGTAGAGCTCGGGCACCTCGTCGGCGTCGAGCACCCGCGCCGCGTCGCGCAGCAGGAAGTGCAGCGACGGGAACTGCCGCTCGTCGACCCGGACCGTCGTACCGAGCAGGAGCAGGCGGGTGGTGCGCTCGTTGACCATCCCGGAGATGGCCTTGAGGACGGTGTCGAAGCCCTTGAGCCGGCGCAGGGCGACCAGCGCACCGCGGTCGGCCGGGTGCTCCCACGCGCGCGAGCTGATGTCGGTGAGGGTGGCCCGCGAGCGGGACGGCTGGGTCGTCACGCGGTCACTCTAGGACTCGATCAGCAGGGCGGCGCCCCGACCACAGCACCAGGCCCACCACGACCGCAGGGAGTCGGAGGATGCGACCCAGCGGCCGGGCGCCCGCTCCCAGAGCCGGCGGCAGCACGGCCAGGCGACCGCGGGCGACGGCCCGCGCGAGCTTCCGGAGACGACCATCAAGCGCCTCAAGACGGGTAGACCTCGACCTCCGTCGCCTTCACGCTCAGCCACACCTCGGTGCCGGGCACGAGCTCGAGCTCGGCGGCCGCCGGGGCGGTCACGTCGGCGTTGAGGTCGCCGGCTCGGATGCGGACGAGGTCGCCGAGCGGCTCGACCGCCGACACCGTCGCGCGTACGACGTTGCGCGGGCTGCCGTGCGGCGCGCTGCGGTAGACCGCGACCGCGGTCGGGCGGAACACCGCGACGACCGGCTCGCCGGTCGCCGGCGGCCCACCGGCGACCAGCCCGGCGACGGTGCTGCCGTCGTCGAGCACCAGGCCGCCC
This sequence comes from Nocardioides sp., assembly GCA_025964985.1. GTDB lineage: Bacteria > Actinomycetota > Actinomycetes > Propionibacteriales > Nocardioidaceae > Nocardioides. The sequence goes on from JAOPXU010000071.1 coordinate 7,745, forward strand.
TCGGACCAGCGGCCGACGAGGAGGTTGAGCCCGGCCAGGCGCGCCGCGAACGCGCTGCGCGGACGGGTCAGCACCTCGCGCGACGGGCCCGTCTCGACGACCCGGCCGCCCTCGAGGACGAGCACCCGGTCGGCCAGCAGCAGCGCGTCGAGGACGTCGTGGGTGACGACGACGCAGGTGCGCTCGGCCAGCACGCGGCGCAATGTCTGGCGCAGCGCCGGCGTGACCGCGACGTCGAGCGCGGCCATCGGCTCGTCGAGCAGCAGCAGGTCGGGCTCGGCGGCCAGGGCCCGGGCGACCGCGGCGCGCTGGGCCTGTCCCCCCGAGAGCTGGGGCGGACGCCGGTCGGCCAGGTCGCCGATGCCGACCTCCTCCAGCCACCCCTGCGCCCGCTCCCGCGAGGCGCTCCGGCCCGAGCCCGTGCTGCGCGGCCCGAACGCGACGTTGTCGAGCACGCTGAGGTGCGGGAAGAGCAGCGGCTCCTGGGCGAGCAGGGCGATCCGCCTCCGGTGGGGCGCGACGTCGACCCGCGCCCCCTCGCCGTACGACGTCAGCAGGCGTCCCGCGAGCTCGACCCGGCCGGCGTCCGGACGAAGCAGCCCGGCCACGACGGAGAGCACGGTCGACTTGCCGGCCCCGTTGGGCCCGAGCAGGGCGACGGTCTCGCCGGCGGCGACGTCGAAGCTGACGTCGACGTCGCGCTCGGCCACGCGGGCGGTGAAGGTGAGGGTCACAGCGACGACCGCCCGGGGCGGGCCAGGCCGATGACGAGCACGGCCACGACGACGAGCACCAGCGCCAGCGCGATGGCGGCGTCGGGGTCGGTCTCGCGCTGGAGGTAGATCTCGAGCGGCAGGGTGCGGGTGACGCCCTCGCGGCTGCCCGCGAAGGTCACCGTCGCGCCGAACTCGCCGAGGGAGCGGGCGAAGGCCAGCACCGCACCGGACACCAGGCCGGGCAGGGCCAGCGGCAGGGTCACGCGCCAGAAGACCGTCGTCGGCCCGGCGCCCAGCGAGGCGGCGACGACCTCGTAGCGCTCGCCGGCCGTGCGCAGCGCCCCCTCGAGGCTGACCACGAGGAACGGCAGCGCCACGAACACCTGCGCCATCACCACCGCAAGAGTCGAGAACGCGACGGTCTGCCCGACCACCTCGAACGTCTGTCCGACCAGCCCGCGCTTGCCGAACGTGTAGAGCAGCGCGAGGCCGCCGACGACCGGCGGTAGCACCAGCGGCAGCAGGACCAGCGACCGCAGCACGCCGAGACCGGGGAAGCTCGCGCGGGCCAGCACCAGGGCCATCGGCACCCCGACGACCACGCAGACGACCGTGCTGATCCCGGAGGTGCGCAGGCTGAGCATCAGCGCGGTGCGCGAGGACTCCGACGTGACGAGTCCCCAGAAGTTCGCCCAATCGACCTGCGCGACGATCGCGACCAGCGGGAGCAGGACGAACAGCGCCCCCAGCAGGGCCGGTACGACGACCCAGCGCGGCAGCCCGACCGGTCGCGTCCCGGAGCGCGTCAGTGCCACGGGAGGAACCTACGGCGTGCCGAACCCCGCATCGGCGAGGATCCCCCGCCCTGTCGCGCCGAGCACGAGCTCGACGAACGCGGCGGCCAGGTCGGCGTCCTCGCTGCTGGCCAGCGTCGTGATCGGGTAGGAGTTGACGGCGTCCGCCGACTCGGCGAACTCGATGCCCGCGACCTCGTCCCCGGCCGCGATCACGTCGGTGACGTAGACCAGTCCGGCGTCGGCCTGACCCGAGGTGACCTTGCCGAGCACGTCGGCCACGGACTGCTCCTCGCTCACCGGCTCGAGCTCGAGGCCGGCCACCTCGGCGACCTTCTCGGCCGCGGCCCCGCACGGCACCTCGGGGGCGCACAGGACGAGGTCGACGTCGGACCCGGCGAGGTCCTGCAGGGTCTCCACGCCGGCCGGGTTGTCCGGCGGGGTGGCGATCTGGAGCGTGTTGGTGGCGAAGACCTGGGCGGCCCGCCCGCGCTCGTCGTCGCCGAGCTCGGCCATGGTGGTCTCGTCGGCCGAGGCGAAGACGTCGCCCTCAGCGCCGTCCTGGATCTGGGAGACCAGGTCGGAGGAGCCGCCGAAGACCAGCTCGACCTCCACCCCGTCGTTCGCCTGCTCGAACTCCTCGGCGACCTGCTCGAAGGTCGCCTTGAGCGAGGAGGCGGCGTAGACGGTGAGGGTGGTGCCGCCGTCGCTGTCGTCGCCGCAAGCGACGAGGACCGGGGCGGGCAGGGCCAGCGCGAGGACGAAGGCCGGGAGCAGGCGCACGGACGTCATGCCCGCAGCATGCCACCTAGGCAACACCTAGGCACACCCCTACGGCGGTCAGGCCTCGATGATCACCGTCGTGGCCTTGACGACCGCGGTGGCGACCGAGCCCGGCTCGAGCCCGAGGTCGTCGGCGGCCTCGCGGCTCATGAGCGAGACGATGCGGAAGTCGCCGCACGCCATCTCGACCTGCGCCATGACCGAGTCCTTCTTGACCGACACGACGACGCCGGCCATCCGGTTGCGCGCGCTGCTCGTGCGTGGACTGGCGGCGTGCAGCCGCAGCAGGTCGGCCAGCTTGTCGGAGCGCAGCACCCGCTGGTTGCGCTGGCGCTCGAACTCGACCTTGCCGTCGGCCTCCCACCGGCGCAGCGTGTCGACGCTGACACCGAGCGCGGACGCGACCTCGCCGATCCGCAGGTAGTCAGGCACGGGAGGGATCCTCGCGCATCGGCACCCGTACGCCGCGCTCGGCGGCCACCTCGACCGCGCGGTCGTAGCCGGCGTCGACGTGGCGGATGACGCCCATCCCGGGGTCGTTGGTCAGCACCCGCTCGAGCTTCTCGGCGGCCAGGGCGGTGCCGTCGGCGACGCAGACCTGCCCGGCGTGCAGCGAGCGGCCGATGCCGACGCCGCCGCCGTGGTGGAACGACACCCAGGTGGCGCCGGAGGCGGTGTTGACCAGGGCGTTGAGCACGGCCCAGTCGGCGATCGCGTCGGAGCCGTCGAGCATCGCCTCGGTCTCACGGTAGGGCGAGGCGACCGACCCGCAGTCGAGGTGGTCGCGGCCGATGACGACCGGCGCGGACAGCTCGCCCGAGGCGACCATCTCGTTGAAGCGCAGGCCGGCCAGGTGACGCTCGCCCTGGCCCAGCCAGCAGATCCGGGCCGGCAGCCCCTGGAACTGCACCCGCTCCTGGGCCATGGCGATCCACGTGTGCAGACGGGCGTTGTCGGGGAACAGCTCGAGGATCGCGGCGTCGGTCGCGGCGATGTCGGCCGGGTCGCCACTGAGGGCCGCCCAGCGGAAGGGGCCGCGGCCCTCGCAGAACAGCGGCCGGATGTACGCCGGCACGAAGCCCGGGAACGCGAACGCCCGGTCGTAGCCGCCCTTGCGGGCCTCGTCGCGGATCGAGTTGCCGTAGTCGAAGACCTCGGCCCCGGCGTCCTGGAACTCCACCATCGCCCGCACGTGCGCGGCCATCGACGCCTGCGCGTCCTTGGTGAACCCGTCGGGGTCGCGGCCGGCCGCGTCCTTCCAGTCGTCGGGCGCGACGCCGACCGGCAGGTAGGACAGCGGGTCGTGCGCCGAGGTCTGGTCGGTGACCACGTCGATCGGCGCCCCCATCTCGAGCAGCAGCGGGAACACCTCGGCCGCGTTGCCCAGCAGGCCGATCGACAGCGGCCGGCGCTCGTCGCGCGCGGCGACGGCACGGCGTACGGCGTCGTCGACGGAGTCGGCCTGCTCGTCGAGGTAGCGGTGCTCGATGCGCCGGGTGATGCGCGCCTGGTCGACGTCGACGCAGATGCACACGCCGTCGTTCATCGTGACCGCGAGCGGCTGGGCCCCACCCATGCCGCCGAGCCCGGCGGTCAGGGTGATGGTGCCGGCCAGGGTGCCGCCGAAGCGCTTGTCGGCCACGGCGGCGAACGTCTCGAACGTGCCCTGGAGGATGCCCTGGGTGCCGATGTAGATCCACGACCCGGCGGTCATCTGCCCGTACATCGTCAGCCCGAGGTCCTCGAGCCGCCGGAACTCCTCCCAGTTGGCCCAGTCGCCGACCAGGTTGGAGTTGGCGATGAGCACCCGCGGCGCCCACGCGTGGGTGCGCATGACGCCGACCGGGCGGCCCGACTGCACCAGCATCGTCTCGTCGTCGGCGAGCGTGGTCAGCGTGCGCACGAGGGCGTCGTACGACGGCCAGTCACGGGCGGCCTTGCCGGTGCCGCCGTAGACGACGAGGTCCTCGGGCCGCTCGGCGTTGTCGGGGTCGAGGTTGTTCATCAGCATCCGCAGGGGCGCCTCGGTCTGCCACGACCGGGCGGTCAGCTCGCTGCCGCGGGCGGCGCGGATGGGCAGGCGGGGGTTGGTCTCGGTCACTGGAGCTCTCCGATCACGTTCTCGACACTGTCCACCACGGCGCCGGCGGCGACCAGGGCCACGACGGCCTCGATGTCGGGCGAGAGGTGGCGGTCGGGTCCCGGCCCGGCGACGCCGGCGGAGCGCAGCAGGGCGACGACCGCGGCGGTCGCGGGCGACGGCGAGAGCGGCGCTCTCAGGTCGAGCCCGCGAGCGGCGGTCATCACCTCGAGCGCGACGACCCGGGTGAGCCCGTCGACGGTGCGGCGCAGCTTGCGGGCCGCCGACCAGCCCATCGAGACGTGGTCCTCCTGCATGGCGCTGGAGGGGATCGAGTCGACCGAGGCCGGCACCGCCAGGCGCTTGAGCTCGGAGACGATTGCGGCCTGCGTGTACTGGGCGATCATCAGCCCGCTGTCGACGCCGGGGTCGTGGGCGAGGAACGGCGGCAGGCCGTGGCTGCGGTTGCGGTCGAGGAACCGGTCGGTGCGCCGTTCGCTCATCGAGGCGACGTCGGCGGCGACGATGGCCAGGAAGTCGAGGACGTAGCCGACCGGGGCGCCGTGGAAGTTGCCGTTGCTCTCGACGCGGTCGCCCACCACCACCGGGTTGTCGACGGCCGAGGCGAGCTCGCGACCGGCGACCGCTGCGGCGTGGTCGAGGGTGTCGCGCGCGGCGCCGTGCACCTGGGGCGCGCAGCGCAGCGAGTAGGCGTCCTGGACGCGGTTGCAGTCCGGACCGCGGTGCGAGGCGACGACGCCGGAGCCCTCGAGCAGGCGCACCAGGTTGGCCGCCGAGGCCGCCTGCCCGGGGTGGGGCCGCAGGGCCTGCAGCTCGGCGGCGAAGACGCGGTCGGTGCCGAGCAGGCCCTCGACCGACATCGCGGCCGCCACGTCGGCGGTGCGCAGCAGCACCCCGAGGTCGTGCAGGGCCAGGACCAGCATGCCGAGCATCCCGTCGGTGCCGTTGATCAGCGCCAGGCCCTCCTTCGGCCCGAGCTCGACCGGCGCGAGGCCGGCGGCGGCGAGCGCCGTACCGGCCTCCACGAGAGCACCGCTCGCGTCGCGCACCGGCCCCTCGCCGATCAGGGCGAGCGCGCAGTGCGCCAGCGGCGCCAGGTCGCCCGAGCAGCCCAGCGAGCCGTACTCGTGCACGACCGGGGTGATGCCGTGCGTGAGCAGGTCGGCGAGCAGCTGCGCCGTCGCCGGCCGTACGCCGGTGCGACCGGTCGCCAGGGTCGACAGGCGCAGCAGCATCAGGCCCCGGACCACCTCCCGCTCGACCTCGGGACCCGACCCCGCCGCGTGCGAGCGGACCAGCGAGCGCTGCAGCGTGGCCCTGAGTTCGGGGGCGATGTGTCGCGTCGCCAGGGCCCCGAAGCCCGTCGAGACGCCGTACGTCGGGGTGGCGGCGGCGTCGAGCCCGTCGACCACCGCGCGGGAGCGCTCGATCGCGGCCACGGCCTCGGGGGTGAGCGACACGGCTGCGCCGTGGCGGGCGACGGCCAGGAGCTCGTCGGGGGAGACGGCGCCGGTGCCGACGTGGACCGTGGTGGGGGCGGGCATGGGCTCATCCAACGCCCCCGGCGGCGCGGTGGCCAGCCGGCTGCCGTCTCGGCGTGGGGTAAAGGAATCCCCAGAACGGGTTAATTGTCGCCACGATGGGTACAAGTTGGTTGTCGTGCGCTGCGACACGGCCTCAGCCGTGCCGTCTCACGACAAGACCAGCACCCCCCGCACGACCACATGCCAACGCGTGACTCGGGTACGCAGGTAGCGCAGTCCCGCTCGCCGCCATCTGGGGCGAGCACCCCCCTGTAAGGAGTCCCCCATGCGTCGCGTACTCCCCGTCGCCGTCGCTGCTGCCGCCCTGTGCTTCAGTCAGTTGCCGGCGTCCACCGCCACCGTCACCGCCGGGGGCGTCTCCTCCGGTCTCAGCACCGCAATCGCCCCCCAGCAGGTCCGCACCAAGTTCGCCCTGGCCAGCGCCGCCTACGGCTCCCGCGTCGACGGCGGGTCGGTCCCGGCCAACTCCCGCGACACCGCCTACCAGCGCATCGGTTGCACCAACGTCGCCGGCATCGACCTCAACAACTTCGAGGCCGACCTGGTGATCCCCGGCCTGGGCAAGGCCGAGGGCGTCCGCACCCGCGTGTGGACCGAGAAGAAGGGCGACACGGTCTCGTCCTTCTCCAAGCACTCGATCGCCCGCCTCGTCATCGGCAGCACGCCGCTCGGCAGCCTGGAGATCCAGGGCATCTCGTCGCTGAGCCAGGCCTTCAACAAGAACGGCCGCTTCGGCGCCACGGCGACCAACGAGATCGCCCGCATCGTCCTCAAGGGCGCCGGCCAGCCGGTCCAGGAGTTCGCGATCCCCGCGCCGGGGCAGACCCTGACCATCCCGGGCGTCGCCTCGATCTCGCTCGGCAAGACGGTCAAGAAGGTCACCCGCAGCTTCGCCCGCGTGAGCGCCAACGTCATCGACATCAAGGTGATCCCGCTCGGCACCCGCGCTCGGGTAGCCCAGACCAACGCCGCCATCCAGGGCGGCATCAAGCAGGGCGTCTTCAAGGGCTACGCCGCCGGCGTCGAGGCCAAGGGCCTGGCCGACAACCTCAAGATCGGTCGCACCCCGCTGGCCCTGGTGCCCTGCCCCGGCACCAACGGTGAGACGCGCGGCAAGGACATCGCCGGCGTCGAGCTCGGCGACCTCGGCAGCCTCAAGAGCGTCGCGGCCGGCGTCAACGCCACGAACGCCCCCCGCATCGCCCAGGGCACCGTCGCCGGCCGCGTCGTCGGGGCGTCGCTCTTCGACGGCCGGCTGCAGATCAACGGCGTCATCGGCGTCGCCAACGTCAAGCGCGAGCGCGGCGTCCTGAGCCGCAACAGCAAGGGCAGCACGGTCCTCGAGATCATCGCCGACGGCCAGAGCTACACGATCCCCGCGGTCGGGTCCCTCGAGATCCCGGGTCTGGTCAAGCTGCAGAGCGCTCTGAAGTTCCCCACCAAGAACGGCCTCAAGGTCGTCGGCCTGCGCGTCACGGTGCTCGACGGCAGCGGCGCGGTGATCGACCTCGGCGTCGCCAGCCTCGCGATCCGCCCGGGTGTCCGCCCCGGGACCTGATCAACCGCTCGACCCGCTCCACCGACACCGCCCGCCCCCTCATCCGAGGAGGCGGGCGGTGGTCGTTGTGGCCCCGATGTCCGCAGGTCGTCCTACCATGAGGCACTCCCTCCTGTTGCCCGCGTCACACGCG
>JAOPXU010000105.1 GCA_025964985.1 Nocardioides sp.
CGATGCGGACCCCCGGCCACGACTTCGAGCTGGCCGCCGGGTGGATCCGCCACGAGGGCATCGCCGACTCGGTGCACGGCGTCGCCTACTGCACCGACGCGACGCTGGCGCCCGAGCAGGAGTTCAACGTCGTCACCGTCACCCTCGACGGCCCGCCCGCCGCGCTCCCCCACCAGCACGACGCGCTGTCAGCCGGCTCGTCGGCGTGCGGGGTCTGCGGCTCCGACAGTGTGAGCAGCGCTCTCGCAACCGTCGGCCCGCGCTGGACCGGGGCGCTGCCCACCGACGACGTCGTACGCCGCCTGCCCGACGCCCTGCGGGCGAAGCAGGCGCTCTTCGACCGCACCGGCGGCGTGCACGCGGCCGGCCTGGCCACCGCCGACGGCGAGCTGCTCGTCGTCCGTGAGGACGTCGGGCGCCACAACGCCGTCGACAAGGTGACCGGTGCGCGGCTGCTCGCCGGGGGTCCCCCGGCCGGTGCGTGCCTGGTGGTCAGCGGTCGCGCCGGGTTCGAGCTCGTGCAGAAGGCCGTGGCCGTCGGCACCGGCTCGCTCGCCTCCGTCGGCGCACCCACCAGCCTGGCCGTCGACCTGGCCCACCGGGCGGGGCTGGCGCTCTACGGGTTCGTGTCGGCCGAGCGCGCCGTGCGCTACGCCTGACGCCCGACCACCGAGCGCAGCACGCCCTCGAGCCGGTCGAGGTGGGCGTCGAAGACGTGGTGCTCGCGCGCCGTCCAGGCGGCGTCGCGCGCGGCGTCGACCCGCGCGCTGTCGTGCAGGAGGCCGGCGACCGAGGCGGGGTCGTCCAGGTCGTAGGGCAGGCCGGTGCCGTCCTCGGCCGCGATGCGGGCGACCGCCACCCGGTGCCCGGCGGTGTCGGGCACCAGCAGCGGCAGGCCTGCGGCCATCAGCGTGGGCAGGCGGGCCGGCACGTTGCAGTCGTCCCAGGTGGCCACGCGCACGTCGCCGCCGTTGGTGGAGCCGATGCGGTGCAGCCAGCCGGCGTCGTAGCGCGACAGCACGGAGACCCAGTCCTCCGGGCCGACCGCCGGGTGGCGGTGCAAGCGACCGCCGCTGCGGCTCTCGGCCTCCTGCCACCAGCGGACCCACTCGCTGCCCGGGCCGGTGCCGGCCACCGGGCCGTGGCAGTGCACGTGGACGCCCTCGGCGGCGAGCGCGGTCACCCAGGCGGCGTCCAGGCCGAGCGGGCGGCCCAGCACGACCGTGTGGGGCTCGCCGTCGACGTCGGACAGCCTCGGCGCACTCTCGCCGGCCAGCCAGTCGCGCGGCGGCAGGTCGCCGTCGAGGACGCCGATGCGGTCGGGGTCGAGGCGGCAGGGCAGCGCGGCCAGCAGGAAGTCGCGCTCCTCGGCGCTGGCCACCAGCGAGGCGTCGGCCGTCGTGAACAGCTCGGCGAGCTGAGCCCAGTCGCCGCGGGCCATGCTGCGCTGCGGCGACTCCTTGTAGTGGAAGACGAACGGCAGGTCCGGGAAGCGTCGTCGTACGGCGAGCGCCAGGTCGACCACGCGCCAGTTGAGCTGCGCCCACACGACGTCGGGACGCAGGTCGGTGACCGCCGCGGCCCAGTCGCCGTCGGCCTGCGCGGGCAGGTCGCGCACGTGGCCGAACGGCACGGGCCCGACGGTCGAGACGCCGAGTCCGTCGCGGGTCCACAGCCCGTGCAGCTCGTGGCCGCGCTCGGCCAGCGCGACGACGCGCTCGGGGTTGAAGGCCAGCTCGCCGACGACCAGGACCCGCAGGCCGTCCGCGGTCGACTCGGGGGTCCGCTCGCGGAAGCGGGCGTAGCGGGCCACCTCGTCCACCGGGTCGCTGTCGCTGGAGTGGAAGCGCAGCGGCTGCGCCACGCGGTAACGGCCGCGGAAGACGTTGAGCCCGCCGTCGAGCGACTCGCGGATGGTCTTGTGCCGCTGGTCCGGGTGGTCGGTCCACGTCGCGGTGACCTGACCGGTCGCCACCCCCTCGCCGAGGCGGTCCCACAGCAGCCGCCCGAGGTCGTCGGTCTCGAGCTCGTCGCGCTCGACCCAGCGATGCGGCGTACGACGGTGGGCGACCTGGACCAGCTGCACCGGATGGCCCGGCGGTGCGCCGGGGCTGGTGCGGGTCTCGTGGTGGCGCACCCCGCTCCACGCCCACCCGGCGCCGGGGTCCTGGTCGAGGGTGTCGAGCAGCGTGGCCAGGTGGTCGGCGTCCCAGACGTCGTCGGCCGGCAGGTAGGCGACGACCGGCGCCGTCGTCTCGTCGAGCCCGGCGTTCAGGGCGGCACCGAGGCCGCGGTTGTCGTCCCAGCCGACGAGCCTGACCCGCTCGTCGACGAGGTACGGCGCGACCGCGGTGACCGGGTCGTCGTGCGACCCGTCGTCGACCACCACCGCCTCCCAGCGGGCGTGCTCCTGGTCGCACAGCGAGTCGAGCGCGCGCGGGAGGAAGAGGGCCTGGTCGTGGACCGGGACCACCACGGCGACCGCGGGGCCCCTCACCGGACCGACCGGTAGACGTCGAGGACCCGCCGGGCCAGGGTCGGCCACGCGTACGCCGCGCTCGCGCGCCGGGCCTCCTCCCCCAGCTTGGGCACCATCGCCGGGTCCGAGAGCAGCTCGTCGAGCGCGGCGGCGAGCGCCTCGCGGTCCAGCGGCGGCACGAGCAGGCCGGTCTCGCCGTCGCGCACGACCTCCGGGATCCCGCCGACGGCACTGGCGACCACCGGCAGCCCGCTGGCCATGGCCTCGACGAGCACCGAGCCCATCTCCTCGTAGGCCGACGGCAGCACGAGCACGTCGAGCGAGGCGAGCAGCGCCGGGACGTCGCGGTGCGGCACGAAGCCCCGCGTGTGGATGCGCTCGCGCACCGGCGAGCCCTCCACCGCGGCGTCCACCCGGGGACGCAGCGGCCCGTCACCCACGACGACCAGCGACGCCGGCGTGCGGACGCGGGCGAAGGCCTCGACCAGGACGTCGGGGCGCTTCTGCTCGGCCAGCCGGCCGACGTAGCCGACGCGCGGACGGGGTACGTCGGGCAGCACGTCGACGGGCTCGCCGTCGATGCGGTCGGGGTCGAAGGCCTCGAACAGCGTCGGGTCGAAGCCCGACGGCAGGACGTGCACCCGCGCGGGGTCCACCCCGTCGGCGCGGACGGCGGCCGCGGTGCGCGGCACCAGCACGATGACGGCCGCGGCCCGGCGCAGGGCCGCGCGCTCAACGGCACCGCCGATGCGGCACAGCCACCGGGTCTTGAGCGACCGGCCGGCGAGCGTGTGCCGCACGCTGCAGTGCAGGGTCATCACCAGCGGCGCGCGGTGCAGCCGCGAGGCGAGCAGGCCGAGCAGCAGCGCCGCGACGTCCTCGCCCTGGTGGGCGTGCACGACGTCGGGCCGCGCCGAGCGCACCCGCAGCACCACCCACGGCAGCGCGCACAGCGCCCACAGCTGGCGCAGCCGGGTCGTGCGCAGGCCGAGGCGCCGCACCGTGCCGTGGCGGCCGAGCGGCGTCGTCCCGCACGGGGCGGCCAGTCGCGAGGTCAGCACCGTCTGGCGCACGCCGAGGGCGTCGACGTGGCGGCTCAGCGACGCGGTGTGGCTCTGCATGCCGCCCACCGGGTCGAAGGCCGCGGCCTGTCCCGCCACGGTGTCCGGCGCGGCGCTGTCGGGCTCGAAGACGCTGCACAGCCGCAACACGTGCAACGGTGCCGCGGCGCCGCTCGGGTACCTGCCGGTCATGGTCGCTCGAGCCACCCCGACCTCCTCGTCGTCGACACCGCAGCCGCCCCTCGACGACGCGGCCAGGTACCCACTTCGCGATCCGCGCACGCGCCGGGTGGTGTTGGTGCGTCTGCGCGTGGGGCTCGGCGACCTCCTGTGCTCGGCCCCCGCGCTGCGGGCGCTCGCGACCGTCCGGCCCGACGTCCGGGTGACGCTGGTGACGTGGCCCGAGATGGCGGGCGTGGTCGAGCGGCTCGGCTCGGTCGAGGAGCTGCTCGCCTTCCCGGGCGCGCCCGGTATCCCCGAGCGACCGCCGCGCGAGGACGGGTGGCCGGCATTCGTGCGGGCGGCGCACGAGCGCGGCTTCGACCTGGCCCTGCAGGCCTACGGCGACAACCCGGCCGCCAACCGGGTCGCCGCCGCGCTCGGCGCCCGCCTCGTCGGCGGGTTCGCCCCGACCGGCTGGGACCCGCCGCCGGGCACCGAGGCGCTGCACCTGCGCTACCCGACCGCCGAGCACGAGGTGCGCCGGCACCTGCTGCTCCTCGAGCACCTCGGCCTCGAGCTCCCCCCGGACGCCGAGCGGATGTTCTTCCCCGTCACCGACGACGAGGAGCGCGACCACGCCGAGCGGCTCGCGGGCCTCGGGCTGCGCCCCGGCGGCTACGCCGTCCTGCACCCCGGCGCGTCGGCACCGGCGCGGCACTGGCCTGTGGCGTCGTACGCCGAGCTGGCGGCGGCCCTGGTCGCCGACGGCTGGCCCGTGGTGCTGACCGGCACCCCGCCCGAGGCACCGCTCACCACCCACGTCGCCGCGGCCGCTCCCGGCGCGGTGGACCTGGCCGGGCGCACCGACCTCGCCGGTGCCGCCCTGCTCATCCGCGACGCGGCCGTGCTGGTCGGCAACGACACGGGCACCGCGCACGTCGCGGCCGCCTTCGAGACCCCGAGCGTCACGATCTTCCAGTCCGGTGACCCCCGGCGCTGGGCGCAGGTGCGGCCGGACACGCGGGCCCTGACCCCCGGCGTGCCGTGCGCGCCCTGCTCCCACCTCGAGTGCCCGATCGGCTTCCCCTGCTCGACCGCCACGACCGCGGCCGACGTGCTGGCCGCCGTGCGCGAGGTCGCCCGGGCGGTAGCGGCATGACCCGGCGGGTCACGTTCGTCGTCGACAGCGACGGGTGGGGCGGCGCCGAGCTCTGGGTCGACCACCACCTGCGCCGCGCCGCCGAGCACGGCGTCCTCGCCTCGCTGGTCGCCACCGCGCCGGTCGCCGAGCGGCTCGGCCCCCACGTCGACGGCACCGTCACCGCCGTCCAGCTGGCGCGGCACACCGCCGTCGGAGGCGCCGCCGCGCACGCGGTCGAGCGGGCGGTGCTCGAGCAGGAGCCCGACGTCGTCGTGGTCAACCTGGTCGACCCGGCCTCCAACCTCGCGGCGCTGGTGGCGGCGGTCTGCGTGGCGCCCACCGTCGGCGTGCTGCACCTGGCCGGGATCTCCGGGTCGGACGGCTGCGAGGTGCGACCGGACCTCGCCACGGCGTACAGCGGGCTCGAGCTGGTCATCGGCACCGGCCGTGCGGCCGCCGAGCAGGCCCTGGTCATCGGCCCACCGCGACGCGGGGCGGCCGTGGTCACCAACGGCGTCGACGTACCCGAGGACCCGCAGGGGCCGGCCCGGTCGCGGCCGCTGCGGGTGGGCGCCCACGCCCGGCTGACCGCGCAGAAGGGGCTCGACGTCCTGGTCGAGGCCACCCGCGCGCTGGTCGACGAGGAGGTGCGGCTGAAGGTCGTGCTCGGAGGTGCCGGACGCGACGAGGAAGCGCTGCGCGAGGCGGCCCGGGGGCTGCCGGTCAGCTTCGTCGGCTGGGTGGACGACCACCGCGGCTTCCTGGCCGGTCTCGACCTGTTCTGCCTGCCCTCGCGCCACGAGGCGCTGCCCCTGTCGATGCTCGAGGCGATGTCGGAGGGGCTGCCGTGCCTGGTCACCGACGTCGGCGACGTGGTGGCCGAGGTCGGCTCCGCGGTCGAGGTCGTGCCGCCCGGGGACGTCGACGCCCTGGCCGCCGCCCTGCGACGGCTGCTCGCCGACGACGCCCGCCGCGACGAGCTGGGTGCGGCCGCGCGGCGGTGCGCCGAGGACCGGCTGGGGGCCGACCGGATGGTGGCCGAGACGTTCCGATTGGTGCTGGGAGTGGGGTGACGACGGAGCGGTGACCTGGTCACCGTCTCGAGGTGCGTCCCGGTGGGTGCTGGGACGATGAAACCCCTGCTTGGCCGATGAAGTTCCATCGGCCCAGTGAGGGATTCACCGGCCGGCCGGTGAATCCCGAGGCCGATGTGACCGGTGGACAGATGACGCCGCGCGAGCGCGTGACCCGGTCGTGACCGGGGCGTGCGGCGTGGGTCCTCGGCGTTGTCGGTGCCCGGACCTAGCGTGCGGACATGCGCATCCTGCACACCTCCGACTGGCACCTGGGCCGGTCGTTCCACCGTGAGGGGATGCTCGGCCACCAGGCCGCCTACGTCGACCACCTGCTGTCGGTCGTCGCCTCCGAGCGCGTCGACGTCGTCGTCGTCGCCGGAGACGTCTACGACCGCGCGCTGCCCCCGGTCGACGCCGTACGACTGGCCGACGACGCGCTCGTGCGCCTGGCCCGCTCGCGTGCCGCGGTGGTGCTCACCAGCGGCAACCACGACTCCGCGCAGCGCCTCGGCTTCTCCTCCCGCCTCATCGACGCGGCCGGGGTCCACCTGCGCACCGACATCAGCGAGGTCGGCACCCCCGTCGTCCTGCACGACGAGCACGGGCCGGTCGCCGTCCACGGCATCCCCTACCTCGACCCCCACGCCGTCGCGGAGCCGTGGGCGCTGGCGCAGCGCTCCCACGAGGCCGCGCTGACCGAGGCGATGGTCCGCGTGCGCCGCGACCTCGCCGCCCGGTCGGGCACCCGGTCGGTGGTCCTCGCCCACGCGTTCGTCGCCGGTGCGCAGCCGTCCGACTCCGAGCGCGACATCACCGTCGGCGGCGTCTCGCGCGTGCCGACCAGCGTCTTCGACGGCGTCGACTACGTCGCCCTGGGCCACCTCCACGGCCCCCACGTGCTGTCCGACCGCATCCGCTACAGCGGGTCCCCGCTCGCCTACTCCTTCTCCGAGGCCGAGCACGCCAAGGGCTCCTGGCTCGTCGACCTCGGCGCCGACGGCGCGGTCTCGGCCGAGTGGGTCGAGGCCCCGGTCCCCCGGGCGCTGGCCCGGCTGCGCGGCACCGTCGACGAGCTGCTCGACGACCCGCGCCACGCGTGGGCCGAGTCGTGCTGGGTCGAGGCCACGCTGACCGACGCCGGCCGTCCGCTGCAGGCGATGGAGCGCCTGCGGCGCCGCTTCCCCCACACCCTGCTGCTGTCCTTTGCCGGCGCCCGCCCGCCGCTGGGTGCCGCCCCGGCCGCGGCGAGCCTGTCGCGGCGCGACCACGAGATCGCGGTCGAGTTCCTCACCGAGCTGCGCGGCTGCGAGCCCGCGGCCGAGGAGATCGAGCTGCTCCACCGCGCCGTCGACGCCTGCTGCGACGACCCCGAGGTCGACACGCT
>JAOPXU010000111.1 GCA_025964985.1 Nocardioides sp.
TCTCGACCGTCGAGGCCGCCCGCGACATGGACGTCCTGCGCGCCGTGCTCGGCGAGGAGAAGCTGAGCTACCTCGGGTTCTCCTACGGCACGACGCTGGGCTCGACGTACGCCTCGCTGTTCCCGGCAAACGTCGGGCGCTTCGTCCTCGACGGCGCCACCGACCCGACCCTCGACTTCCGCGAGAACGCCCTGAGCCAGGCGGCCGGGTTCCAGACCGCGCTCGACGCCTACGTCGACGACTGCGTGGCGGGCGGCGACTGCTTCCTCGGCGGGGACCGGGGGGCCGCGTTGGCCACCATCGACGGCCTCCTCGCCGACATCGAGGAGGAGCCGCTGCCCACCAACCAGGACCGCGAGCTGTCCATCGGCAACGCGTTCTACGGCCTGGTCACCCCGCTCTACAGCCGCGACAGCTGGTCCTTCCTCGACCAGGGCCTGCAGGAGGCGCTCGCCGGGCAGGGCGACACGCTGCTGCTGCTCTCCGACCTCTACGGCTCGCGCGAGGCCGGCGGCACCTACAGCGACAACAGCCTCGAGGCGATCCTGGCGATCAACTGCCTCGACGACCCGACCACGATCGAGCCGAGCGAGGTGCCGGCCGAGATCCCGGCGTTCAAGGAGGCCTCGCCGACGTTCGGCGAGGTGTTCGCCTGGGGCCTGACCGGCTGCCACGGCATCCAGGTCGAGGCCGCCGAGCCGCCGCCGACCATCGAGGCCGAGGGTGCCGCGCCGATCCTCGTCATCGGCACGACGCGCGACCCGGCGACGCCGTACGAGGAGGCCGTGGCCCTGGCCGAGCAGCTCGCCAGCGGCGTCCTGCTGACCCGCGACGGCGACGGTCACACCGCCTACAACAAGGGCAACAGCTGCATCGACGAGGCCGTCGAGGGCTACCTGCTCGAGGGCACCGTGCCCGACGACGGCACCACCTGCTGAGTCCGCTCCGACTCAGGGCAGCCGCGAGAACCAGCGCAGGCTGAGCCCGGCGGCGACCAGCCCGAGGAGCAGGGCGGCGGCCACGACCCACGGGGTCACGTCGCGCGGCTCGGTGCGGAAGCCGATCGAGGACTGGATGTCCTCGTAGACCTCGTCGAGCTGCTCCGCGGTCTCGGCGGAGTAGCCGTTGCCGCCGGTGGCCTCGGCCAGCGCGTCGAGCGAGGGCTGGTCGACGGGCACCGGGACGGTCTCGCCGTTGACCTCGACGGTGCCGGTCGGCGTGCCGTAGGCGATCGTCGAGATCGGTACGCCGTCCTCGTTGGCGGCCGCCGCGGCCTGCTCGACGCTGCTGCCGACGGTGTTGGTGCCGTCGGAGAGCAGGACGATCTGGGCCGGCACGGGCTCCGGCTCGCCGCCCTCCTCGGTCGTCGTCTCGTCGCCGAGGGCCTCGATCTGGGCCAGCGAGGTGAGCACCCCGTCGCCGATCGCGGTGCCCTCGGCCAGCTCGAGGCGGTCGAGGGCGGCGATCGCCGCGGCGTGGTCGGGACTCGGCTCGGCCAGCACCGCGGCCGACCCGGCGAACTCCACGACGCCCACGTTGAACCCCTCGGGCAGGCCCGCCACGAAGTCCTTGGCGGCCTCGCGGGCCGCGGTCAGCCGGTCGGGCTCGACGTCGACGGCCTGCATCGACAGGGACACGTCGACGGTGACGATGACCGTCGCCCGCTCGCGCGGCACCTGCTGGTCGACCTGGGGCCGGGCCGCGGCGAACGCCATCACCACGAACGCCAGCAGCAGCAGGGCCGCCGGCACGTGCCGGCGCCAGGCGGGCCGCTTGGGCACGAGGCGCTCGAGCATCGGCAGGGTCGCGAACCGGACGGCGTACGTCGTGCGGCGGCGCTGCGCCAGGAGGTAGAGCACCACCAGCGCGGCGACCGGCACGAGCAGCCAGAGCCAGCCGGGGGAGCCGAGGGCGAGCAGCGGCGTCATGCCGGCACCACCCGTCGCATCGGGGCGCCGTTGACGTGGCGCGCCAGGTCGCGCACCCAGTCGCGGTCGGTGCGCAGGACGACGTGGCCCGCGCGCGCGGACCGCACGGCGTCAGCGGTGGCGACGCGGTGGGCGGCGGCCGTCTCGGCGTAGCGGCGGCGCAGCTTGCGGTCGGAGGTGAAGACCTCCTGGCGGCGTCCGGTCTCAGGGTCCTCGAGGGTCACGGTGCCGACGTCGGGCAGCTCGAGCTCGCGAGGGTCGACGACCTCGACCAGCAGCGTCTCGTGGGTGGCGGCGAGCCGGCGCAGCGGCTGCTCCCAGGCGAAGGGCCGCTCGGTGCGCCCGTCGGGCTCGACGAGGTCGGTCACCACGACGCGGACGCCGGGCCGGGCGTGCCGGGCGGCAAAGGTGCGCAGGGCGGTGGCCAGGTCGGGGCCGCCCCGGCTCGAGGGGACGGCGTGGCGGCGCAGGGCACGGTGGGCGGCGGCGCGCGAGGGCACGGGCGCGGCCCAGGTGAGTCCCTCGCCGGTCAGGTGGGCGGTGCCGAGCCGGTTGCCGGGTCCGGCGGTCAGCAGGGCGATCGCGGCGGTGACGCCGGCGGCGATGTCGCGCTTCTCGAGCGAGACGGTCCCGAACGCCATGCTGGGGGAGTCGTCGACCAGCACCCACGCCTCGAGCTCGTGCTCGGCCAGCGGGCGCCACACGTGGGGCTCGCCGCCGGCGCGCGCGGTGACGTTCCAGTCGATGCGGCGTACGTCGTCCTCACCGGGCCGGTAGCGCACGACCTCCTCCGGGTCCGACCCCGAGCCCAGCCGCAGGCCCCGCTTGTCGCCGTGCAGACGACCGGGCAGGCGGCGTCGTACGGCGAGCTCGAGCGCGCCGAACACCGCCTCGGGCGAGGCGGTGCCGCCCAGCGGCGGCAGGGAGTCGGGATGCTGGTTCACCGGCCGACGTGCTCGCCCTCGAAGCCGTCGAGGGGCAGCGGCTGCGTGTGGCCGTGCTTGAGGCCGTCGGGGTCCTCGCGGGTCGCGACGCTCGGCTGCGGCACGGCGGCGACGACCTCGCGGACGATCGCGCGCGGGTCGGCGCCGTCGGCGACCGCGTCGAAGGAGAGCAGCAGCCGGTGGCTCATCACGTCGGAGGCGACCTCGGCGACGTCGGACGGCAGCACGTAGGAGCGACCGCGCAGCAACGCCAGCGCGCGGCCGGCGGCCAGCATGCCGAGCGAGGCGCGCGGGCTGACGCCCAGCTCGATGACGCTGCGCAGGTGCGGCAGGCCGTAGCGCTCGGGCGAGCGCGTCGCGATCGTCAGGTTGACCAGGTACGACGCCACGGAGTGGTGCACGAAGAGCCCGTCGGCCACCCGCTGCAGGCGCACCAGCTCGGCGGGGTCGAGGATCGGCTCGGCCCGGGGCGGGTCGACCGACATCCGGTGCAGGATCGTGAACTCTTCCTGGCCGGTCGGGTAGGGTACGTCGACCTTGAGCAGGAACCGGTCACGCTGGGCCTCGGGGAGGCGGTAGACGCCCTCGGACTCGACGGGGTTCTGCGTGGCGAGCACCAGGAACGGGTCGGGGAGGGGATAGCTCCTGCCGGCGATCGAGACCTGCTTCTCGGCCATGGCCTCGAGCAGCGCGCTCTGCACCTTGGCGGGCGCGCGGTTGATCTCGTCGGCGAGCACCAGGTTGGCGAAGATCGGGCCGAGCTCGACGTCGAAGGTCTCGCTGCTGGCGCGCCACACGCGGGTGCCGGTGATGTCGCCGGGCATCAGGTCGGGGGTGAACTGCAGCCGCGCGAACGACCCGCCGACCACGTCGGCGAGCGTGCGGACCGCGAGGGTCTTGGCCACGCCGGGGACGCCCTCGAGCAGCAGGTGGCCCCGGGCGAGCAGCCCGACCATCATCCGCTCGACCATCACGTCCTGGCCGACGACGACCTTCTTGACCTCGATGAGCGCCCGCTCCAGGATCGCCGAGGCCTCGGCGACCTCGCGCTCTTGTTCTGCCGACATGGGCCTAGGTTCTCATCACCCTGGTTGAGAGGCGGCTGAGCGCCGACTACGCCGGGCCGAGCGGCTCGGCGATCTCCTGGATGCGCGCGGTGGCCAGCTCGATCATCAGCCGTGCCGCCGGCGACAGGACCGCGCCGGTGCGGTGCACGATGCCGAAGGTGTCCCACTGCTTGGGCCGCAGCGAGACCCAGCCGGCGTGCGGGGCCAGCCGCGGCAGCAGCTGCTCGGCCGCGCCGCGGGGGATGACGGAGTCGGCCAGGCCCATCCCGACCAGCTCGACCGCCGTCTCGACGTCCTCGACCTCGATGCGGGTCTGCGGGTTGCGCCCGGTCTCGTGCAGCATCTGGCGCAGCAGGATCCGCGTCGAGTCGTCGGCGCGCCAGGACGTCTCGGGCATGACCAGGCTGGCCTCGGCGAGCCGGCGGGCGGTCATCGGCGACGTGAGCCGCGTCGGGTCGGCGCTGATGTAGACGAGCTCCTCGCGGGCCACCGGGGTGATGGTGATGCCCTCGCTCTGCACACCCGAGACCGCCAGCATCGCCGCCTCGAGCCGGCCACGGCGCAGGTCCTCGGCGACCTCGGTCGAGTTCTGGCCGACGAGCTCGACCCGCACGCCCGGGTAGCGGGCCAGCACGTCGGCGATCAGCCCGGCGCTCGCGTAGAGCCGGGCGACCCCGAACATCCCGAAACGGATCGTGCCGGTCTCGAAGGACTTCACGCTCTGCACCGCCTCGCGCGCCTCCTCGACGGCGGCCAGCACCTTCTCCGCGTGCGGGCGCAGCGTGTCGGCCACGGTCGTCGGTACGACGCCCCGCCCCACGCGCCGGAAGAGCTGGACGCCCAACGACTTCTCGAGCGCCCGGACCTGCTCGGAGACCGACGGCTGCGCGTAGCCGAGCTCGTCGGCGGCGGCGGTCAGCGACCCGTGCTCGTAGGTGGCGAGGAAGCACCGCAGCTGGTGCAGAGAAAGCAAAGGTTCCTCCTTGAGAAGACTCAGGAAAGCAAGGCTACCCCTGGTCTCTTCCGTGTCGCAGACTTGCGGTATGTCGCCGTTCACCCACCACTGCACCGCCTGCGAGCGGACCCAGCTCATCTTCCCCAGCCAGCTCACCGGCGTGGCCGAGACCGACCAGGGCGTCGTCATCTCGTTCACCTGCTGGTGCGGCGCAGCGCAGACCGAGCCGACCCGGCCGGCCGAGCAGCACGCCGCTCAGACCATCGCCGCCTGACCCGCCGACTGTCACGGGCGGGCCGTTTCGGCTCCTGGTCGGCTCGTCCGTATACTTCCTGCGGTCGTCCTCGCACCTCGGTGCGCGGCACGCCGGCCGCCTTAGCTCAGTTGGTAGAGCGAGTCACTCGTAATGACTAGGTCGTCAGTTCGATTCTGACAGGCGGCTCAGAGTTTCAGCAGGTCAGAGGCCATGTGACCCAGATCAGCCCTCACGAAATGGGTGGTCTGGTTGCAATTGGTGGTTGCAATTGCGTGCACCGCGGTGCACGAGCACGCTCCGTCAACACCGGGCACACGGGCCCAGGCCCCTGTGCAGGAGCCTGTGAAGAAACCTGTGAACAAACTTCTGGTGACGTGCGCGCCAGCAGGGTCGCCGCTGGCATATCTAGATGTGACGACCTTCGAGCTCGGCCAGCGCCTGATCCGTCTCGAGCAGAGCCTGCGCGAGCTCGAGACCCTGCAGCACCAGATCCACGAGGAAGCGCTCGTGCTCATGCAGATCGTCACCGCCGCCGGGGCCAACGGCGTCCCGGCCGGTACGTCTGGCGGCGACGGCGGTCATGGCGCGGCCCGGGTGGCCTCGGTTCCAGAGGCCGCGCAGCAGCTCGGAATCAGCGTCTCGATGGTCCACAAGCTCCTACGGGAACGCCGCCTGGGCCACCTCAAGGTCGGCGCACGCACCCTGATCACCGCCGAGCACATCGAGGAGTTCCTCGCCACCGCGGTCCAGGCGCGGGTCGCCGGCTCGCCGCACCACTCTGGACCTGAGGGATCCGCCAAGGGACGCACAGGCGAGGACACCGGTACAGGCGCCGGCAAGCACACGGCCAGCATTCGACGCCTCGACCACGGCGGAGCGGCATGAGCGGCCGCGACGGCGGGCGCAGCGCCAACGGGCGCTCCTCGATCTACCGCGACGCCAGGGGCACCTGGCACGGCTACGTCACGATGGGCCGCTCCACCGACGGTAAGACGGTCCGCCGGCACGTCCGAGGCCAGACCCGCAGCGAGGTCACCACCAAGGTCGAAGCCCTCGAGCTTGAGCGCGCCCGCACCGGTCGCCGAGCCGTCGACCAACGGCGGATGACCACCGGGGACTGGCTCGATGAGTGGCTTGTCATCATCGAGCGCACCCGCAAGCCGATGACCTACGACGGCTACGCCTCACTCATCCGGGTCCACGCCGGCCCACTGGCCGACATGCCGCTGACCCAGGTCACGGTGCGCGACATCGACGACCTCCTTCACCACGTCGCGAAGAAAGCGCCCTCCAGCGCAGCACGGCTGCACCGGATCCTGAGCTCGAGCTTCAACACCGCCATCAAACGCGGACTCCTCGCCGCGAACCCCTGCACCCACGCGGTCGTTCCCCGCACCCAGACAACCGAGTACGACCCGTTCACCATCGAGCAGTGCCGCCGCATCCTCGAAGCGGCGCAACACGAGCCCAACCCTTCGCGCTGGACCGTCGCACTGTCGCTGGGGCTGCGCCAAGGCGAGAGCCTGGGGCTGCAGTGGTCCGACATCGACCTGGACACCGGGCAGCTGCGCGTGCGCCGCCAGCTCCAACGCCGCGCCTGGCACCACGGCTGCGGCGAACGCAGCCCCGACCACACCCCCGCCAAGTGCCCGCAACGCCGCGGCGGCGGCTGGAGCTTCGAAGACGTCAAGTCCCGCGCCGGTCGCCGCACCGTCGTCCTGCCCGGCCCCCTGGTCCAGCAGCTGCGCGAGCACCACCGCCAGCAGGCCGCCGACCGGCTCGCCGCCGGGCCCGTCTGGAACGACCACGATCTGGTCTTTCCACGCCCCGACGGCCTGCCCATGCATTTCTCCAGCGACGGCGAGGCTTGGAAACGCCTCCTTCGCCGTGCGGAGGTCCCCATGCTCCGGCTCCACTACGCACGCCACACCACCGCGACCATGCTGCTTGCCCAAGGCGTCGACGGCCGCGTAGTGATGGCACTGCTCGGCTGGTCTCAGGCCTCACTTCTTACTCGGTACCAACACGTGATGGACCCCATGCGCATCGACGCCGCGGCACGCGTCGAAACAGCACTCTGGGGCAGGTGAAGCGGGGACCCGACCGAAGGCGTGAGGCAGTGCTTGACCTGCGTCGTTGACGCGAACGGCAGGCTCCGGCCCCTGAGGCAGGCTTTCCGGCAACTGGGTAGCCCTACCGCTCATCGGGTGGACGTAGCCTGACGTTGAGCCGGAGTCCTGTGCCTCACAGCGGCGATAGGACGCGCCTCCAAAGCGCGCCGTCCGCGGCTGTTGGAGACTGGACGGCAGTCCGGGTTGCTGTGTCGCGCCGAGGTCAAGGGCTGCGCCGGAGTCGGATGGAACGCCCGTCGAGGCTGAGCGCTCCGGCGTGCCGGGCCTGGACAAAGGGCCGGTCGAGTGCGAAGCGTTCACGTCGCGTGAGCGTCTCCCTCCCGCGCGAGATGCAACGGACACGTCCACGAAATACCTGCGCGGTTGACTCGGGTGCCGGCCGATTTACGGCCGATCTCGGCCTGTGGCCGATGGAGAGGGGACATCTCTTGATGCACGAACAAGGCACGCCAAGACGGCGCAACCGTGCCCTACCTGGACTTGCGGCGGGGGCAGCAGGAGTGCTGGCCGTCGGCGTCTTGGTGACGGCCACGCCCCAAGCGCAGGCGTGGAACGCGGTGCCGACCAGCGGCGGCGACACGTGGGGAGTCCACGACGCCGCCAACCCCGGCATCGACACCGGCAGCGTGCGCAACACAGGCGGCAACGCCTTGCAGGGCTACGGCGGTCTCCGGGTCGAGGTCGACGGGGGCGACAGCCGTCTCAACGGCGTGCTGCTCCGAGGTTTCGGGCTCACCTACGACGGCCAAGAAACGTTCACAACCATGCAGGGCGTCGATGTCGACGGCGTGGTCGTGCGTCGTGAGCTCCTCGTCCCGCAGGGATCGAACTACGGGCGGTTCTTCGACGTGTTCACCAACACCACGCACGAGGACGTGACCCTCGACGTCGCATTCGGCGGACAGCTCGGCTACAACACCGGCGAGAACCAGAGCGAGATCAGCACTACCGGGACGGGCGACGACACGATCAGCCGCGCGGACGGTTGGGCGTCGTGGTTCACCCCCACCACCGCGGCTGGTACCCCGAGCCAGAACGGCCCGTCCGCGACCGTCTTCGGTACGCCCGGCCGGGCCGCGTCGTTGACCCGCATGGGCAACTTCCTGCTCGACCCGTTTGAGAACGCGCTTCCCGCCACTGGTGACGCCGCGAACCACCCCGGCTTCGTCAACACCATCACCATCGAGCCGAGCGACAGCGTGTCGCTGTTGCGCTACGTAGTGACCGGCCTCCCCGAGGGCCGAGCGGTCCTTGGGGCCACCAGGCCTGCGGGCAGTGAGGTGACCCGCGTCGAGGACGTGGCAGAGACGCTCGCAGCGCTGCCGGCGGTCAACGGCCTCAGCACCGCCGAGCTCTGCTCGGTGGCCAACTTCGACCCCGGCGCGCTCGGACTCGGCGGCACCGACTGTGACCAGCGTCCGTTGAACGAGTTCGTGGACACGCCGGTCGGGTCGACGCAGGCCACCGCACCGGCGACCACCTCGCCATACGACGTCGTGGGCAAAACGATCACCCAGCTTGTGGCCGACATGAAGAGCGGCAAGACGAACTCGCAGCAGATCGTGCGTGCCTACCTGGACCGGATCGCGGCCTACGACCGCGGTCCGCTCGGCCTCAACTCCGTCATCACCGTGGCACCCGACGCCATGGCGCAGGCCCGAGCAGCCGACGCTGCACGTAGGAACGGCGACACCCGCCCGATGCTCGGCATCCCGGTCCTTGCCAAGGACATTATCGACACCAAGGACATGCCGACAACAGGCGGCTCGCGTGTCTTCGACGGTTACCGCCCCAAGTCCGACGCGTTCCAGGTCGAACTGATGCGTGATGCCGGAGCGATCATCCTCGGTAAGGCCAACCTCGCCGAGTTCGCCAACGACGGACACGCCAGTCCCAACGGCTACGGGGCGGTCTGGAACGCCTTCGATCCCTCGCGCAGCCCGATCGGCTCCAGCGGCGGCTCGGCCGTGGCAGTAGCCTCCAGCTTCGCCCCAGCAGCGTGGGGCACCCAGACCGGCGACTCGCTGTGGGCCCCGGCAGGAGCAGCGAGCCTGTACTCCCTGCGCGGCACCGACGGCATGCAGTCCAGCGCCGGCACCATGCCGCTCACCTTGATCCAGGACTACGTGGGCTGGATCGGCCAGTCCATCGACGACCTGGCCATGCTGCTCGACGTCACAGCCGTCGACAACCCGGCCGACGTGCTCGACGACGTCGCCAACGGCAAACGACCGCAGGACTGGACGACGTACCTGGACAAGGACGCCCTGCAGGGCAAGGTCATCGGAATGCCGGCCACGGCGTTCAACGACCCATTCGGCACCACCGAGGTCAGCGACGTGCTCCGGGCAAAGTTCAAGGTCTTCGAGGAGGCCGGCGCCACCGTCAAGGTGATCCCAGACTTCGCCGCCGTGCCAACCCGGGGCAACTACGGCAACACCGGCTACGAAGGCTGGCTGCAGTGGCTGGAAGCGCACCCGGACGCGCCGTACACCCGGCCCGAGCAGATCACGAACAACCCGCTGCGGGTGCCCTACCAGTACCCCGGCCCGTACACCGGCGACGGGACCGGGATGACCGATCAGCAGCAGCGGGACTTCGAGGCCTACCGCGCCCTCTACCGCGACAACGTCGCCGGCTGGATGGACACCAACAGCGTCGATGCAGTGCTTTATCCGACCGAGCTCAGCGAGATCCACCTCAACGACACGATCCAGCCGAGCTTCGGTCGCAGGGACCCGCAGTCCTCCGCAGCCGGGGTCCCGACCGTGATCTTCCCGGCCGGAGCCACCACCAACGGGAGCCCGGTCGGCTTCCAGTTGCAGGGCAAGGCGTTCCAGGACGCCGAGCTCATGGGGTTCGCCTACGCCTTCGACCAGATCGCAAAGGGCCGGATCCTGCCGACCAGCGTCACTCCGAGGCTCGAGTACGACGCGGGCGCTCTCCCGGCGCCCGTCGAGCCGCTCGACCCGACGCCCGAACCGCCCGTCGTCACACCCGCCCCGGCACGCCGGTTTACCGTGCTGGAACGCACCGTCGGTGCCAAGGTACGCCGCGGCAGGGCAACGGTGATGTTGAGCATCGGCTGCGCCAGCAGCGCCGAGGACTGCACCGGTCGGGTCCGAGCCAAGGTCGGCGAGCGCACGGCCACCGCACCCGCCACCGTCGGTGCCGGTGGTGCCCAGACGGTCAAGGTCAGGCTCAGCAGGGCCGCTTCGATCCGACTTCGCAACGGCAAGTTGCAGAAGGTCCGGGTGACCTTCGTCGGCACAGGCGGGACCAAGAGCACGACGACTCCGGTCGTGGTGAGGGTGCGCCGCTAGCCGTGTGAATCACCGCCGGCGGGGTGGGGGCCAATTCCCACCGCCGCCGGCGGTGCCACGCCTCCACCCGCCGGCGCCTGATCCTCTGAGGCCCTTGCCGGGTAGCCGAATCCAACCGCTCGCGCCCACAGCCGCAAGACGGCTAGGTGAGAACTGCGCGAGTAGGCGCCTGGGGGAAAGTCGTTGATGGGTGCGATGCGGTGCTCGAACCGAGAACTGACCCACAACGCCTTCCCGGGCCGAGCCCGACGACTCGAGCACCGTGGGCGAGCGAGAAAGCAGGCCGGAAGGACAAACGAGGCGACGACTCTGTACCTATGCGACCTGGCTTACAGCCCCCCACCAACTCCTCGGACGAGTCACTCCCGCGCCCATCACGATCGCTCAGGAGTGGTTCGAAGGGGCAACTTCGAATGGTTCTACGACCGGTGGCGCTGCTTCGCTCGACTCCGCCCCGCCGAACTGCTGGCAGGTGGCTTCCCCGTCAGCGGCTCCGAAACCAGTTGAAGCCGCCCCGACCACGAATGGCGAACTCGGGCGCCCCCAACTCTGGGCAGGATCAGACGGATCGGCCCGTCCCATAGGCGGGGGTAAAACGCGCCTTCGAAGCGCGCGGTCAGCGGGGTGTTCGGTCGCAGCCACGGAGCCTCATAAACGAATGGTCCGTTCGTGGTTGCGCTCAGAGCTTCGCGTCCGAGGTGCCCGAGGCTTCCGCGGAATCGTGCGGCTGGCGCCAGCAAGACCGGAGTGCCGTGTTGACCTCGCTTGGCGGCCATCACGCCTGCGATAGACCCGCAGGACGTAGACAAAAAACCCGATCATCGTCCCTCGACTTCTCGAGGGGGATGGTCGAGTGCTAGGCGCCAGAGGTCACTGGTGTTGAGGAGCCGCACGAAGCCGGTCCATGCGCTCAGTTGAAGCATTCGGTTCGACCGGCTGCTCGGGAAGGGTGATTTAACCCCCTAGGTGATGCACGAAACGTGAGGGACACCTTCTGTGCCTACGTTTCATCGGGCTCATGGAAGTCACCTCTGGAGGAGAACCGATGACTCGCCCCCCAATCATTTCCCGTGGCAGCGATCTGGGCGCGGTCGCCCTCGGACGCCGCACTCTCTTTGCTGGCGGTACCGCCGTCGCTACGGCTGGCGCAGTCGGAGCGATAGGCGTGGCTCCGACTGCGGCAGCCAAGCCCCGCAACAGCGACAAGCGACCGTTCGAGGCTGTCGCAAAGGTTGTGCGGGAGCAGATGGAGCTACTCGACATCCCCGGCGCTGCACTCGGCGTCTTGAAGGACGGTGTCTACCGGTTCCGCGGGTTCGGCGTCACCAACATTGACAGCCCCCAACGCGTCGACAAAGACACCGTCTTCAACCTCGCATCCATCTCTAAGACCGTCACTGCGACCGCTGTGATGAGTCTCGTCGAGAAGGGTCTGCTGGACCTCGACGCCCCCGTGAAGCAGTACCTCCCGGACTGGCGCGTCGGCGACGAAGCGTCTACCAACGAGCTGCTGGTTCGCCACCTGTTGACCCATTCAACGGGCCTCAACGGCCCCGCATCCACCCGCGATCTCGGCAACGAAACCCTGACTCGTTTCGCCCAGGAGATGGACCGGCTCGTGCGCATCGCACCACCCGGGGAGGTCTGGAGCTACCTCAACCCGGGTTATGCCTTGGCAGGTCGCCTGATCGAGGTCGCAACTAAGACCGACATCCACACCGCGTTCCGCGACCTGGTATTCGACCCGCTCGGGCTCGAGCACTCGTCAACGCGGCTGGACCGCGCCGCCACCTTCCGCCTCGCCGTTGGCCACCAGCCAGCCGACGATGGCGGCACGGCCGTCGTGCGCCCGTTCTCCATGGGGTCCAGCATCCCGGCCGGGGGTGTGTGCATGAGCATCGCCGACCTCATGCGCTACGCGGCATTCCACCTCAACGCAGGAGACGCCGGCGCGGTGGGCGTCCTGTCGCCCCAGACCCGCGACCTGATGCAGTCGCGACAACTCGTGAAGGCACCGACCGAGGACTACATGGGGATCAGCTGGCACCTGCGCACCGTCGGGGGCGTCGAGACCGTCGCCCATGGCGGCACCGCAGGCGCGGGCCACCGACTTCTCCTCGAGCTAGTACCAGCTCGGCAGCTGGCCTTCGCGGTCCTCACCAACCACGTCGACGGGTGGCGGCTCAATCAGGTGGTGGAACATGCTCTTCTTCGCGCCTACGAAGGGCTCGCGCTTGAGCCCAACCAACACATCGCCTACCGAGGCATCAACGAGGACTTCCGACTGCACGCCAATCCGCTCGCAACGCAGCCGAACCCGGCGGAATACGTGGGCTCATACCTCCGGGGGGCGTCAAGCCCTCTGGTCGTGACCGAGCAGAACGGCCAGCTCCGGCTCGGCACCACGACGCTGATCTTCTTTGCGCCCGACCAGGCTTACGCCTCCGACCTCGGCACGCCGCTTGAGTTCATCCGTAATGACGCCGGCGCCGTCACGTGGATCCGCTCGAACGGGCAGGGCTTCGCCCGCAAGCAAGGGATGTAACCCAACGCCCGTCCTTGAGGCGCCGCCGGGCCGCGGCCTGGTCAGGGCCGGTCACCGGCTCGCCTCGGAGCCTGCCCCGCTCGCCAACGGGTCCACACTCACCACCGACCGAAAGCAGAGACACCGCGCATGAAGAAGTCAATCGGGCAACTTGCCGCCCTAGCCCTCACCGCTGGTCTAGCCGTGGTGATCCCACACGACCCCGCCTCGGCGGCCGAGCGAACAGTCGTCTCCATCAAGGCCGAGCTCGACGTCCCGTCGATTGAGTTCGATCCCGGGGTGCCCAGTGGCCCCCGCACCTTCGAGGTCACCGACGTCACCGCTGGGGACCAGGTTGAGCTCACCGGATCCGACGAGACGAGCAACCCATCGGAGTACTGCGGCACCATCAGCGTCGACGTCGATCCCGTCAGCAAGCGCATCACCGTCGGTCCCGACGTCGCCGCCCCCGAGACGTGCGACTTTGAGACCGTGAGAGTTACGGTCCTCTCGTCGTCGGTCGCCGGAGCGGCATACGTCAGCGGCGACCTGTTCGAGACCGGGTCTGCGGAAGCGGTTCAATTCACCAGGACCGTCACTCCCGTCAGCGGCGGTGTCGAGATCCTCTGGCAGACAACGACGGAAGCCGAGTCGCTCGACACCGCTGGAATCGAGCAGTTCACCTACACGCCCCCTGCGCCCCCTGCCCCGGCCCGATTCACCCTCGCCAAACCGCTCAAGGTGACCGGGAAGACCAAGGCTGGTCACATGCTCAGGGTCACCCCCGTCCGCACGGCCATCAGTCCAGCCCCGAAGAACATCAAAATCCAGTGGTTCCGAGGCGCGACTAGGATCCCGGGCGCCCAACACCCGACCTACAGGGTCCGCAAGGCTGATATCGGTAAGCAGCTGAAGGTCAGAATCAAGGTGACCGGATCAGCGCCAACTCGAATCTTCGTGGTGAAGGCCCCGAGGAGAATCCTCAGCTGACGGTTAGCGAATCTGGACAGCCACGCACCGCCGAGCAACGCGGCGAGTGCCGCCGTTGAGCCCGAACCGCCTCGTCCGTGCCTGGACGAGGCGGTTCGGGCGTACTCGCTGCGCCCAAGCCTGGCCTCCTTGTTAACGACGACACCTTTGGCCATCTCGCGGCGCGGCCGTGACATATCTAAGGCTTCCAATCCGCCGCGGCACGCGGCACCAAACGGTCACGCAGGAACACCCCGGCCGTGTTCCGGGACAGCGATTGCCGCGACCCCGCGAGGGCCGGCGCAGGCGAAGCCCGTCGCGCGGCTACTAAGCCTCGACTGCAGGATCGGAACCGGGCGCTACTGCCGCTCGTCGTTTTGACTAGCGCTTGCGGCCCGCCCACACGCGGTGGAAAGACGAACACCACGAGGTGCATGCCACGCAGCTCGAGCGGTCGGCGACTAGATTCGCCCGCATGCGGGATTCCCCAGAGCTCGACGCAGTCAAGGATGATTGCCTGCATATGCTGATGACGGCGGCGGCCCTTCGACATCGAGCTACCAGCTACTCCTTCGCCGAAGCTCCCTCCAGGTTCGACATGCACATGTGGATGACGGAGATCCGTGCCATCGAGAACAACCTGATTGTGCGCGTCTGTCGCTTCGACGAGGAAGGCAGGAACCAGACCGGGCTACGCACCGCGCTCCGAAGCATTGAGACTCAACTCGCGGACTCTGAGCGCAAGGACGCGAACGCGGCTCTGAAGCGCTTTAGGCAAGCGATCAATCCGCTCAAGACGCAAAAGCGAAACAAGATCTCAGTCCACCTCGACATCGAGACGAAGCAGGCCCACGATGCTGACTCACTCTTCGATCTGCCGGGGGTAATCGGACACTGCAGGCCGGCGGTTCACGCAGTCGACGCGATCGCAGGAGCGCGAGTTAGTTACACGCTGCAGTCAGGCCGCTACGAGAAGGTGGACCTTCGGGTGTACTGCGCAATCGACGTATGACCAGAACTTGGCCTCTCATCGCGTGCCCGCGCTCATGCGGCGAAGTGACGCACTCCGCGCCTCTCCCTCGTTGA
>JAOPXU010000125.1 GCA_025964985.1 Nocardioides sp.
CCGAAGTGGGCCTCGACGGCCTCGACGTAGGTCATCGAGACGTCGGCCGGGGCGAGGTCGGCGTAGAACTTCGCGCCGTGGAAGTCGTCGGGGCCGATCAGGGCGTCGTTGAGGACGGTGCGCGAGACGAGGCCGGAGACGGTGGAGTTGAGGCAGGCCGACGGGATGAGGAAGTCGTCGCGGGTGCCGTAGACGTCGGTGCTGGAGGCGGGGTCGGCGAGCACGGCGAGCGTCGGGTCGAATCGCAGGCCGAGCCGCTGCTCCATCTCCTCGCAGGCGGCGGTGAGCTCACGGGAGATGGCGCCCTTGCCGGTCCAGCCGTCGACGAACACGACGTCCTCGGGCCGGTGGTGGGCGGCGAGGTGGCGCAGCGCGACGGCGTCGAGGCCGCGGCCGCGCACGATCGACATCGTGTAGTGCGGCAGGTCGAGCCCGAGTTGCCGGGCGTAGCGGCGCCGCAGGATGCCGATCGGCGTGCCGGCGCGAGCGAGGGAGACGAGCACGGCGTCGGGCCCGCGCAGGTCGACGACGAGGTGGACGAGGGTGGCGGCGGCCATTGCGACGCGGCGCGCCTGCTCGGACAGGGCCTTGTCGAACAGGGCGTAGTAGTCGTCGCTGGGCTGGTACTCGACCGGCAGCGACTCGGCGTAGTGGGCACGACCGGCCTGGATGGCCTCCTCGCGCTCCTCGAGCGGTGCCTCGAGCTCGGCGGCGCTGAGGTCCTTGAGCAGCCAGGTGACGTCGTCGGCGGGGTAGGACCCGAAGGCAGGACCGTGGAGCGGGACGGGCATCAGGCGCCCACCCGGACGACGACCAGGCGGTCGCACAGGGTGCGCAGGGCCGCGCGGAGCTCGCCGGCGCCGTCCGCCGGGGTCGCCTGGTCGAGCACCAGGACGATCGCGTCGAAGCGGCCGGGCTCGAGGTTGTAGGCGAACCGCGGCTTGCCGTCGTCGGCGCCGTCGTGGGCGGGGAAGGTGATGCCGTGGCGCACGGCGTACGCCGGGTCGTCGCGCACGACGACCGGCGAGCGGGTCGTCGACGACACCGTGACCTCGAGCGCCGGACGGGTCGCCTCGAGGTCCTCGGCGATGCGGTGCGGGAGGTACATCAGCTCCTCGGTGCCGAGCACGTGCACCCGCGCGGCGCCGGCGACGAGGTCACCGACCTCGGCCCCCAGCTCGCTGACCGCGGTCTCGAAGCCGTCGGCGTCGGACGGGCCGAGCCCGTGGCGGCCGCCGTCGGGGACGCCGGCCGGCCACGCGTACGTCGTCGCGACCTCGGTCGCCCGCTCAGGCCCGGGCAGGGCCAGGGACACGTCGGCCGCGACCGCCGCGCGCACCTCGTCGTCGGGGTCGTGGGTGATGCGGACCTCGCCCTCGAGCAGCGCGACGAAGGTGATCGACGTGCCGAGCTCGGCGGCCACCTCGGCGGCGTGGGCGCGGGCGTCGTCGGGGCGCAGGTCGACGAGCGCGGCGACGACGTAGGCCGGGCGGGCGGAGATCGCGTGCAGCTCGCGCACGGTGTTGAGGATCGTGCGGCCGGTGGTGAGCTCGTCGTCGACGAGGACCAGGGGGCCGGTGCCGCGCAGCAGGTCGGGGTCGCGCGGCTGGAGGCGGTGGGTCGTGGCGTGGCTGTGCTCCTCCTCGAAGCTCAGCGCCGACCAGCCCGGACGTCGCGTCGAGTGCACGACGGTCGCGCCGAGGCGGTCGGCCACCAGGTGGCCGAGGCCGGTCGCGGTCTCGGCGTAGCCCAGCACCAGCTCGGCCCGCGCGCCGCCGAGGGCGTCCTCGACCAGGTCGCCGAGGTCGGATCCGTGCCGGCGCGCGACGGCCGGTGAGACCGGCACGTGCTTGGCGAGCACGGTGCTGACGACGAGGTGGACCCGGCGCGGGTTGCGGCGCACGGCCAGACCGACGAGGTCCTCGACCGGGGCGCTGCCCGCACGCGTGACCAGCTCGACGCCCGCGTGCTCGCAGACCCACTCCCCCGCCCAGGCGGTCCCGAGGTCGGTCTGCCTCACAGAGGGGCCTCCTCGGTGCTGGCGGCGAGGAGGTCGACGAACGTGACGTCCGGCGCGGCCACGCCGAAGACCTGTGCGCGCAGCAGCAGCTGCTGGGCCCAGGCCTGGTGGGGGTTGGCCTCGTTCATCTTGTTCCGGTACGACGACCGGGCGACCCCGCCGCCGTCCTCCTTGGCCGACAGGACGCCGAGCGCGTCGTCGTACTCCTCGTGGGAGACGACCGACAGCGCGTGCACGACCGGGACGTGGCTGGGGTGGATGACGGTCTTGCCGATGAGGCCGTTGGCGCGGTCGAGCAACACCTCGCGGATCAGCCCGTCGAGGTCGCGGGCGAGCAGGCGGGCGCGCAGCTCGCGATCGTCGGTGCGGGCGAACGGCGTCTCGCGCAGCTGCGGCTTGAAGAGGCGGTCGGGGGCGGTGAAGTACTCCCAGACCGGCCCGGTGACCGCGTGCCCGCCGGGGCGGCCGAGCACGTTGACCACGTCGGCGACGGCGCCGGCGATGATGCGGATGTCGTAGATCGTCAGGTCGCGCGGGCGGCGCAGCGCGAAGACCGACGCCATGTCGGTGGCGCCGATGCGCACGGCCAGCACCCGCTCGGAGTGCTTGGCCAGCAGTGCGCGCTGACCGAGCAGCTCCTCGACGCGGGTCTCGCGGTACATGATCTCGGGCGTCTCGATCACCGGCATCACCATCAGCCGGCGCCCGATCGTCGTCTCGGCGTCGCCGACCGCGTCGAGGAACTCCGGGCCGTGCGTGGTCGAGAACTTCGGCAGCACGAAGCCGTCGATGACGTCGGCGGCCTCGCCCATCAGCCCGGCCAGGCGGCCCGGCTGGTCGGGGGTGCGCACGCGCACGAAGATCAGCGGCAGGTCGTCGCGACCACGCAGCTTCACCAGCTCCTCGGCGACGTGCCGGACGGCGTACTCGACCGCGCCGTCGGGGATCGCGTCCTCGAGGCAGATCACGCAGCTCGCGACGCCGCGACCGGCGATGCGCAGGACGTCGCCGACCAGGTCCTCGCGCGTCGCGGGGATGTAGAGGGTGGCACCGAGGCCGTGGGCGAGCAGGTCGAGCGGGTCGTCGCGACCCAGGTCGGCGGGCTCGATGTGGAACAGCTGCGCGCGGTCCGCACGGTCGAGGAAGTGGAAGTGGCGCACGTCGTCGTCCCGCTCTCGTGGTTGGGGAGCCGGACGCGTGGGGGACGCCTCCGAGGGTTCGGCACAGGATAGGTCGGCCAGGTAGCGAGCAGACCCCCGCCGAGTAGCCTGCGCCTCAACAGCGGCTGTCCAGCCGTACGACCGTCGTACCGATCTCGAAGGAGACACCATGCCCGTCTCGCTGTCCAAGGGTGGCAACGTCAGCCTCACCAAGATGGCCCCGTCGCTGCAGTCCGTGCGCGTCGGCCTCGGCTGGGACGCCCGCACCACCGACGGCGCCGACTTCGACCTCGACGCCACCGCCCTGGTCTGCGGCGAGGGCGACAAGGTCCTCTCCGACCAGCACTTCATCTTCTACAACAACCTGACCTCCCCCGAGGGCACCGTGCGCCACCGCGGCGACATCCGCGACGGCGCCGCCGCCGGCGACGACGAGTCGATCGAGGTCGACCTCTCGCAGCTCACCCCGCAGACCGACAAGGTCGTCTTCAACGTCACCATCCACGAGGCCGACCAGCGCGGTCAGAGCTTCGGCCAGGTCAAGAACGCCTACATCCGCGTCGTCGACACCAGCAACGACTCCGAGCTCGCCCGCTACGACCTCTCCGAGGACGCCTCCACCGAGACCGCCATGGTCTTCGGTGAGCTCTACCGCAACGGCGCCGAGTGGAAGTTCCGCGCCATCGGCCAGGGCTACGCCTCTGGCCTGCAGGGGATCATCAGCAACTACGGCGTCACGCTCTGACGTACGCCGGGGCGTCACGCTCGTCTCGGGATTCACCGGCCGGCCGGTGAATCCCTCACTGGGCCGATGAAGTTTCGTCGGCCAGGTGAGGGTTTCATCGGCCCAGCAGGCCGTGACGTAGGTCGGCGCCTCAGAGGGAGCGGAACCGCTCGACCTGCACCTTGACGGCGTCGGTGATCCGGTCGGCCTCCTGGATCAGCGCCCAGTAGTCCGGGTGCGCGCCGCGCAGGCCTGAGCGGAGGCCGTCGAGGCGGCGGGCGAGGTCGTCGAGCTGGCGGGCGACGGCGTCGCGCCCGACCTTCGGGGTGTTGGTGACGAGCAGCTGGGCGTCGCGCAGGCGGAAGCGGACCTTGCGCAGCAGGTCCTCCGGGTCGGCCTTGACCGCGCGCAGGGCCGCGAGGCGCTCCCCCGGGCCGTCGACTTCAGCCTTGGCGACGTCGAGGGCCGCACGCGCCTCGTCGAGCAGGCGCAGCGGCAGGGTCCACTCGGCGCCGGCCTCGACGAGGCGGTCGAAGTCGCGGAGCTTGGTGCGGGCCAGGGCGACCTGCTCCCGGACGGCCTTCTCGCCGGGGTCGAGGTCGCGCCAGTTGCCGAGGCTGAACTCGCGGCGCAGCACCGCGAGGTCCTCCGGCATCCGGGCCAGGCGGGACTCGACGGCCTCGAGCGCCGTCGCGAGCGACGTACGACGGGTGCGGGCCCTGGCGACCCGCTGCGGGTAGTCCTTGGCGAGGTCCTCGGCCACGACGGCCAGGCTCTCGAGCTCGGCGACGGCCTGCTCGAGGACGCGGAACCCGGCGCTGGGCTCCCAGCCGCTCGCGGCGACGGCGGCGGCGCGGGTGCGGGCCAGGACGTCGTTGAGCTCGGGGACCTCGAGGCCGGTCGCGCGCAGGCTCTTGGCCGCGGCGGCGACCCGCTGGGTGCGGGCGGAGGCCTCGTCCTTGAGCCGGCGTCCGCGCTGGACCTGCTGGCCGATGCGGGTCAGCTCGCCGTCGTAGTCGAGAACCACCTGGTCGAGGGCGTCGGCGTGCTTGGCCAGGCGCGGGCCGACCTCGGCGTAGGCGCGGTGTGCGGCGCCGAGGGCGCGGGCGTCGAGCGTCTCGCCGAAGGGGTGCTGGTCGAGGGTGGCGAGGTAGTCGCCGATGAGCCGCTCGGCCTCCTGGTCGAGCACCCGGAAGCGCGGCACGAGCCCGGAGGAGGCCGCGCGCTCGGGCAGGTAGGCCTGGAAGCTCTCGACCATGCCCCGCAGGGTGCGCTGGGAGGAGTCGAGGTGCTGGAAGTCGAGCATCAGCTGGTCGAGCGCTGCCCGGGTCGCCTCACGCTGCGACTCGGGGGGACGGCTCGCCACGTCTCGTATCGTACGAGGACCGTGCCCCGCCTCCGTCACCCCGCATCCCTGCTCGCGCTGAGCGCCCTGCTGGTGGCGTGCTCCGGGGCACCCACCGTCGACGAGGGTCCGGACGGCGAGCAACGGGCTCCTGTGACCCAGGTCCCGGGCGCCGACAGGGCTCGTGAGCTCCTGGGCCTCGTGCGGGTCGTGCCGCGACGGCCCGACGTGGCCGGCTACGAGCGCGACTGCGGACCCGGCGACGGGTGCGTGTTCGGCACCGAGTGGAGCGACGACACCGACGCTCCCGACGGCCGCGACGGCTGCGACACCCGCAACGACGTGCTCGCCGCACAGCTCGACGGCGTCCGCTTCTCCGAGCGCAGCCCCGGCTGCGACGTGGTCGCCGGCACCCTGCGCGACCCCTACACGCAGACGGTGCTCGACCTCGCGGCCGACTCGTCGGCCATCCACGTCGACCACCTCTTCCCGCTCGCCGCCGCCTGGGACCTCGGCGCGGCCGACTGGACGCCGGACGAGCGCGCCACCTTCGCCAACGACACCGCGCTGGAGCTGCTGGCGGTGAGCGGGACCGCCAACCTGCAGAAGGGCGACAACACCCCGGCGAGCTGGCTGCCGCCGTCGAAGGGGTTCCGCTGCACCTACGTCACGGCGTACCTCGAGGTGGCCCACGCCTACGACCTGGCCGTCACCGAGGCCGACGTACGCGTCATCGAGCCGGTGCTGCGGAAAAGCTGCTGACCCGCCGTCCTCGAGGAGGACGGCGGGTCAGGGTGCAGCAGGTCGGTCAGGCGACGTGGATCGTGTGGTCCTCGTCGGCGTGCGACCGGTTGTAGCGGATGCTGGAGTAGACGGCGACGATGATGAAGCCGACGCCGATCAGTCCGATGACCACCTCGGGAGCGTGGTAGCCGGGCGAGATGAGCAGCAGGAACGCCAGGGCCGCGATGGCCCAGTGCGCGCCGTGCTCGAGGAAGACGTACTCGCTCAGGGTGCCGGCCTTGACCAGGTAGATCGTGATCGACCGGACGTAGAAGGCACCGACGCCCAGACCGATCGCGATGATGATCGGGTCGGAGGTGATGGCGAACGCCCCGATGACGCCGTCGAAGCTGAAAGACGCGTCGAGCAGCTCGAGGTAGAGGAACAGCGAGAAGGCCGCCTTGCCCGTCGCCTTGACCACGTCGCCGGTCGCCCTCGCCTTCTGGGCCGCCTCGCTGTCGTCGTCGTCGTCGAGACCCCCGTCGAAGAAGTCACCGAGCCCGCCGACGAACAGGTAGAGGATGATCCCGAACACACCAGCGGCGAGCATGTCCGACTTGTCCTCGGGGAACGCCGAGGCGAAGGCGAACAGGATGATGAGGCCGAGCATCGGGGAGATCGCCGGGAACGACGCCATCTTGGCGAACGCCCTCTCGACGGGCCCGATCCAGTGGTGCTCCTTGTCCTCGTCGAAGACGAAGTCGAGGAAGATCATCATCAGGAACATGCCACCGAAGGCCGCGATCAGCGGGCGGGCCTCCTCGAGGATGTAGCCGTAGGTGCCCGGCGTCTCCGCGTCACCCTTCTCCAGCGCCAGCTCCCACGCCTGGACCGGGGTGAGGTCGGCGGTGACGAACACGATGACCAGCGGGAACAGCAGCCGCATGCCGAAGACGGCGATGAGGATGCCGACCGTCAGGAAGATCTTGACCCAGAAGTCCGACATGCGCACGAGCACCTTGGCGTTGACCACGGCGTTGTCGAACGACAGCGACACCTCGAGCACGATGAGGATGGCGGTGATGGCGAGCCCGGTGGCGCCGCCGTAGAAGAAGGCGGCCGTCAGGCCGATGATCGTGATCAGGAACGACCACTTCAGGGTCTTGAGGAGCTCCACGCACGCAGCTTTCTAGAGGGAAGGGCGATCACCCAGGACGGGTGATCGAGGACGTTCGGGTCAGAGGTTGACGCCGTAGTCGCGCACGATGCCCGCGAGGCCGGAGGCGTAGCCCTGGCCGATGGCGCGGAACTTCCACTCGGCGGCGTTGCGGTAGAGCTCGCCGAACACCATGGCGGTCTCGCTCGAGGCGTCCTCGGAGAGGTC
Organism: Nocardioides sp.; assembly: GCA_025964985.1. Taxonomy (GTDB): domain Bacteria; phylum Actinomycetota; class Actinomycetes; order Propionibacteriales; family Nocardioidaceae; genus Nocardioides. Next base: position 7,357 of record JAOPXU010000125.1, read on the forward strand.
GTAGCGGGCGAGCTCGGTGCCGTTGTCGGCGTTGACGACGCGGATGAAGGCGCCGGTCACCTGGCCGAAGTTCTGGCCGCGGGCGTCGGCCTGGTCGATCGAGACGGCGAAGACGACCTTGTCGACGTCGGCGCCCATGCCCCCGAGGTTGACCTCGACGACCTCGTCGTCGCCCTCGCCCTCACCGGTGCGGTTGTCGCCCTGGTGGACGACGAAGCCGTCGGGCGAGGACAGGTTGTTGTAGAAGACGAAGTGCTGGTCGGTGACGACCTTGCCGGCCTCGTTGCACGACAGCGCCGAGGCGTCGAGGTCGAAGTCGGTGCCGGTGGTGGTCCGCACGTCCCAGCCGAGGCCCACGAGCACCTTGTTGAGACCGGAGGGACCGGCCTCCTTCGTCAGGGAGACGTTTCCACCCTTGGACAAGCTGACGACCATGTCGACATCCTCACTTCGATCGGGGGTTGGGCACGCGGACGCGCGCCCGTCGGGGGCAACCCTACAAACGCGGCCACACGGCCCGACAGTCGCGGCCGGACAACTTTCCCCGTCGACGGGGTGCACCGTCGTGGTTGGGTGACCTCATGGGCGTCCTGAGCCAGCCACCTGTCCCCCTCGGCTTCACCGGCACGCGCCACGGCGTGTGCAACCTGTGCGAGGCCATCTGCGGCCTGGAGCTGACCCTCGAGGACGGCGAGGTGACCGGCATCCGGGGCAACCCCGCCGACCCGCTGTCGCGCGGCTACATCTGTCCCAAGGGCGTCTCGCTCGCCGACGTGTACGCCGACCCCGACCGGCTGCGCCGCCCCGTGCGGCGCGTGCAGGGCCCGGACGGCGACACCTGGGTCGAGATGGGCTGGGACGAGGCGCTCGACCTGGTCGCCGACCGGCTGGCCGCGACGATCTCGGCCCAGGGCGGCAACGCGGTGGGGATCTACCTCGGCAACCCCAACGCCCACTCGCTCGGCTTCGGCACCCACGGGGCCGGGTTCGTGCGCTCGCTGCGCACCCAGAACCGCTTCAGCGCCTCCACCGTCGACCAGGTGCCCCACCAGCTCGTGGCGTGGCAGCTCTTCGGCCACCAGCTGATGATCCCGATCCCCGACCTCGACCGCACCCAGCTGTTCGTGGTCATCGGTGCCAACCCGATGGCCTCCAACGGCTCGCTGATGACCGTGCCCGACTTCCCCCAGCGCGTCCGTGACCTCAAGGCGCGCGAAGGCCGGATGGTCGTCATCGACCCGCGGCGCACCGAGACCGCCAAGGTCGCCGACGAGCACCACTTCGTGCGCCCCGGCACCGACGCCCCGGTGCTGCTGGCGATGCTGCAGGTGCTGCTCACCGAGGGCCTGGCCCGCCCGCCGGCGTACGTCGACGGGCTCGACCGCCTGGCCGAGCTGGTCGCGCCGTTCAGCCCCGAGCGCGCAGCAGCGGTCTCGGGCGTCGACGCGGAGGTGATCCGCGAGCTGGCGCGCGCGGTCGCGGGCGAGGAGCCGGCGGTCGTCTACGGCCGGATGGGCGTCTCGACCCAGGGCTTCGGAACCCTGTGCCAGTGGGCGATCCACTGCCTCAACCTGCTCTCGGGCCACTTCGACTCCCCGGGCGGCTCGATGTTCACCGAGCCGGCCGTCGACACCGTCGGGCGCCGCATCGCCGGGCCAGGCCGCCACGACCGCTGGCGCAGCCGGGTGCGCGACGTACCGGAGTTCGCCGGCGAGCTGCCGGCGTCGGTGATGGCCGAGGAGATCCGCGAGCCCGGCGAGGGCCAGGTGCAGGCGATGGTGACCGTCGCCGGCAACCCGGTGCTCTCGACGCCCGACGGCCGCGGGCTGGCCGACGCGTTCGACTCGCTCGACTTCATGGTCGCGGTCGACTTCTACCTCAACGAGACCACGCGGCACGCCGACGTGGTGCTACCGCCGACGAGCGCGCTCGAGCGCGACCAGTACGACCTGGTCTTCCACGGCTTCGCGGTGCGCAACACCGCCCGGTGGACGCCCGCGGTCTTCGCCCGCGGCGACGACCAGCGCCACGACTGGGAGATCTTCGGCGGCCTCGCGACGCGGATCGCAGACCGTCTGGGTGAGCCGCTCGGCGACGACGCCGCCGCCCAGCTCGCCGCGGCCCCCGCCGACCTCGTCGAGCTGCTGCTCGACACCGGTGGCCGCACGACGGCCGCCGACCTGGTCGAGCACCCCGAGGGTGTCGACCTCGGGCCGCTCGCCCCCACGATGCCGGCGCGGCTGCAGACCGCCGACCAGCGCGTCGACGTCGTGCCGGCGCTGCTGGTCGACGACCTCGAGCGGCTGCGCGGCTGGCTCGACGACGCCGAGGCCACGCCCCGCGCCGACGACGAGCTGGTGCTCATCGGCCGCCGCCACCAGCGCGACTGCAACTCGTGGCTGCACAACACGACCCGGCTGACCAAGGGCCGCGCCCGCCACCACCTGCTCATGCACCCCGACGACCTGGCCGCCCGCGGCATCGCCGACGGCGGCACGGTCGTGGTCAGCTCACGGGTCGGCTCGGTCGAGGTCGCCGTAGCCGGGGCCGACGACATGATGCGGGGCGTCGTCTCGCTCCCCCACGGCTACGGTCACCAGCTGCCCGGCGTCCGCCTGGGCCACGCGAGCACGGTCGAGGGCGTCTCGATCAACGACCTCACCGACCCTGACCTGCTCGACGCCGTCTCCGGCAATGCGGCCCTCAACGGCGTCCCGGTGACCGTCGCGGCGGTCTGACCGGCTCCACGCGCGGTCACCCAGCAGCACCAGGGCCGCGGGCAGCATCACCAGCCGCACGAGCGTGGCGTCGAGCAGGATCGCGGCGGCCAGGCCGACGCCCATCATCTTCATCTCGAGCATCGACAGCGTCGCGAAGATCGCGAAGACCGAGACCATCACCGCCGCGGCACTCGTCACCACGCCGGCGGTCTCGGCGACCCCGCGCTCGACGGCCTCGCGGGTCGGTACACCGTTGAGCACGTGCTCGCGGACCCGACTCAGCACGAACACGTGGTAGTCCATCGAGAGCCCGACGAGCACGACCAGGACGAACAGCGGCAGCCAGTCGATGACGAAGCCGGGTGCGGTGAAGTCGAGCAGCCCGGCCCCGACCCCGTGCTGGAAGACCAGCACCAGGAAGCCGAACGCGACGGCGACCGAGGCCAGGTTGAGCAGCGCCGAGACGCCGGCGAGGACGACGCTGCGGAAGGTCGCGAGCATCACCAGGCAGGTCAGCAGCAGCACGAACCCGATGACCAGCGGCAGCCGGCCGCCGAGGCGGTCGGCGAAGTCGAGGTTCTCCGCCGCTCCGCCGCCGACCGCGGTCTCGGCCTCCAGGCCGCCGAGCGCGGCGGGCACGACCTCGCTGCGCAGCCCGCGCACGGCGTCGTCGACCCGCTCGTCGGACTCGTCGAACGGCATGGCCAGGTCGAGGACCGCCGTACGCCGGTCGGTCGAGACCTCGGGCCGGGCCCCGGTGGCGACGAAGCCGCCGGTGGCGACGGCGCGGCGCTCGAGGTCGGCCAGGGCGTCGGCGACCCGGTCGGCGTCGGTCGCGGCGGCGCGCACCACGACGGTCGCCGAGGCGCCCTCCGACGGGAAGGCTGCTGTCAGGGCGCGCATCGTCTGCACCTCGGGGATCGAGGCCGGCAGCGTGTCGAGGTCGGCGGAGTGGATGCGCAGCGTGAGGGCGGGCAGTGCGAGCGCGGCGACGACGAGGCTGCCGAGCACGAGCGCCGCCACCGGCCGTCGTACGACGGGGCGCAGGATGCGCGTGCTGATGCCGCCGGCACCGATGCGGGCGTTGAGGCGCCACAGCAGCGGCACCCGCGGGCGGTCGACCCAGCGGCCGAGCCCGGCGAGCAGAGCGGGCAGGACGGTGATCGATCCGAGCACGGCGACGGCGACCACGAGGATCGAGCCGGCGGCCAGGCTGTTGAACGTGACGTCGCCGACCAGGAAGAGCCCGGTCATCGCGGCGATCACGGCGCCGCCGGAGACGAGGATCGAGTGGCCGGAGGTCTGCGCGGCGATGTCGACGGCCTCGAGGGTGCTGCGCCCGGCTCGGCGCTCCTCGCGCTCGCGCTTGAGGTAGAAGAGCGAGTAGTCGACGCCGACGGCCATGCCGATGAGCACGATCATGCTGGTCACGGTCGACTCGGCGGGCACCAGGTGCGAGAGCGGCGCCATCACGCCGATGGTCACCGCGACGCTGCTCACGGCGAGCAGCACGGGCAGCCCGGCGGCGACGAGCGCGCCGAACGCCACGAGCATCAGCACCAGCGTGATGGGGATGCTGATGCCCTCGGCGGCGTGCAGGTCCTCAGCCACCCGGTCGTCGATGGCGGCGTCGAGCGTGGCGTCGCCCGCGGCCCTGATCTCCAGGCCTGGGTGGGCTTCCGCTGCCTCCTCGACCACCCGTCGTACGTCGGCGGCGAGGGTGTCGGGCACCTCGCCGTCGCGCGCCAGCTGGGCCGGCAGGAGCAGCGCCGAGCGGTCGGGGCTCCACTGCGGCTCGCCGACGGCGGTCACCCCGGGCACGTCTGCGAGGGGCGCGGCGAGGTCGGCGGCGGCGGCCTCGGCAGCGGCCTCGTCCGGACCGTCGAGGCCGGTGAGGAGGACGTTCTCGGTGCCGGGGTCGTCGAGTCCGGCCGCGTCGACGAGCGCGTCGGCCCGGCCGGACTCGCCGAGGCGGTAGTCGGTCTCGTCGGCCTCGACGGTGGGCACGGCGGTGGCCAGCGCGACGGCGACGACCACGAGCAGGAACCACGCGCCGACGGCGCGCCAGGGGTGCGTGGCGCTCCAGCGGGCGGCACGGCGAGGGAGAGCGGTGAGCGGATTGGTCATGCCGTCAGCCTCGTGAGCGCGGGCGCCGACGTCAGGGGCGCAGCCACCACACCCGAGGTGGTGCCAGCACCCCTGCGCGGCGGCCCGCGACCCGCCAGGATGGGCCGGTGACCACGACCGACGACGCACCCCTGCTCAGCCGCCTCCGGCTGACCGGGTACGCCGCAGCCCAGCTCCTGCTGGGGATCGTCGCCCTCGTCGTCTTCGTCATGAGCGTGACCGGAGCAGTGCTCATGGTCGTGTGGGTCGGCGCCCTGCTGCTCGTCGTCTCGATCCCGTTGACCCGCGTCATCGCCGACGCGCACCGGCGGATGGCCGCCGACGTGCTCGGGCTCGAGGTGCCGCGGCCCTACCGCCCGGTGCCGCAGCACGCGGTGCACGCCCTGACCGCCGTGGCCCGCGACCCGATGACCTGGCGCGACCTGGCCTGGTGCGTGTGGGCGTGCACCTTTGGCTGGGTCGTCGCGCTGATCTGCGTGCTCGAGCTGGTCGCGGTCGTGACCTGGCCGCTGTGGTGGTGGACGCTGACGCCCAAGATGCGGGCGCGCAGCCAGATCGACCTGTGGTTCCTCGCCACCAGCCGCACCGAGAAGCTCGAGCAGCGGGTGCAGGTGCTCACCGAGACCCGCGCCGACGCCGTCGACACCGCCGCCGCCGAGCTGCGCCGCCTCGAGCGCGACCTGCACGACGGCCCGCAGGCGCGCCTCGTCGCGCTGTCGATGAGCCTGGGCCTGGCCGAGCAGCAGCTCGCCGACGACCCGACGGCGGCTCGGCCGCTGATCGCGGACGCCCGCTCCACGACGACCGCGGCGATCGGCGACCTGCGCTCCGTCGTACGCGGCATCCACCCGCCGGTGCTGGCCGACCGCGGCCTGAGCGGCGCCGTCCAGGCCCTGGCGCTCGACATGGCCCTGCCCGTCGAGGTCGTCAGCGACCTCGACGGCCGGCCGCCGGCGCCGGTCGAGTCGGCGCTCTACTTCGCCGTCGCCGAGTGCCTGGCCAACATCGGCAAGCACGCCCGGGCGACCTCGGCCCGCATCGTCCTGTCCCACGACGGCGAGCGGCTGCGCGCCCACGTCAGCGACGACGGTGTGGGCGGCGCCGATCCCGGGCGCGGAACCGGCATGCTGGGCGTCCGACGCCGGCTCGCGACCTTCGACGGCACGATGTCGGTGAGCAGCCCGCCCGGCGGGCCGACCGACGTTGTCCTGGAGGTGCCGTGCGACTTGTCCTTGCCGAGGACCACGCCCTCCTCCGGGCCGGGATGATCCAGCTCCTCGAGACCAACGGGTTCACGGTCCTGCACGCCGCGCAGGACGCGCCCGGCCTCGAGGCCGCGCTGCGCGACCCCGCCGCGGAGGCCGCCGTGGTCGACGTACGGCTGCCGCCGACGCAGACCGACGAGGGCCTGCGGGCCGCGATCGCCGTACGCGCCGAGCGGCCGGGGTTCCCGGTCATGGTGATCTCGCAGTACGTCGAGCACCTCTACGCCCGCGAGCTGCTCGCCAGCGGCGAGGGGGCGGTCGGTTACCTGCTCAAGGACCGGGTCTCCGACGTCGCGGAGTTCGTCGACGGCGTACGACGGGTCGCGGCGGGTGGGACCGTGCTGGACCCCGAGGTGGTGGCCACGATCATGGCGCGGCGCCGCGAGGAGCCGCTCGACCGGCTCACCCCCCGCGAGCGCGAGGTGCTGTCGCTGATGGCCGAGGGCCGCTCCAACGCCGCGATCGCCGCGCGGCTGGTGGTCACCGAGAAGGCGGTCGCCAAGCACATCGGCAGCATCTTCGCCAAGCTCGACCTCGGCGTCGCCGAGGACGACCACCGCCGGGTGCGAGCAGTGCTCACCTGGCTGCGGGCCTGAGGCTGAGACCGCCGTGACCGGGTGCCGGACCACGGCGTCGAAGAAGTAGCCCTGGGAGTTGTACGGCGTGACGTCGGGCTGGGTGCGCCCGGCCTCGTCGGTCGCCCGGGCCAGCAGCTCGTGCGAGCCGGCCGCCGGGCGCCAGGTGACGGACCAGCGGGTCCAGCCGAAGCCGCGGTCACCCGGAGCGGTGCTCTTGTCGTCGCGCGCGAGGGCGGCGCGGCGCCACGTGGCCCCGCCGTCGGTGCTGACGTCGACGTGGGCGATCGGGGCGGCGCCGCTCCACGAGCGGCCGGTGAGGGTGCGGGTGGCCTCGGCGGTGACCGTCGCGCCGAGCGGCAGCTCCCAGGCCGAGCGCACCGGGTTGACGGTGAGGGGCGGCGAGTCGGTCGGGTGGGCACCGCCGGTCAGGCGGTAGAACGTCGTGTTCCACGGCGAGGTCAGCTCGCGGGTCGACACCTCGAGCGAGCCGAGCCACTTGATGCTAGCGATGCCGATCCACCCCGGCAGCACGAGGCGCAACGGGAAGCCGTGGTCGGGCAGCAGGTCCTCGCCGTCGGCTCCCCAGGCCAGGATCGCGTCGTCGAGCGCCTTGGCGACCGGGAACGGCCGGCGGACGCGGCCGTGGTCGGTGCCGCCGCTCACGAACCGGTCGTCCAGGCCGGTGGCCTGGAGGGAGACCGCTCCGGGCGAGATGCCGAGCCGACGCAGCACGTGGCGCAGCCGGACGCCCTCCCACGTGACCGTGCCGACCGAACCGAGCTGCCATGCCGTGCCGCTGACCTTCTGTCCCTGCTGGGTGGCGAAGAAGCTGCGGCCGTTGCCGGTGCACTCGTGCACCGAGGTGTGCCGGACGTGCGGCAGCGCCTGGAGGTCTCCCAGGCTCAGCGAGAGCGCGTCGGCCTCACCGCGCGGCGTCCGGAGCCCGTTGCCGAACACGCGCAGGCGGTAGGTCGCCGGGTCGATGACGGGGGTGGAAGTGTGGTTGCGCACGAACAGGTCGGCCTGCGGCGTCAGGTAGCGCCCGGTGTCGACGGAGTCCCAGCGCATCTCCGCGTTGGTGCCGAAGTCGACGAACCGCGTGGCCGGCAGCGGCTTGAGGATGCTGGGCGCCCCGGCGGCGGCCGGACGGCCACCCTGGACGAGCGTCGAGGCGAGCGGGCCGACGGCCGCGGCGGTCAGGACGGTACGGCGGGACGCGCCGGGTCGCGTGGTCATGCCGGGCAACGTAACACGACAATGAAGATCGACTTAAGCGGGTTGCGGACGGCGTGCCCGCGAGCGGGTCCGGCTGCCACACTGGCCCCATGACCCAGGTCGACGGCGCCCGCGCGGCGGCTCCCGCCCGGGGCCGCCGCCGACGGGGCTGGACGTTCTGGCTCGGCCTGGGCCTCGTGCTGGCCGGCCTGTCGATCCTCGGCTGGGTCGGCTGGCAGCTCTACGGCAGCAACGTCGTCTCGCAGCGTCGCCACCAGCAGACGGTCACCCAGCTCGAGCAGCAGTGGGCCGAGCCGCAGGGCGCCGCCGCGGTGGACACCGCCCAGGGCACGGCCGGCGCCGTGCTGCGGATCCCCGCCCTGGGCGAGGACTTCGCGGTCCCGGTGCTCGAGGGCATCGAGGACGACGCGCTGGCCTCCGGCATCGGCCACTTCGCCGACTCGGCGGGCCCCGGCGAGGTCGGCAACTACGCGCTCGCGGGCCACCGGGTCACCCACGGCGAGCCGCTGCGCGACATGCCCGCCCTGCAGCCCGGCGACGAGGTCCTCGTCGCGACCCGCGACGCGGTCTACACCTACGTCCTCGACTCCGGCGGCGACGACCTGCGCGTGCCGTTCACCGCCGGCTGGGTGGTCGACGGCAAGCCGGTCAACCCCGACCCCGGCGGCGTCGGGCCGCTCGACGGTGCCGACCGCTTGATCACGCTGACCACCTGCGCCGAGCTGTTCCACACCGACGACCGGCTGATCGCCTTCGGGCACCTGGTCGACGTCGAGGAGCGCTGACCGGTCAGTCCGGCAGGTCCGGGGCGCGGCTGCGGAGGGTCAGGTAGACCGCGCGCATGCCGACGGCCCGCTCGAGCTCGCCGGTCACGGCGGCGAAGAACTGGCTGCGGTAGGTCTCGTCGGTGACCGCCGAGACCGTGAAGTAGAGGCCGGCGAACGAGGCCAGGAACAACGACACCTTGAGCAGCTCGATCGAGGCGTTGGGCAGGAACCCGAAGCTGTCGACGCCGCCGGGCAGCCCGGTCCAGGCGTCCTGCACGTCCTTGGTCATCACGAGCCCGCCGAAGAGCAGGAAGAAGGCGAACACCGCCACGGCGAGCAGGAGCACCTGTCCGACCTGCACGACGAGCAGCACGAGGATGAGGTTGAGGCGGTCGTAGCCGTCGACCTGGGCGTGCTCGGAGGGGTCGGCCCCCGCGGCGAGCAGCCGCTCGGTCTCGTCCTCGAGCGGGGTGCCCCGGGTCGTGCGGCGCAGGAACGCCTCGTCGACCTCGTCGTCGACCCGGTCGACCTCCTCGGGCAGCCGCACCATGAGGAACACGACGGCCAGGCTGGTCAGCAGCAGCACCGTCAGCCACAGGGTGCCGGCCGTGAGGTTGGCGGTCATCTGCCACGCCTCGGCGTTGATGAACAGGAACGTGATGAACACCAGCAGCAGTGGCAGGGCCCGGCTGACGATGGGCACCAGCAGCTTGAGGCTGCCGAAGGTGCGGCCGAGCGCCCACACCACGATCGGACGGGCGCGCAGCGCGGTGAGGGCGTAGACGAGCGCACCCACGACGACGAAGAAGGTGACGATCGCGGGCCCGGCGGTGCCCTCGTCGACGAGGGTGACCACGAGCCAGGCGGCCGCGGCCGCGAGCACGAGGACCACCAGCAGCGGCGGCAGGATGCGCCGCACCTGGAGGCCCTCGCGCACCGACTCGCGGATGTCGGGCACGAAGTAGGACAGCCCGTTGGCGCGGAACCACTGCTCGGCCTCGAGCACCGCGTCGCGGTCGGCGGCGGGCAGGCCCGGGCGCAGACCGTCAGTCACCGAGCAGCTCGCGCGCTCGGCGTACGTCGTCGGCCATCTGGACCAGCAGCGGGTCGATGCCGTCAAAGGTGACCATCCCCCGCAGCCGCTCGACGAACGACACCTCGACCTCGACGCCGTAGAGCTCGAGGTCGGTGCGGTCGAGCACGTAGCTCTCGATGCGGCGGTAGCGCTCGCCGTCGAAGGTCGGGTTGGTGCCGACGCTGATCGCGGCCGGATGGGTCTCGCCGGTGTCGAGGCGGCGCAGCCGCCCGGCGTAGACGCCGTCGGCGGGGGCCGCGGTGAGGCCGTCGGTCGGCACGTTGGCGGTCGGGTAGCCGAGCTCGCGCCCGCGCTGGTCGCCCTGGACGACGACGCCGCGCACAGCGAAGGGACGGCCGAGCGCCTCGGCGGCGCCGGCCACGTCACCGGCGGCCAGGCAGGTGCGCACGTAGGTCGAGGACCAGACCTGGGGCCCGCCGTCGAGCGCGACGCCCTCGGCGGTGAACCCGGCGCTCGCCCCGGCCCCGACCAGGAAGGCGACGTCGCCGGCGGCGCGGTGGCCGAACCGGAAGTTGGCCCCCACCACCACGGCGCGGGCGTGCAGCGTGTCGACGAGCACGCGGTCGACGAACTCCTGCGGCGTCCAGGCCGCGACCTCGAGGTCGAACGGCAGCGCGAAGACGTGGTCGACCCCGACGTCGGCGAGCAGCGACGCCCGCTCCTCGAGCGTCGTGAGCATCGACGGAGCGTGCTCGGGGCGCAGCACGGCCATGGGGTGCGGGTCGAACGTCACCGTCACCAGGGGTACGCCGAGCTCGTCGGCGCGCTGCCGGGCGCGGCCCACCACGACCCGGTGCCCGCGGTGCACGCCGTCGAAGTTGCCGATGGTGACGGCGGTCCCCGCACCCACCAGGTCGGCGGGGACCTCGCTCGAGGAACGCCAGATCGTCACGGCGACAGCCTAGGGCCGCCGTGACGAGGGGACGCGGCTCACCCCTCGGAGACGCGGATCTTGCCGGAGACGGCCGCGAGCACCTCGGGGGTGATCTCGGTGATGCCGTGGTCGCGGGCCGCGTGCTCGCCCACCTGGCCGAGCAGCGCGTCCTGGCTGTCGGTGTCGAAGTTCTGGGCACACCCGGGCATCACGTCGCCGCAGGCCAGCTGGTACTTCATGTCGGACTCCTCGTCGTCGAGCGCGCGGGAGCGGCTCGTGGGTGGTGGTGCGGGCTCAGGTTGCCACGGCGGGGACCCGCGCGTGCGGGATCCGCACCGCGAAGGTCGTGCGCTGCTCGTCCTGGTCGACGCCGATGGTGCCGCCGTGGACGACGACGAGGGCACGGGCCAGGTAGAGGCCGACGGTGACGCGCTCGTGGTCGTCGGCGCGGTCGAAGGGCTCGAACATCGCGTGCAGGACTGTGGGGTCGATGGGCGCGCCCTCGCGGACGACGCGGAGCTCGATCCACGGGTCGACGGTCTCGACCTCGAGCCGCACCGCCTGGGCCGGGGTGCCGGTGGTGGTGGCGACGTCCCACAGGTCGCGCAGCACCCGGGTGAACAGCTCGGGGTCGACCTCGACCTCGAGGGTGTCCGCCTCGTGTCCGGCCTCCGGGCAGGGCTGGAGGTTGCGGGCGAGCTCGGCGACGGTGACGGGACGGGCGTCGAGCGACAGCCGGCCGAGCATGGCCGCGGTCAGCAGCTCGACCTCGAGGGCCCGCTCGTCGAGCTGGTCGAGGGTGGCCTGCAGGGCCTCGGCGATCTCGGCGACGGCGTCGGGGTCGCGCGGGGCGTCGCGCAGCAGGCCGACCCACATCTGGCCGAGGGCCAGGGGCGTGCGCAGGTCGTGCATGAACGTCGTCAGGAAGCGGTCGCGCTGGCGGGCGATGCTGCCGACCGGGCGGTTGGTGACCTGCGCGGTGCCGGCCTCGACGAACGCCGCGACCCAGCGGGACAGGAGCACCGGCTCGACCGCCCAACGAGCGGCGACGACGTCGACGGGCTCACCCGCGATCACCTGCAGCACCGCCTGGACCCGTGGGTCACCCACGTTGTCCGCAGTCCCGTCCGCTGGCCGCGGACCGTCGCCACCTGGCTCAGTCATCCCGCGCCTCTCTCCCACGAGGCAGATTAGGACGAACCCGGGTCCTCCGGAGGGACACGACGGAATCGGTGCTCCCCCAGCACCGGAAGTGTCCGATCGGTGGTGGGGACTAGTCCGGACGAGCCGGACGGCCCTGGGGGCGGCTGAGCCGCACCGGGCTCACACGAAGACGGCCACCGGCCGGGAGCCGTCGCCGGCCGGCTCGTAGAGGGCGAGGAACGATCCGTCGGGCGCGAACACCGCGCTGAGCGCGTCGAGCGGGTGGGCCAGGCGCCGACCGACGCGGACGTCGGCGGCCGCGGTCTCGTCGAGGTCGACGGCCGGGAACGTCGCCCGGGCGGCGGCCGCGATCGGCACCACCGCGAAGTCGTCGGCCAGCTGCTCGAGGGTACGTGCGGCCGCCAGGTCGAAGACGCCGACGGCGGTGCGGCGCAGCGAGGTCAGGTGGCCGCCGACGCCGAGGTCGCGCCCGACGTCGCGGGCGATCGCCCGGATGTAGGTGCCGCTGGAGCAGCGCACCGAGACCCGCACCTCGCTGCCGGACACCTCGTGCACGGTCAGGTCGTGCACGGTCACCTGGCGGGCGGGGATGACGACCTCCTCACCGTCGCGCACGCGCTGGTAGGCGCGCTTGCCGTCGATCTTGATCGCCGAGACCGCGGTCGGGACCTGCTCGATCTCCCCCACGTACGCCGCCAGCGCGGCGCGCACCTGCTCGGGGCCGATCGCGTCGAGGGCGGTGGCCTCGGCCGTGTCGACGACCTCGCCCTCCGCGTCGTCGGTGGTCGTGGTCACCCCGAGCCGGATCGTGGCGTCGTACTGCTTCTCGGTGAGCATCAGGTGCCCGAGCAGCCGGGTGGCGCGGTCGACGCCGAGGACCAGCACCCCGGTCGCCATCGGGTCGAGGGTGCCGGCGTGGCCGACCTTGCGGGTGCCGGCGAGCCGGCGCACGCGGGCGACGACGTCGTGGGAGGTGATCCCGGCCGGCTTGTCGACCACGACCAGCCCGGGGACGGTCACTCCCGGGCGTCCTCGTCGACGGCCGCGTCGAGGGCCACCGGCTCCCCGTCGTCCTCGTCGTCGAGGTCGTCACCGATCTCGCGCGGCTTCTTGTAGGGGTCCTCCTCGCCGGCGTACGACGAGCCGCGGGCGGCGGCCGTGGCCTCGTCGAGGGCGCGGGCCCGGGCGAGCACCTCGTCGAGGGCGCGGGCCGTCTCGGGCAGGGCGTCGTGGAAGAACGTCAGGGTCGGCACGATCCGGGTGCCGAGCTGCTTGGCGACCTCGGAGCGCAGGACGCCCTTGGCCGACTCGAGGGCCGCGGCGGTGCCGGCCATCTCGTCCTCGCCGCCGAGCACGGTGTAGAAGATCGAGGCCTGCTGGCCGTCACCGGTCAGCCGCACGTCGGTGATGGTGATGAACCCGAGCCGCGGGTCCTTGATGCGGCGTTCGAGCATCTCGGCCACGATCACCTGGATCCGGTCGGCGATCTTGCGGACGCGGGGGCTGCTCATGCTTCCTACTTTCACAGATGGGGCAACGACGCGACAGGCGGCCCCCGCCGGAGCGGGGGCCGCCTGCACGTCGTCAACGATCAGACGCGCGGGATCTCGCGCATCTCGAAGGCCTCGATGATGTCGCCTTCCTTGATGTCCTGGAAGTTGCGCAGCACGAGACCGCACTCGAAGCCCTCGCGGACCTCGGAGGCGTCGTCCCTCTCACGCTTGAGCGAGGCGAGGTCGAGGTTGTCGGCCACCACCTTGCTGTCGCGCAGGACCCGGACCTTGGCGTTGCGGCGGATGGTGCCACCGATGACCATGCAGCCGGCGATCTTGCCGATCTTGGAGCTGCTGAAGATCGCGCGGATCTCGGCCTGCCCCAGGGTCGACTCCTCGAACTCGGGCTTGAGCATGCCCTTGAGCGCGGCCTCGATCTCGTCGATGGCCTGGTAGATGACGGTGTAGTACCGGATCTCCACGCCCTCCTTGTCGGCCATCTCGGTCGCCTTGCCCTGCGGGCGGACGTTGAAGCCGATGATGATCGCGTCGGAGG
>JAOPXU010000126.1 GCA_025964985.1 Nocardioides sp.
GAGGAACACGACGCTGGTCAGGGCGGTCCCGAGGCCGAGCCCCTTGTCGCTGCTGGGGGAGGCGAGGAAGTCGCCGATGTTCGCGCCGAGCGGGCGGGTCAGGACGTAGGCGAGCCAGAACGACAGGACCGGCTGCGCGCCGAGCCGCCAGCAGACGACGACCACCGCGATCAGGCCGGCGGGCAGCAGCACGGAGGTGCCGGGACCCCAGCCGGTGAGCTCGAGGGTCCAGTCGCCGGTCGCGGTGCCGAGAGCGAAGGTGACCAGGACGGTCAGCCAGTAGAACGACTCGCGCGGGGTGGTGACGATGCTGTGGATCGAGAGGGTGCGCTCCTTGGCGTACCAGGTGCCGAAGACCGCGACGAGCAGCACGGTGAACACGGTCGTGCTGATCCACAGGGGTACGCCCACCTGGTCGGTGAGGATGTCGGTGTAGAGCGTGCCGGTCACGCTGACCACGACGACGGTCAACCAGTAGACGGCGGGCACGTAGCGGTCCAGGCGCATCTGCACGGCGAGGATCGCGACGAAGGCCACGCTGAAGATCACCGTGGTCGGCACCAGGCCGACGCCGAGCGTCTCGTTGACGTAGTCGGCGAAGCTCTCCCCGACGGTGGTGCAGAGGATCTTGATCACCCAGAACCAGAGGGTGACCTCCGGGACCTTGTTGAGCATCTGGCGGGCCGCAGGTCGCAGGCCGGAGGTGGTGGTGGACATGCCAGGAGCATCGGACGGGCCACCTGACACCGACCTGACCACGCGGCTAGCACGTCGGGAGGACGAGCGCCCTCCGCCTGGGACGGCGGAGGACCGCGCCGCGCTCAGTCGTCGCCGTCGGGTCCCTCGTCGTCGCCCTCGATGACGACGACGTCGTACTTCTCGTCTAAGCGTACGTCGACGGTGGCCCCGTCGGGCTTGGTGACCTCGACCTCGTAGGTCGCGCCGTTCTCGTTGTCGGTCTCGACACTGTTGACGGTGCCGCCTCCGGTGGCGTCCAGGGCGGCGGCGGTCGCGGCGTCCTTCTGCTTCGGGGTGTAGGCGTGGCTCGCCGGGCCGTCGTCGCCGTCGGTGGCGACGGCGATGCCGGTACCTGCGGCGCCGACGACCACGGTGGCGGCCGCGACGACGATGAGCAGTCGCTTCTTCATGGGGTGGCTCCCTCTGTCGTGATGGTGGGGGCTCCAGAGTGCTGCAGCACGGCTGAATCCTGCCTGAACGACGTGCCGGCCCTTCAGCGCGGGTTCAGGTGGGTTTCAGCGGGGGGCTGGCAGTCTGACGCCCGTGCGAGTGCTGGTGGTTGAGGACGACAGGTCGCTGGCCGCGGCTCTGCGTCGTGGCCTGCAGGACGAGGGGTACGCCGTGGACGTCGCCGGCGACGGCGAGGAGGGGCGCTGGCTGCTCGACGAGGGGGGCTATGACGTCGTCGTGCTCGACGTGATGCTGCCCAAGGTCACGGGGGACGTGCTGTGCGCCCGGATGCGTGCCGCCGGCGACTGGACCCCGGTGCTGATGCTGACGGCACGGTCGCGTGATCACCAGGAGGCCGAGGCGCTGGACGCGGGCGCTGATGACTTCCTCGCCAAGCCGTTCTCGTTCGTGGTCCTCGCGGCCAGGCTGCGCGCCCTCGTGCGTCGTGGCGGAGCGGAACGGCCGGCCGTGCTCTGCGTGGGAGACCTGACGCTCGACCCCGCCGCGCACGAGGTCCGTCGCGCCGGCACCCCGATCCGGCTGACGCCGCGGCAGTTCGCGGTGCTCGAGTACCTCATGCGCCACGCCGGCGATGTCGTCTCCAAGGCGCGACTGCTGGAGCACGTGTGGGACTTCGCGTTCGCCGGGGACCCCAACATCGTCGAGGTCTACGTCGGGCAGCTGCGCAAGCAGATCGACGAGCCCTTCGGTCGCAGCAGCCTGCGCACGGTCCGGCTGGTCGGCTACCGGATCGTCGACGACCTCGCCGAGGGAGCCCCGCCGTGAGGACGCCCCGGACTTGGACCCTGCGGGCCCGGGCGACCTGCGCCGCCGCCGTCGTCTACGCAGCAGCGCTGGGCGGCGCGGCGTTCCTGCTGGTGGGCACGCTCGAGTCCAGCCTGACCGGCGCCTCGGACGACCTCTCGGTCGCCCGGATCGGTGACCTCGCTGATGCCGCGACCTCGCAGCGGCTCCCTGCGGTGGTCCACGTCGACGAGGAGTCGGTCGCCCAGGTGGTCGACGCCGAGGGTCGGGTGCTCGCCGCCTCGCCCAACGTGGCCGGACGGGCACGGATCAGCACCCTCGAACCGGGCGACGCCCTGGTCGTGCGCACCGAGCAGGCGCCGGACGACGACGAGACCGAGACCTACCGGCTCTGGGCAGGCACCGTCGAGACGCCGGACGGTGTCGTGACGGTCTACGTGGGTCGCAGCGAGGAGTCGGTGTCGGAGACCACTCGGACGCTGCGGCGGGCCCTGCTGCTCCTGGTTCCGCTCACGGTCCTGTTGATCACGTGGGTCACGTGGTGGGTGATCGGCCGGGTGCTCGCCCGCCTCGACCGGATCCGTCGCGAGGTCGACCAGATCACCGCCACCGAGCTCGACCGCCGCGTCGGTGACGACGGTGCGTCCGACGAGGTCGGGCGGTTGGCCGCGACGATGAACGCCATGCTGGCGCGACTGCAGGACGCGGCCGTGCGGGAGCGATCGTTCGTCGCCGACGTGTCGCACGACTTGCAGAGTCCGTTGACCACTCAGCGCATCCTGCTCGAGCTCGCCATCGGGGACGGCGATGGCGCCCTCGATGCCGCAGCGTGCCGCGAGGTGCTTGGCGCGACCACCGAGATGGAGGGGCTCGTCGCCGATCTCCTCGTGCTATCGCGACTTGACGCCGACGGCGCCCACGCCGTGGAACGCGCGCACGGTGGTGACCCGGTCGACCTCGACGACATCGTGCTCGAGGAGGCCATGCGGGTCCGGCAGCGCGAGGGCGTCGACGTCGACACATCCGGTGTGTCGGCCGCCCCCGTCCGCGGCGATCCCTCGGACCTGCGACGGGTCGTGCGCAACGTCGTGGAGAACGCCGTACGGCACGCGGCGACGCGGGTCGAGGTCGGGCTTCGAGCCGGTGCGGGTGTCGTCGTCCTCGAGGTCGTCGACGACGGCGACGGGGTGCCCGAACCAGACCGGGAGCGGATCTTCGACCGCTTCTACCGCGGGGACCGGTCGCGGACCCGGGGGACCGGCAGCGGGCTCGGTCTGCCCATCGCCCGTTCGCTGGCCCGACGGCTCGGCGGCGACGTCACCGTCGTCGATGCTGCCGAGCCCGGTGCCCGGTTCAGGGTGACCTTGCCGCGGGCGTGAGTCATCGGACCGGCGGCGACCTCCGGAGTGCCGAACGAACGCACCAGACGCCTGCGAGGAAGGGGGCCGTCGTGCCCAGGTGACTTGCGGTGGTGGCGTTCGAGGCCACCGCTCCCGCGATGCCTCCCGCCATCAGGATGGCGGCAGCGACGAGCGTTAGGAGACGGACCGCTGCGCAGCGCACGGACACGGCGACCCGTCCGTCGGCCGGGATGCGGTCCTCAGCCTGGGGTGCGGTGACGTGCTCACGGGTACGGCTGACGGTGTTCACGCGTGGCTCCTGGGTGGACTCATCGGGTGACCCCACCGTGGTCCGGACTACCTGGCATGGACCTGAGCGCCACGAGCCAGCGGGAGGGTGACCACGAATCGGGTGTGCAGCGGACCGTCGTCGACGCGTACGTCGCCACCCATGCTGCGTGCCACGCGGCGGGACAGGGCGAGGCCGAGACCGGCCCCGGTTCCGGTCGTGCGGCCCGGGATGAAGATGCTCTCGCGCTCCTCGGGTGGGACGCCGGGGCCGTCGTCGTCGATGTAGAGGTCGACGTAGCCGGGTCGCGACGGCCCGGTCGAGACGACGACGCGGCTCGCGAGCCGGCGGGCGTTCTCCAGCACCGGCGAGATCGCGCGCACGCTCAGGGCGACGGGCAGCAGCACCCGCACCTCGGGGTCGACCGCCACCTCGACGGTGCCGTCGTCGAGCGCGGCCAGGGCCTCGGTCACTGCGTCGTGGAGCCGGCAGGAGCGTCCCAGGGCCTGGCTCGACTCGCTGCGCGCCAGCTCGAGCAGGCCGTCGATCGTGGTGCTCATCCGGCGTACTGAGAGCGCGACGTCGTCGAGGCTCTGGCGTGCGTCGTCGGGCAGGTCTTGGAGGAGGACGAGGTCGGTGTTGGCCTGGATGGTGGTCAGCGGTGTGCGCAGCTCGTGCGCGAGCTCGGCGGTGAGTCGCTGCTCGGCCCGGATGGCGGTGGCGACCCGGTCGAGGAGCCGATCGAAGGTCCGACCGAGAGCAGCGATCTCGTTGCGCTGCTCGCCAGGTTCGAACCGGTGGGTGAGGTCGTGCTCGCTCCAGTCGTCGGCCGCCCTCGCCATCTCCGCGACCGGTGCGAGCGCGCGACGGCTGACCCAGAGAGCCAGCCAGGCGGCGAGCAGCACCATCAGCAGGCCCGCACCGATGCAGACGAGAAGGGCCTGTTGCTCAGCCCGCTCGTAGGGCGCCAGTCGCTCGGTGACGACCACGACGCCCGACGTGCCGGCGACGGTGAACGGCTGGGCGAGCACACGGCTTTCGTCGTCGCCTGGCACGTCCTGGGTCGCGCGGGTCGTCGCCGTAGCCAGCGCGGCGTAGGTACGGCCCTCGGAGGTCGGCACGTTGCCCGCCACGAGACGACCGTCGTCGTCGTAAACCGCGACGCCGGCTTCCAGGCGATCGTCGGGCACGTCGAGGCTGCCGCCCGGACCGACGCCCACCGAGCTGATCACCGTCTCGGCCCGGTCCTCCAGGACCGTGTCGAGGCTGCTGGTGGTCGAGCGGGCCAGGACGACCTGCACCACGACCGTCAGCAGGATCACGCCCAGCAGGGTGACGGCCGAGGTGAGCACGACGAGCTGGCTGCGGAACGACCCGCGGTGGCGGAGGGAGCGCATCGAGACCTCAGGTCGGATCGTCGAGGGAGCGCAAGCGGAAGCCGATGCCGCGCAGGGTCTCGATGGACGCCGGCGCCTCGACCTCGGCCAGCTTGCCGCGTAGTCGGCGCATCAACGAGTCGACGGTGTTCTCGCTGACGATCGCCCCGTCCGGCCAGGCCGCGGCGACGACCGCACGACGTCGTACGGCCTCGCCGGGGCGGGACGCGATCGCCGCGAGCATCCGGAACTCGGTCGGCGACAGCAGCACCTCGCCGGCCGTCGTCCGCAGCGTGTGGGTCGTGGGGTCCAGGACGAGCCCGGATCCGTCGGCCCGGGTGGCGAGCTGTCGCCCGCGACGACCCAGCACGGCGATGCGGGCGAGCAGCTCCTTGAGCTCGAACGGCTTGGCGACGTAGTCATCGGCGCCGGAGCTGAACCCGGCGAGCCTCTCGTGGGTCGCGCCGAGCGCGGTGAGGAACAGCACCGGTGCGTCCTGACCGGCCGACTTCAGGGCCTGGCATACGTCGCGGCCGTCGGCGTCGGGCAGTCCGATGTCCATGACGATCACGTCGAGGTCGGCGTCGCGCCCGAACAGAGACAGCGCCTCACCACCGGTGTGGGCCATCACCGTGTCGTGACCTGCGAGGTCGAGTGCGCGGCGCAGCACCCGGCGCAGGGAGGCGTCGTCCTCGCAGACCCCCACCGTCAGCTTCATCGGAGTCGTTCACTTCCCTCGTTGGCTTGCGCGGCAACCTCGGGACGGGTCGCGTCGTCGACCCCGGCTCCCTCACCCGAGGATGCTGCCACGGACCGGGCGCGCCGTGCGTGCCACGCCATGGGCAGCAGGGACACGAGCACCACAGCGAGCGCGCACAGCTCGACATGGGCGACCACGAACGGCACCCCTCCCAGCATGTAGCCAGCGCCCACGACACCCACGCCCCACACCAGCGCGCCCAGTGCGTTGACCAAGGCGAAGCGGCGGCGGCCCATGGAGCCCACACCGGCGACGAGCGGGACAATGGTGCGCACGACGGGCACGAAGCGAGCAAGCACGATGCCGCGCGCTCCGTAGCGGCGCACAAGGTCGGCGGCTCGGTCGACCTGGGCGGGGTTGAGCATTCGTGAGCTGGAGCGGCTGAACACGCGCGGTCCGTAACGGTGCCCGATCGTGTAGCCGAGTTGGTCGCCGGCGAACGCGGCCAGCGCAACCGACGCCATCACCAGGACTACCGGGAGGTGGATCGCGCCGGAGGCCACCAGAAGCCCGGTGCCGAAGAGCAACGAGTCGCCGGGCAGGGCGACGCCCAGGAGCAGTCCCGTCTCGGCCAGGACGATGGCCATCACCACAAGAAGAGCCAGGGGTCCGGCCGAGTCGAGCAGATCGAGCAGGCGCGAGGTCATGGTCGCAGCCTCGCCGGGCCCTCCTGCACGCCACCTGAACACGTCGCTGGCCTGGCTGCGACGAGACGGCGGGGCGATCCGCTGTTCAGGTCGGCTACAGGTCGCCGCGTCTAGCGTCCGGCCTCGTGCCCATCTGCGTGTTGCGTCGTCACGGTCCTCTGGGGCTCCTGCTCGGGGGAGCGGCTCTGCTCTACCTCTGGGACGCCGACAGGTCCGGCTGGGCCAACAACTACTACGCGGCCGCCGCCCAGGCGGGCGCGCAGTCCTGGAAGGCATTCTTCTTCGGTTCGCTGGATGCCGGCGGCGCGATCACCGTCGACAAGACGCCGCTCGCGTTGTGGCCCATGGCCCTGTCGATCCGCGTGCTCGGGCTCTCACCGACGGCTGTCATGCTGCCCCAGGCGCTTGAGGGCGTCGCCGCCGTCGGCATGGTCTACGCGATCGTGCGCAGGATGACGGGCTCGGTCACCGCTGGCCTCTTCGGTGGGGCCGTGTTCGCGTTGACGCCCGTCTCCGTGCTCGTCTTCCGCTACGACAACCCCGATGCCCTGCTCGTCCTGCTCCTCCTGGGGTCGCTGGCAACGACTCAGCGGGCCATCGGTTCGCAGCGCGGCGGGGCGTGGATGTCCGTGACCGGGCTGCTCGTGGGCCTCGGCTTCCTGACCAAGATGGGAGCCGCGCTTCTGGTCGTGCCGGCCCTGGCCGGCGCCTACCTGATCTGCGCGACGGTCCAGGTCCCGCGGCGCCTGCTGCACCTCGGTGTGGCGGGGCTGGCACTGGTGGGCGGAGCGGGGTGGTGGGTGGCGACCGTGACGCTGTGGCCGGCGACGTCGCGCCCGTGGATCGGGGGCTCGACGGCGAACTCGGTGCTTGAGCTGGCGGTCGGCTACAACGGCCTCGGCAGGCTGTCCGGCGCGCAGGGGGCGGCCAGCCCCGGGAACGGCTCGTGGCAGCTCGCGCGAGCGGGGCGGGTCTTCGGGCTGCCCGCGGCGCAAGCTGCACTCTGGTTGGTGCCCGCCGCCCTGGTCCTGGCGGCGGTGGCCCTCGTCCTCGTCGGGGACGACGACCGCTTCGCGCGACAGCGCGCAGGACTGCTCACCTCCCTGATCTGGATGGGCACGGTGACAGCCACCCTGGCCGGCATGAGCGGGATCTTCCACTCCTACTACACGATCCTGATCGCGCCGGCGACTGCAGTGCTGGTGGCGGTCGCGTTGCCGATCCTGGTGTCCCGTCGGCGCACTGGCCTCGCGCGGGCGGGATTGCTGGCCGCGGCGGTCCTGACGACGGGCCTTGCCGTCGTCTTGTCCTGCGTGGGCCCGCGGTCCATGCCTTGGGTCGCCGCCGTCTCCGTCCTGTCGTTGGCGGCACTGAGCTTGGTCACGATCAGCGCGCCAGTCGTTCGAGGCCGACACGTGGTCGCGTCAGTTCTGACTGTGGTGGTCGCGCTGGGCGCTCCCGGTGCGTACGCCGTCAGCACGGCGATTCAGCCCCACTCGGGAGCCGGTCCCCAGGTCGGCCCTGCGCGGGTCCAGCACGATGCGACTGTCCCCTCGTCCACGGTGGACTCGGTCACCGTGCTCCTCGCCCAAGGCGGCGCGGGATACCGGTGGGTGGCGGCTGTCGGCGGGGCCCGGTCGGCCTCGGCCTACCAGCTCGCGAGCGGATCGCCCGTCATCGCCGTAGGTGGGTACAAGGGCACCGACCCGACGCCGTCCCTCGCGGAGTTCGAGAGGATCGTCGCCGACGGCGAGGTGCACTACTTCATCGCGGGCGGGACAAGCGGCCCGGCAGTGCGGAGCATCGAGGCCTGGGTGCGGGGGCGCTTCCTCAGCCAGCAGGCCGGCGGGGTGACGGTCTACGACCTCAGCACTCCGCGCCCGGTGCCGGCACGTGGACCCGTGCTGGCACGGCTTCGTCCTCCCCGGGAGGAGCCTGGCGGCGTTCAGGCTGGGAGCAGGGACGGTGCGCCACGGTGACCCATGGCGATGCGAAAGGACGCGGGACGCACGGACGGCCGGCACGAGACTCGGTGCCGGCCGCCGGGGGGCGTCTCGTGGTGCGTCAGTCGGATGTGCCGGGCTGGTCCGAGGCGTCCTGGTGGCCCGGCTCGTTGGGGTTGGCGTCGGGCCCGGTGTCGGTGGCGTCGTCGTTGGTCTCGCCGTCGGCACCGTCGTCGTCGGACTTAACACCGGCCTCGTCCGCTTCGTCGGATTCGTCGGATTCGTCGGCTTCGTTTGCGTCCGAGGCGTCCTGGTGGCCGGGCTCGTTGGGGTTGGCGTCCGGTCCGGTGTCCGGGGCGTCGTCGTTGGTCTCGCCGTCCCCGTCGCCCTGGTCGGTCTGCGTGGTGTGGTGCGCGCCCGAGCCGTTGTCGGCTTGGGCGGTCATCACGCCGCCGATGCCGACAGCGCCCACGATCGCGGCGGCAGCCAGCACGGCGAGGTTGCGTCGTCCGAGTAGTCCGTTGAGGTTCATGCCTGCTCCTTCGTCCGGTTCCCGATGTCGGGTTCGTCCACCACGTTCGCCGAGGGGTCCTGTGGGAGTCCTGAGGTTCGCTGAGAGATGCCTCAGGCGCGAAGGCGCATGCTGACCCGGCACCCGGCCATCCGACCTGTCGAGCTCGTGGCCTCAGTCGAACCCAGGAAGGAGAACCCCGTGCGTGTCCTGTTGGTGGAGGACGAGCAGACCCTGGCGCGGGCCGTGCGTCGCGGGCTGGACGCCGAGGGCATGCTCACCGACGTCGCCGCGACCGGCCCGGCCGGACTCGAGCTCGGTCTCAGCGGGACCTACGACGTGGTGATCCTCGACATCATGCTCCCAGGTCGCAACGGCTACGACGTGTGCCGCGACCTGAGGGCAGCCGGCGTGTGGACGCCGGTCCTCTTCCTCAGCGCCAAGGACGGCGAGTACGACGAGGTGGACGCCTTCGACCTCGGTGCCGACGACTACCTGACCAAGCCGTTCTCGTTTCCCGTCCTCGTCGCTCGCCTGCGTGCGTTGGTGCGACGAGGTGGCATCGAGCGGCCAGCGGTGCTGCGGGTCGGCGACCTGACGCTCGACCCGGCCACCCGAGAAGTACGCCGCGGCGAGGTCCGCATCAGCCTGTCCCCGCGCGAGTTCGGCGTCCTGCAGCACCTGATGCGCCATCGGGGCATGGTCGTGTCCAAGCTCGACATCCTGCAGTCGGTCTGGGACCTGCACCACGACGGCTCCGACAACCTCGTCGAGGTCTACGTCGGCTACCTGCGCCGCAAGATCGACGCTCCCTTCGGACGCAGGTCGATCGAGACCGTCCGTGGCGCCGGTTACCGGCTCGTGGGCGAGGAGAGGTGAAGCAGCGCCCCGGGCGCCCGACTCGGCGGATGCCGCTGCGGCTTGCCCGGATGTCGGTGCGGGTCCGGATGGCCCTCGCGGCGACCGCGGTCATGCTTCCGGTCCTGGGCGCTGCCTCGCTGGCAGGGGTTGTGCTCCAGCACCGCGAGCTCGAGCGTGCGGTCTCGCTGGTCGCCGAGGACCAGGCGCGCTCGATAGCGCGTCAGGTCGCAGGTGGCGCCTCCATCGAGCCACAGGCATCGCCGGTCGTCTCGATGCTTGGTGGAGAGGAGGTCCTCGTGCAGGTCGTTGGCGAGAAGGGCGCGGTCGCCGAAGCCTCTCCAGCCCTCGCCGGGACCGCACCGCTCGTGAGGTCACCGGGCGGGTCGGTGGTTAGGACGACCGTGGGTGGCGGCCGCCTCGGTGAGGACGGCTCGTACGTCGTGGTCGCCGTGCCTCTCGACGACGGGGGGTACGTCGTGGCAGCTCGGAGCCTAGAGACCGTCGAGGTCGCGATGGCATCGACCCTGCGCCTGCTCGCCATCGGGATCCCCGGCGTGCTCGTGCTCACCGGGGCGCTGAGCTGGGCGCTGGCCGGAAGGGCCCTGCGCCCGGTCGAGGATCTACGACGTCGCGCCTCGGAGATCACCGTGACCGGCACCGACGCGCGGCTGCCGCTGTCGGGAACCGGTGACGAGATCGAGCGGCTCGCCGACACGCTCAACGCGATGCTGGCACGCCTCGATGACTCCGCACGGGCGCAGCGACAGTTCGTCGCCGACGCCTCCCACGAGCTGCGCAGCCCGGTCGCGGCCATCCGCACGGTGATGGAGGTGGCGCCCCCGGCCTCCGAGGTGTGGGAGGAGGCACGACGCGACGTGCTGGGGGAGACCTCGCGCCTTGCGCACTTGATCGACGGGCTGCTGCTCCTGGCCCGGCGTGATGCCGCGTCGGAGTCCGGTGTGTCGCGGCGACCGGTGCTGCTCCACGACATCGTCGCGGAGCAGGCCGAGCGCCCGCGCCGAGTGGGGGTCGAGACTCGCTACCGCGACGAACCTCTGGTCCTCGGTGACCCGCGGGCCCTCGGTGTGGCCGTCGCCAACCTGCTCGACAATGCGTCCCGGCACGCGAAGGGGTCGGTGATCGTCGAGGTGTATGCCTCCGCCCGGGACGCGGTCGTCACGGTGACCGACGACGGCAACGGGATCCCGTACGCCGAGAGGGATCGGGTATTCGAGCGGTTCGTCCGACTCGACGATGCTCGCTCGCGCGATGTCGGCGGGGCCGGTCTCGGCCTGGCGATCACTCGCGCCGTTGCTGAGGACCACTGTGGGACCGTGCGCGTTGCTGATCACCCGGGCGGCGCCCGCCTCGTCCTTGAGGTGCCGCTCTATCGCAGGTGACGCCGCCCGATCAGCCCACGCAGGCTGCGACATGTGCCAGCCCGCCCACAGATGCCTGCCCGGGCGAGCGGGTTGCGCTCAGGTCGTGCTGACGTCCTCGCGCTGGGCGCCGAGCGCGCCTACGCGGTCGTGTCGGTGTCGGTGTCGGTGTGCGTGACGGCGAGGTAGGCGACCAGCGCCCCGAACGCCACCGGCCGACCCCAGTAGAACCGCTTGCGTCGCGCCGTGGTGATCGAGTGCACCGACAAGGTGCCCTCGCTCCTGCGCCACCAGGTGAGCAGTCCACCGAGCAGAGCCAGGTAGATCACCGAGTCGACCAGTACGGCGTCCCGAGGCGCCACGTGCGGACCGTCGGCGATCTTCGTGCCGACGAGTGCCAGGCTCAGCACCGTGGTTCCAGTAACGGACCGGCCGGAAGGAGTCGGCACTCAGCTGCCAGCGCAGCGCGGCGAGCAAGCCGCCGATCCCGACCGCGGCGGCGAGCGGGAGCTGACCGTGCCGAGGAAGTCCGAGCCCGTCTCCCGATGCCGGTGCTGAGCAGCTTGGGGACCCAGAAGGTCACGGGACCGCGAGAACCTGAGGTGCCGCGAAGTCACGTGAGCGCATGGCTCGCACGGTAGGGACGTCTTCCCGCCACCCGCCTGACCGTCGTCTACCGGCGTGGCGGCCTCACCCCGAAGAGAAGTGTTTGACCGGCCTGCACGCGTCGCACGCTGTACGAGGGCGGCCCGTCGGCCCGGTGTGCATGACCAAACGGAGGTTGCCATGAGCCAAGATCTCGACCAGATCCTGCTCCTCATCGGAGCGGTGCTCGGCACCGGGTTCGCGCTATTGCTCCTGCTCGCCCGGCTGGAGCCGCCCCGTTCCGATGCCTCAGCGCGCAACGTCCAGCCCTCTGTCGCGGAGGCACCCGCGATTGCCGACCTGCCCGCCGGCGGCCGGTAGCACCCAGTGTCCCTGGCGATCACCCAGGGGGAAACGTCTCTTGTCGGTCCGCAGTAGTCCGCAGCAGCCTCCTGGCAACCATAAAGTGCCAGGCGTTGCCAACCTGCCAAACATTGCGTTGCCCTCAGGTCAGAGGCCTTTCCGCGACAATTCAGTGGGTGCCGATCGCCCCGTATGCGTACCTGGAACTACTGAGCTGACGGTCCCTAGGGCCTGGAACGGCATTGATCGCGCCGAGGTGGGGGAGCCAGAGCTGACGCCGGGTCGACGCGTGGTCGCGACGTGGCGTGGTCGGAGTCCCGCCTGGCTCCTGCTCGTCCACAGACGGATCACATTGCTGGCAATTCACAGGCGCGTGCTGATCGCTAGCAGACCTGTTTCCGCCTTATCTAATTGAGAGGAAGTGCGTCCGATCGCACTTCCGCCGACTGGATCGAGGAAGCCATGAGTCAGCTGATGCAGGAGATTCTGACCAGCAGTGAGGTCTCGGACTGGATTCGGGTGTCGCCCTCGACGCTCTGCCGGTGGCGCCAGCGCGGTGAGGGTCCGCGGGTGACGTGGATGGGTCCGACGTGTCCGCGTTATCGTCGCGAGGACGTTGAGGAGTGGTTGGCATGCATCGGCTGAGCACGTTGGTGTCGCGATGATCCGCAAGACCGCCGGTGGGCGGTTCCGTGCCGAGCTGAAGAGCGGCCGACAGTTCGTGGCCAGCAGGACCTTCGACACCAAGCGTGAAGCTGTCGAGTGGCACGCCCGGGAGAAGGCCGCGCTGGTTGGCGGCGTCGATCCGCGGGCCGGGCGCCGGCTCGTCCGCGTCGTCCTTAGTGAGTGGCTCGAGGTCCGGTCCATCACGGTCGCGACCAAGACCTATATCGCCGACCAGCAGCTCAAGCGACTGGTCCCCACCAGCATCCAGGCGCTCCAGGTCTCGGCGGTGTCCGAGCGGGAGATCGCGCGGTCGTTCGAGACCCTGTTTCGCGCGGGTCTGAGCGAGGCTTCCGTTGTCCGCTACCGGGCGAGCCTGTCGGCGTTCTTCGCCTGGTGCGTGCGGGAGAAGCTGTTGACGCACAACCCGGTGACCGCGACGCGGGTGCCGAAGTCCTCTGAGGAACCCGTCGAGATGCGGCCCTGGACCGAGGACGAGCTCGAAGACGCGTTCGAGCAGTGGCGGAGGGAAGACACCGACCTGGCCGATGTCCTGCTGGTACTCGGGTGGACCGGGCTTCGCTGGGCCGAGGCGCGCGCCCTGACCGTCGAGGACGTCGTCGACGTGCCTTCCCCTGGGCTGCTCGTGCGCCGCTCGCAGCCCGAGGGCGTGGCCACCAAGTCCACCAAGGGTCGCCGCAGCCGACGGGTGCCAGTGGCCAACCGGGTGCTGCCCATCATCCGACGGCTCCAGGCGTCCAAGGAGCCCGGCGACCTGTTGCTCACCACGAGCGGAGGAGCCCGCCTGCACCGCACCGCGGTCCTGCGCACGGTCAGCTGGCCCAAAACGGGCCAGGGACGGCGGGTGCACGACCTGCGCCACACCGCCGCCTGCCTCTGGCTGGCCCGTGGTGTCGATCCGGGCACGGTCCAGGCCTGGATGGGACACGAGTCGATCGCCACGACCAACCGTTATCTGCACTTCATGGGCACCGGCGCCGACCTGGCTGGTCTCGACCGGTTGAACACGCCCAGTCGCCCCCGCGGGGGCGAGCGCGACGGCCAGAACGCGCCGGGGCGAGCGGGGGGCGAGCGCGAGGTCGTCGACCTTGAACGACACCGAGGCGATTCGAACGCCGTGGCCGCCGAGGAATGACGAAACCGCAGGTCAGAGGCGGCCTGCGGTTCGGGTGGATGTCGATCACCGTGGTGGAGCTGAGGGGATTCGAACCCCTGACCTTCTCATTGCGAACGAGACGCGCTACCAACTGCGCCACAGCCCCGGTGCGTCGTACGACGCGAGGCGCAACGCTAGCACCCGCACCGTCCCGGCCCGAACTCGGCGGGCCGGGTCCCGGACGGCCTGTAACGCGATCGGGCCGGCGTCCGCTGTCCAGGTGTACGAGTTCCCCGCAGTCCCTGCGCCAGGAGGTCACATGCGAGTCAAGAGGCTCCCGTTCCCGGGTCCGCACGACGAGTCGCCACCGGACGGCCCGCCATGAGGGGCGGCCGCAGGGCGGCCCACCGGCACGTCGGCGCCCGCCGTCCGGGCCTGGCCTCCACCTGGCGGCGACTGCTGTTCGGCGGAAAGCCCGAGCCGACGACGGGAAGCCCGCCTACGGTGGGCGTCTGACACCCCGCGACAGCAGGAGAGGACGGATCGCCTGATCGGCACCGCCCGCAACCGCAGCCGCCGGAACGGACCCGACGAGGGCCCGCCCGGTGGAGCCGGGCCGTCCCTGCGGGCGGTCCCCGACTCCGAGCCTGCAGCCGCCGACCTCGACGAGGACGACGCACTCACGCTCGCCCGTAGCGGCGACGAGCGCGGGTTCGTCCACCTCTACCGGTCGGTGCAGCCGGCACTGCTGCGCTACCTGCGCGTCGCGAGCCCGGACGCCGCCGAGGACGTCGCGGCCGAGGTGTGGCTCCACGTCGTCAGGGACCTGGCAGGGTTCGTCGGCGACGCGGACGCCTTCCGCGGCTGGACGTTCACGATCGCGCGGCACCGCGCCATCGACCACGGTCGGGCGCGGGCCGCGCGACCGGCCGTCCCGGTGGCCGACGTCGACCCGGGGGAGCAGGCACCGAGCGCGGAGGCGGAGGCGGTCGAGCGCGACGCGACCCGGGAGGCCCTGACGATGGTGGCGACGCTGCCCCCGGAGCAGGCCGAGATGGTGATGCTGCGGGTGGTGGCCGGTCTCGACGTGGAGACGGTCGCCGAGATCGTCGGCAAGAAGCCGGGCACCGTGCGGGTCGCGGTCCACCGGGCACTGAAGACCCTCAGGGAACAAGCCCCTCAGAACCCACGTGAGGTGGTGTGACATGAGCCAGTACGACGACGACCCGCTGGTGCGGGCGCTGCGAGCCCCCGGCACGCCCGACGAGCTGGGCGGCGAGGCCGACGCGCTGCGCGCCTACCGCCAGACCTTCGGCACGCCCGGCCGCGGACGACGCGCGATCGGTCGCGTCGGCCTCGGCAGCAGCGCGCTCGTCCTCAGCCTCAGCCTCGGCGGGGGCGTGGCCGCGGCCTACACGCAGGCGCTCCCCGACCGCGTGCAGGACTTCGCCCACGGCGTGCTCGGACCGGTCGGCGTACCCCCGGCGAAGGTCCGCGAGCCGGCCCGGGCGCCCGACACCGCGGCACCCGGCGGGCCCGGCACGGCCGCCGCCCCCACCGACCCCCAGACGTCCCCCTCGGCCGGGTCCACCAGCCCCGGGTCGGAGGAGACGACGAGTGCTGGCCCCGACGGCGGACCTTCCTCTTCTCCGCCGTCGGGCCAGCCCTCCCAGCCCTCGCAGCCCGCCGAGCCGACGCAGCCGGCCAACCCGACCGGGCCGAGCAGCCCCGACCCGTCGGGGGAGGCGGTGCCCGCGGCCGTCAGCATCACGGTCTCGTCGACCCGCGTCGGCCCCGAGCAGACCGTGACAGTGAGCGGGGCCGTCACCGACGACGAGGGGGCGGCCGTCGTCGGTCGCACCGTGCGCCTCCTCGCCCGTACCGCCGACGGCGCCTGGTCGACCGTCGCCACCCAGCGCAGCGCTACCGACGGGCTCGTCTCGTTCACGAGCCCGCCGGTCACCGAGACCGTGACCCTCAAGCTCGTCGTCCGCGGACGCATCGCCAGCGACACCGTCGCGGTCGTTCTGCGCCCGGTGCTCGCGGTGACGTCGTCCGGTGCGCCCGGAGCGCCGGTCACCGTCACCGTGACGGCCGCCGGCGCCCAGCCCGGCGACACGGTGGTGCTGGTCCAGGTCGACGGCGGCGCCGAGGTCGGACGCGGCCGGCTCGCCGACGACGGCTCGGTGTCGTTCGACGTGCGCCCGGCCGGCGGCCGCACCGTCTACGTCGCCCGCCTGCTCGCCTCGCTGCGCCACGACTCGGCCGAGGGTCGTGTCACCGTCGGGTCCTCCCGCGAGGGCGAGCCCGTCGACCCGAGCCCGACGACCGACCCGACCACCCCGCCGGCGACCGGGTCCACCACGGAGCCGGAGGGCCCGGCCGAGCAGCCCGAGCAGCCCGGGCCGCCCGGGAGCGGGGACGGCGGCGCCGCGTAGCCTGCGGGCACCCGGCGAAAGAAGGAACCATGCACGGCGAGGTCGTCTCGACCGAGAGGCTCACCCCCCAGCTGATCCGCGTCGTCCTCGGTGGTCCCGGGCTCGACGGCATCGGCCTGCCCGAGGGTGCGGACGCCTACGTCAACGCGTTCTTCGTGCCCGAGGGCGCGCCGTACGACGTGCCGTTCGAGGACGACGTCGTGCGCGACCTGCCCCGCGAGCAGCGGCCCTACCCGCGCCGCTACACCGTGCGCCGCTGGGACGCCGAGCAGCGCCAGCTCACCCTCGACTTCGTCGTGCACGGCGACGTCGGGCGCGCCGGGCGCTGGGCGCAGCACGCGCAGCCCGGCGACCGGCTGCAGTTCCGCGGACCGGCCGGCGGGTGGACGCCCGACCCCGACGCCGACTCCTACCTGCTCGTCGGCGACGAGAGCGCGCTGCCGGCCGTCGGCGCCTGCCTCGAGGCCGTGCCCGCCGGGCGGCCCGTCGTCGCGGTCCTCGAGGTCGAGGACGCCGCGGGCGAGCTCGACCTGGCCTCGCCCGGCGACCTCACCGTCCACTGGGTCCACCGCGCCGGCGCCGCCGGCCCGCTCGAGGACCTGCTGCCCGTCGCCGTCGCGGCGCTCAACCCGCTGCCCGGCGTCGTCAGCGCGTTCGCGCACGGCGAGGCCGCGGCCACCCGCGCTGTGCGCCGTCACCTGCTCGAGCAGGGCCTGGTCGCACGCGACCGGCTGTCGTGCTCGCCGTACTGGCGCCGCGGGCACGACGACGAGGAGTGGCGCTCGGTCAAGGCCGCCTGGACCCGCGAGGTCGAGGCCGACGTGCCCCTGTCCTGACCTGTCTCCCCGGACCTGTCGGCGACGCGCCCGTGACCGTTCCGGACGGTGATGCCACGGCGGCGACGGGGTGGAGGTACGATCGGCGCACGCCGTGAGTGAGAACGGCGTTCCGCCACCCGGCCCACCAGCCGGAGGCAAGCACCGCCGCCGGCCGACCACCGCCCGGGCCGTGCGCGTCGTCGCCGCGACATCCGACCTCGTTGTCGCAGCAGCAGCCGCCGCCGGACCGCAGCGAGTCACCGGCGTACCCCGTGACACCCGCCCACCCGCGGGGTCACAGCTCCGGAGGAGGAGTTCCTTGGCTCGAGGAGGCCAGCGCCAGAAGGGCGCCGCCCGCAACGGACACGCGGGCGCCCGGCAGCGCCGTGGGCGCGAGCTCGACAACGAGGGGATCATCCCGCTCGTCGCCCGCTCCGTGCGCGTTGTCGAGGGCGCGGCGCAGCGGGGCAAGGTGAAGCCGACGAGCCGCACCAAGTTCCAGGTCGTGGCCCTGCTGGCCCGCGAGGAGCGCACCCGCGTCAAGGTCGACCCCGACATCTCCGAGGGTCAGCGCGCCGACATGCTCAAGCGCCTCGACGGCATCGGCACGATCCTCGCCAAGACCACCGCCCGCGACACCTCGCTGCTGCAGCTGCTGGCCGAGGACGCCGTCGTCTCCGAAGCCGCGCGCGAGCTGCGCCGCGAGATGCTCGAGGCCGCCGGGGTCGAGGTCGAGCCCGACGCCGACGTCGTCCCCGAGCCGACCGCCACCACCTACGACCCCGAGCGCCAGGTCGTGCCGCGCTCGGTGATGTCCTACCAGCTGGCCAACCCGTTCCTGGTCCCCGACTTCACCGGCGCCGTGCGCCCCGGCCACGCCCGCCGGCTCGCCGGCTGGGAGCTCATCGAGCCGCTGCTCGAGTCGTTCGAGCGCGGGGCCGGCGGGGCGACGTCCTGCATGGCGCTGCCCGAGGACTCCTCGGTCAAGGCCCCCGCGGGCCTGCAGCTCATGCACCACCAGGCGCAGCTCGTCGCCGCCGCCGGCGCCGGGCACCGCACCTTCCTGCTCGCCGACGAGCCGGGCCTCGGCAAGACCGCGCAGGCGCTGCTCGCCGCGCAGGCCGCCGACGCGTTCCCGCTGCTGGTCGTCGTGCCGAGCGTCGTCAAGACCAACTGGGCGCGCGAGGTCGGGCTGTGGACGCCGCACCGCACCGCCACCGTCATCCACGGCAACGGCCACGACGTCGACGGCTACGCCGACATCATCATCGTCAACTACGAGATCCTCGACCGCCACGTGGGCTGGATGCGCCACCACGGGTTCAAGGGGATGGTCGTCGACGAGGCCCACTTCATCAAGAACAAGACGTCCCAGCGCTCTCAGCACGTGCTGCAGATCGCCGACTCGATCCGCGCGCGCACCGCCCGGCCGCTGATGACCGCGCTGACCGGCACCCCGCTGATCAACGACATCGACGACTTCCGCGCCATCTGGCAGTTCCTCGGCTGGATCGACGAGAAGAAGCCGCTGCCGCCGCTCGTCGACCTCCTCGAGGAGACCGGCCTGACGCCCATCGACCCGGGCTTCTACCCCGCCGCCCGCCAGGCCGTCATCGACCAGGGCATCGTGCGCCGCCGCAAGGTCGACGTCGCCTCCGACATCCCCGCCCGCCGCATCGCCGACCTGCCGGTCGAGCTCGAGGGCGAGGTCGGCCGCTCCAGCCGCGAGGCCGAGCGCGAGCTCGCGCGCCGGATGGTGGCCCGGTACGAGACCGCGGCCGCGAGCCGCGCGTCGGACGGCGTCGCGGGCATCGACCACGACCTCGTGCGCCGGGTGGCCAAGGCCGAGCTGAAGGACGCGACCACGACCACCGGCGAGAACGTCTTCTCCAT
The DNA here is from genome assembly GCA_025964985.1 of Nocardioides sp. Classification (GTDB taxonomy): domain Bacteria; phylum Actinomycetota; class Actinomycetes; order Propionibacteriales; family Nocardioidaceae; genus Nocardioides. The sequence goes on from JAOPXU010000126.1 coordinate 18,937, forward strand.
GCTGCGGCGTATCGGCCAGGCGAAGGCCGGCCTCGCTGCGGACTACGCGGCACAGCTGGCGCGCAGCGCGGGCAAGGTGGTCTTCTTCGCCAAGCACGTCGACGTGATGGACGTCGCGGAGGAGACCTTCACCAGGCAGGGGATCCAATTTTCCTCGATCCGTGGCGACCAGACGTCCGCGGCGCGGCAGAAGAACATCGATGCGTTCGTGAACGACCCAGCCGTCGCCATCGCCGTCTGCTCCCTGACCGCGGCCGGCGTCGGTCTCAACCTGCAGGTCGCCTCCAACATCGTGCTCGCCGAGCTCTCCTGGACCGACGCCGAACAGACCCAGGCGATCGACCGGAGCCACCGCATCGGTCAGGAGGAGCCGGTCACCGCGTGGCGCATCATCGCCGCGCAGACGATCGACGCCCGGATCGCGGAGCTGATCGACGGGAAGGCGGGGCTCGCCGCCCGGGCGCTCGACGGCTCCGACGAGGAGGTGCCGTCGTCGG
>JAOPXU010000127.1 GCA_025964985.1 Nocardioides sp.
CGCCCGCCTCGCCGCGCTGCTGCGGCCGCTGGTCGGCGTCGCCGACGGCCGGGTGCACGTCGAGCTCCCGTCGGCGCCCGACCGCGCCGCCGTGCGCGACGGGCTGGTGCCCGGACCACGAGGGCGCTCGGAGCGGGCGTTCTGGCTGGGCGTCCTGACCCGCGGCGCCCCGCTCGAGCTCTGGACCGAGGCCACCGGCCTCGACCCGGTCCGCGTCGTCGCGACCCTCGACGAGCCGGCCGCCTCCCTCGAGCTGCGGGTCGTCACCCGGCTGCGCCGCGACCTCACCTGGGCCCGCGCCCACGTCGCCCACGGCTGGGAGCCGACCCTGCTCCCCCTGCTGCCCGACGCCGAGCGCCGTGAGGTCGTCGCCGCCCGGCTGGCCCGGTGCGCCACCCTGGTCGAGCTCGTCGAGGTGGTGCGGCTGCTCGACGGCCCGTGGACCGTCGAGGACAGCCACCGGGTCCTCGAGCGCATCGCCGTGTTGCCCGACGGACCGGCCGACCTCGACACCCTGACCCTCGCGCTGGCGACCCGCCTGCACCCCGACGTCCGACCGCAGCTCGAGCGCCTCACTGCCCGCGACACCCCGCTCCACGACCCGCTCCACCGGGCCGCGCACTTCCTCTCGCTCGTCCCCACCATCCAGGAGGCCTTCGCATGAGCACCCCACCCGACGAGCAGGTGCTGCGCGAGCACGCCGAGACGGCGTACGCCGACGAGCTGGCCGCCCTGGTCGCCACCGACGACCGCCCGCGACCGCCGAGCTGGCGGCTCTCGCCGTGGGCGGTGACGACCTACCTGCTCGGCGGCGTGCTCGAGGACGGCACGGAGATCACGCCCAAGTACCTCGGCTCACGCCGGCTCATGGAGATCGCCGTCGCGTCGCTGGCCACCGACCGGGCACTGCTGCTCCTCGGCGTACCCGGCACGGCCAAGACCTGGGTCGGCGAGCACCTCGCGGCCGCCGTCAGCGGCGCCTCGACGCTGGTGGTGCAGGGCACGGCCGGCACCGCGGAGGAGTCGCTGCGCTACGGCTGGAACTACGCCCGGCTGATCGCCGAGGGACCGTCGCGGGAGGCGCTCGTGCCGAGCCCGGTGATGCGCGCGATGGAGTCCGGCACGCTGGTGCGCATCGAGGAGCTGACCCGCATCCCGGCCGACGTGCAGGACGCGCTGATCTCGATCCTGTCCGAGAAGACGCTGCCGGTGCCCGAGCTGGACCTCGAGGTGCAGGCGCGGCGCGGTTTCAACGTCATCGCCACCGCCAACAACCGCGACAAGGGCGTCAACGACCTGTCCTCGGCGCTGAAGCGGCGCTTCAACACCGTCGTGCTGCCGCTGCCCGACACCCTCGAGCAGGAGGTCGAGATCGTGCGCTCGCGCGTCTCCTCCATCGGCCGCTCGCTCGACCTGCCGGCCGACCTCGAGTCGCTGTCGGAGATCTCCCGCGTCGTCACGATCTTCCGCGAGCTGCGCTCCGGCGTCACCGCCGACCAGCGCACCACCATCAAGAGCCCGTCCTCGACGCTGTCGACCGCCGAGGCCATCTCGGTGATGACCAACGGCGCCGCCCTCGCCTCCCACTTCGGTGACGGCGTCGTCCGCGCCGACGACGTCGCGGCGAGCCTGACCGGCGCGGTCGTCAAGGACCCCGTGCAGGACCTGTTGGTCTGGCAGGAGTACCTCGAGACCGTCGTGCGCGACCGGCCCGAGTGGAGCGACCTCTACCGCGCCTGCCGCGAGCTCGCGTGAGCCGTACGCCGACCGCACCGGTCGCACCGACCGCGCCGGTCGCCGTCCTCGGGGTCCGCCACCACGGGCCCGGGTCGGCGCGATCTGTGCGCGCCGCGCTCGACGAGCTGCAGCCCGACGTGGTCGTCGTCGAGGGCGCGCCCGAGCTCGACCCGCTCGCGCCGCTGGTCGCCGACCCCGACCTCGTGCCCCCGGTCGCCGCGCTCGTCTACGCCGTGGAGGCCCCACGGCGCGCGTCGTTCTATCCGCTCGCGGTCTTCTCGCCCGAGTGGGTCGCCCTGCGCTGGGCGGCTGCGCACGGCGTACCGGTGCGCTTCGCCGACCTGCCGGCCACGCACGTGCTGGCCGACGGCACCGACGACCGGCCCCGCCGGGCGCCCCGCCGTACGGACCCGATCACGGCGCTGGCCCGCGCGGCCGGCTACGACGACGCCGAGCGGTGGTGGGAGGACGCCGTCGAGCACCGCACCGGCTCGAGCCTGGCCGGCTTCGACACCATCCGCGAGGCGATGGCCGAGGTGCGCGCCGGCGAGCCCGACGACCTCGAGAACGAGCGCCGCGAGGCGGCGATGCGCCGGGTGCTGCGAGCGGTGGTCAAGGAGGGCGCCGACCGGGTGGCGTTCGTGTGCGGCGCCTTCCACGCGCCCGCGGTGCACCCGGACGCCTGGCCGGCGGCCTCGCACGACACCCGCCTGCTCGCGAAGCTGCCCACGGTCAAGGTGGCCGCCACCTGGGCGCCGTGGTCGGCTGGCCGGCTCGCGGTGGCCAGCGGCTACGGCGCGGGCGTGACGTCGCCGGGCTGGTACCACCACCTCTTCGTCACCGAGGACCCCGAGCAGGTCGTGCCCGGGTGGCTGACCCGGGTGGCGCGCGAGCTGCGGGCCGACGGCCACGCGGCCGCGCCGGCGTCCGTGGTCGAGGCCGTGCGCCTGGCCGAGGCGCTGGCCGCCATCCGTGCCCGGCCCTCGGTCGGGCTCAGCGAGCTCGACGACGCCGGCGAGGTGGTGCTCTGCGAGGGCTCGCGCCTGCCGTTGCAGGCCGTCCACGAGCGGCTCGTCGTCGGGCGCGAGATCGGCCGGGTCCCCGACTCGGTGCCGCTGACGCCGCTGGCGCAAGACCTCGCCCGCCAGCAGCGCTCGCTGCGGCTCAAGCCAACGACGACGCCCACCGAGGTCGTCCTCGACCTGCGCACCGACGGCGGCCGCGCGCGCAGCGTGCTGCTGCACCGGCTCGCGCTGCTCGGCGTGACCTGGGGCCGGCCCGCCGACGCCGGCCGCTCGACCGGCACGTTCAAGGAGGCCTGGGTCCTGGTGTGGGACCCCGAGCTCGCCGTGGCGCTCATCGAGGCCGGTCTCCACGGCACGACGGTCCAGGCCGCCGCCGACGCCAAGGCCCGCGAGGACGCCGAGGCCGCCCCCGACCTGGCTGCTCTCGGCCGCCTGGTCGAGGCCTGCCTGACCGCCGAGCTGGCCGACGGGCTGGCGGCCGTCGTCGACACGCTGGCCGAGCGGACCGCCCGCCAGCACGACGTCCTCGCCCTGCTCGGCGCCGTCGAGCCGCTCGCGCGGACCCGCCGATACGGCGACGTCCGCGGCGCCGACACCACCCGCGTGGCCGGCGTCCTCGAGACGGTGGTGACGCGCGCGAGCGTCGGCCTGCGAGCGGCGTGCGCCGGCCTCGACGAGGACGGGGCGAGCGCCATGCGCCAGACGGTCGACGCCGCCCACCGGGGCATCGCCCTGCTCGACGCCCCCGAGCTCGCCGACCCCTGGCGCGCGGCGCTGGCCGCCGTCGCGGCCGACGACCGGGTCGCTCCGCTCGTGTCGGGCCGCGCCAACCGGATCCTGCTCGACCTCGGCGACCTCGACGTCGACGCCGTCGCCCCGCGGATGAGTCGACGGCTGTCCCGCGCCGCCGACGCCGTGGCCGCGGCCGCCTGGGTCGACGGCTTCCTCGACGGCGACGCCGTCCTGCTCGTCCACGACGCGACGCTGCTGGGGCTGGTCGACGCGTGGGTCGCCGACGTGGCCGACGAGTCCTTTGACGACCTGCTGCCGCTGCTGCGCCGCACGTTCGCCCGCTTCGAGCCGGCCGAGCGCCGGCGCATCGGCGAGCGCCTGCGCCACGGCGAGCGGGTCGAGGCGGCACCCGTCGCGGTCGACCG
>JAOPXU010000143.1 GCA_025964985.1 Nocardioides sp.
CGACCTGATGTCTGCGAGACGGATGGCGACGGGGTCGTCAGCCCACGCCTGCATCGGGGGGCAGCCCAGGGAGCTGTGAACGTGGCGGGTGTTGTAGGCCTCGACCCAGCTCTCGGTCTTGAGCGAGATCGTCTTGAAGTCGGACAGCTCGTCGTTTGGGCCGCGCCACGGGCGCTGCCCGGTGTAGGTCTTCGGTCCGTTGACGGCGCCCTTGAGGTTGGCGAAGAACATGCGCTGGATGGTGTGGTGGAACCGTTCGATCTTGCCCTTGGCGAATCCGGAGTGGGGCGCGACCGGCATCGGGATGATGCCGAGGCTGATGCAGGCGTGAGTGACTGCCTGGTTGAGGAACTCCTTGCCGTTGTCCCACTTGATTGCTTCGGGCAGACCGCCGTAGAACTGTCCGTCGTCGGTGTAGCGGCCCGTGATGGCTGCGATGAGTGTGGCCTTGACCAGCTCGGCGTTCGGCGGTGTCACGGTGAGGGTGAACCCGACGACGACGCGGGTGGCTTCGTCGATGAAGTTGATCATCCACATCTTGTCGAAGGCGCGGCCGTGGGTGCCGCGCACCCGCAGCGGGATCTCTTGGGAGTCGGCCTGCCACCGCTTGTTGCGGTACGGGACGGTTTCGGTGCAGTAGATGCTGTTCTCGAGGAAGGCCTCACGGCCCATCTTGTTGCCGTGTGCGGTCAGCGCGGCGCGAATTGCCGGCGGAACGTGCTGGTTGAGCTGCACGGTGAACCGGGCGTAGCTGCAGTCGAGGACCCCGTCGGCGACGAGCTGACGGTGTGCTGCGGCCACGGTGCTGCTGCCGCCGAGCGCGGCCAGAACTGTGTCAGTGGCATCGGTGTCGTCCCACCACTTCGTTTGGCTCACCTCCGCGGCGCCGTCACCGTCATCCTCGAGACCGGCACCGGCCTCGGCGTCGTTGCGCTCCTCGAGCAGCAGGTCGCCGGCATCGGTGTCGTCGGCCTGGGTCGTTGAGGTAGAGGCGGTGACGAGTCCGGCACCGGCCGGGCCGACGTGGCGGCGGACTTGTCGCGGGCTGATTCCGAACGCCTCCGACAGTTGCCGGACCGAGGAGTTCGGCAGAACGCCTCCGTTGGCGAGGTGGTGTTCGACCAGAGCGCTGTGGAGCAGGGCGCGCTTATCGGGACGCATCGCCATGTCAGGCACCGCCGCTCAGGTCGTCGCGGTGGAAGGTGGGGTAGTAGGCCGGCACGGTCGGGTTCGGCTCGCCGTAGATGGCGACGGGGAAGGCGGTCTCTCGCGAGTAGATGGGGTCGTCGGCGGGGCACCAGCGGGCTGCGGCGGGCTCGCCGGGGAACCGCAGCAGCGAGTTCTCGACGTTGATGAGGTCGCACGCTCGGCGAACAACGCTCTCGACCCGAGAGACCTCGTTGCCGTTGCCGTTGCCGTTGCTGTCGTTGGAGGCGGTGCCCGGGTCGCTGGAGCCGACGGCGGCGATGGCGGTGGTGCGGGTGATGTGGTCGATGACCGGGGGCAGGTCGGCGGTTGTGCAGGTCCACGTCAAGGTGGCCGAGTCTGCGTCGCACTCGACGAGGCGCCAGGCAGGCCCGGGCGCGAAGTGTCGTTGGTAGGTGAACAGTGCGCCGCCCAGCTTCTGCAGGTTTCCCTGTCCCCTGGGGGACTTCACGACGGCCTGGGAGTACCCGAGGAAGTACCCGAGCGCGTCGCCGGCGAGGGCGAAGACTTCGAGTCCGTGGAAGCTGCCGAGCTCGCACTCGCCATCGGGCGTGGTGGCCTCCGCGATTGCCTGGGCTGCGACCCGATCGAGTGTGGTGGGCTTGAGCGTGAACACAGAGGGCACCGAGGTGTGGGCGGCACGCTCGTAGTTGCACGGTGCGGTCGTCGCCGTGGCCAGGTGTGGCGGGTAAGGCGGATAGGACGGCGGTGTCGGGGGCGGGATCGGTTCGAGCGTCATCTTGTTCCTTCTTGCAGCGGTCGACCCCGTACTGACAGGATTAGAACAAGTGTTCGACATGTCAATCCCGAACGCTGGCCGACTGTTGGTTGGTGGACGCGCTCGACGGTCGGAAAGCGAGCGGTCCCCTGCAGTTCACTCGAGAAGACATTGCGTGCGATCAAGAAGACAGCGCGCTGCGGTGGGTCTTCGACCGGCCCGCGCTGCCTAGGTTCGGGCTCGTGTCGGCGCCGAACTCCTACGTCGACGCCGCCGGTGATGGCGAGTGGCCGCTGGGACCGTTCACAGGCGGTCTCATGGGAGAGGCCGCTCGACGTCAGGGGCAACTCGCTTGGCTGTTGCGCTACGAGCGTCGCAAGCATGAGATGAGTCAAGAAGCGCTCGCCAGGCTTGTGGGCGTGCAGCGCACTGTGGTGACGCACTTCGAGACGGGCGCGCGGTGGACGGACACCCTCATCGTCTACTCGCTGGCTGCTGCCTTAGGCGTCGAAACGGCACCGGCAAGCTTTCTTGCACACTGGCCGGCTGACTCGACGGAGGGCTAGACCACCTCACCAGCGTCGTCGCCGTCGGCCGGGTTACCGACTGGCCAGTGGGTGCGATGGAGCCCGCACCTAGCCTGTCGCTCATGGCGAACGGTCCGCTCGACTTCGACAACCCCGCGCACCGGCCGCTGCTCAGCAACCGCACCCCGTTCGCTGCTGGCGAGAAGAAGTCGTTCGAGCTGGTCTGCTCGTGCGGGAACTGGACGCATCCGCGGGTTCACTTCGTGCCAGCGCAGGAGCAACGTGTCCGTACCCGGGCCCTCCGCAAGCACGCAGCCCATGCGGGCTCAGCCGAACGCCGCCGACGCGCCGGTCTGCCGGCCTCACGCGACACGCAGCCGCGCAGCTCGGCAAAGCTCGCGATGCTCACTATCGCAGCCGTCGCCGTGGTCGCTGCTGTCACCGTTTTCCTCGGCACCCGAGGTCCTGCGCCCGGCGATGTGGCGTACGGGCCCGGCTGGAACGGCGAGGCGCTCGAGTTGTCGCCTACCTCTGCGTCACAGGCATCGCAACGCACGCGCGCCCCGTCCCGACAGCAGCGCACCCAGCGCCCTCAGGACCCCCAAGGCAACCGCAGCGCTGCTCCTAGCCCGCAGCCGGTGCCACAGCCGTTGTCACAGTCGTCGGTGCCTGGGCTGCCGCAGAGCATCGTCGAGGAGGTCGCGCGCGTCGGTGAGCAGACCGGATACACGCTGCCGGGCAGCGCCCCGGACGATGCCGCCATCCTCGCTGTCGCGGTGTGTGAGCTGGTCGCGGACGGGTCCACGACGTTCGAGGGCGAGTACGACGAAGCTGTCGCGACTGGGGCGCCTGCGGCGGCCGCTGAGCGGTGGAACACCTACGTCGAGTTCACCGTCTGCCCAGCACTCGGCTGAGTCAACGGACCCCGCTGGCTACAGCTTCCGCGCCGGCCAACGCTAGTGCTTTGGGTTCTCGCGGCAGCTTGACGAGACGAACACGACGCCGCTGGGTTCGACCACGACGCGCGGGCCGAGGGGCGCGTTACAGGTGCCGCAGTGGCCGTACATCGCGGTGAGGACCTCGTCGGGCGGCGTGAGCCGACCCAGTTGCGCGGCCGCAGTCATGTCGAGCACGTACCCGTGCCCCTGCCGCTGCAAACACGCGATCAGAGGCCCGGTCGCGGCGCTCGTGCGACGAACTGTGCCACCCCGGATGACCCGAAAAGGCGGTAACGCAGGTGACCCGAAGAGTGCCCTACCCCAGTATCGATCGGGTCATGTGACCGTAGTCACTCCTAGCCATTTGCCCCAACAAACGGACATTTCGCTGACAGGCGCGCATACCTTCAAATCACTGCCGGACGTCGTGTCCGCAGGGCTCGAAATCCTTGGGGTACACCATGAACTTCCGCTCCCTCACCCGTGTTCTCAGCGCCGTCCTGGTCGGGTTGTTCGCTGTCATCGGCGTCCTGCTCGTCGTGATGGCGCTGTTCACCCGCACCGACGCCGCCGGCGTCACCCGAGTCGCCGGCCGCCCGACGCTGACGGTGCTGAGCGACTCGATGACCCCGGCGTTCAAGGCCGGCGACCTCATCGTCGAGACCCCAGTTGCCGGGCGCGCTGATGAGCTCGCGGTCGGCGACGTCATCACGTTCCGTGCACCGAACGGCCTGGTGACGCACCGCATCATCGCCGTCGAGAAGGTGCGCGGATCGGTGGCCTACCGCACCCAGGGCGACGCCAACAACGTCGTCGATGCGACCCCGGTCGCTCCGGCCGATGTGGTCGGCATCTACTCCTTCCACATCCCGAACGCCGGCCGCGCACTCGACGCCGCCCGCACACCACGAGGCCTGGCCGTCCTCATCCTCATCCCCGTCTTGGCGTTCCTCGCCCCGTCGTTCGCCCGTAAGTGGCGCGACGCAGGCGAGAACAACAGCGACGACAACAGCGACGTCAACAGCGATGAGGTCGCCAGCTCGCCGCTCGAGGACCGCACGACGCCTAGCGCGCCTCACCGCACCGGCTGACCGCCAGCCCCTGCACCTGAACCCACCTGTCACGGCGCTGACACAAGGCGCCAGCGCCTGACCGCGCCCACCGCGCACCGCGCCTACCGCGCCTACCCGCGCTCCCGGCCACGTCGATCGATGCGGCCTGCCCACCAGGGCCGAGCCGCTCACCGCGGCCGTGGCCCCGCACACCCGGACCTGCCCACATGCGGCAGGCGGCCGGCCCAGTGGACGAGTCCAGCGACCCCACGACGTGGGCCCACCGCGCCTTCTCGGCGCCCTCGATTTCTCGGACGCAACACCGCACCGCACACCCCCCACGAACCGCACGACCTGCTTCACCACTACTGCTCCACCCCCACCTGGTGCATCACCTCCACCGATGCGCCACCACCACCAAACACCAATCCCTTGGGAGGGAAACATCATGAAGATCAACAAGCGCGCAGGCGTCCTCATGGGCGGCATCGGCACCGTCGCTGCACTCGGTGCCCTCACCTTCGGCGGCACCTCGGCACTGTTCAGCTCCGCCATCGGCCCGCAGGAGAACAAGATCCAGGCCGGTAGCACCGTGCTGACCGAGAACGCCGCCCTCAAAAACACCCTCAACGTCACCGACCTCATGCCCGGCGACACCAAGGTCAGCGACTACGGCATGAAGTACGCCGGCCAGCCCGCGTTCGTCGGCATCGACCTCAAGGTCACCTCGGTCGCCGCGAAGGCGTGCACCGTGCCCGGCATCGCCGGCGCCACGACCCTCACCGGCGCGCAGCTCGCCTCGTGCACCGACACCGGCACCCAGCCCATGTACAACGGCGTGCCCGGCTCGGGCTCCTTCGACCTGTCCGTCGCGCCGTCCAACCTCAACGGCGCCACGTTCGTCCCCCTCGTGCAGAACGACATGCTCGGCAACACCACCAAGTGCTCCGCCGACGCCGCCGGCCTGATCAGCTGCGTCGCCGAGCTCAAGAACATCATCTCGGTGCCCGGCTACTACGCCAACGCCGCCGACACGTTCATCTGGAAGAACAACGACGACACCAACATCCGCATCACGAACACGCTCCCGGTCTCCGCCCCGAACGCGTTCCAGGGCAGCAAGGTCCAGGTCGACGTCGCCGCGCACGCCGTCCAGGCCGCCAACAACGCCGGCACGTTCGCCCAGCGTGCCGCCGGCACCTCGACGCCGTACGCCGCCAACTCGACCGACCCGAACGGCAACGCCGGCACGGCCGTGACTTGGCCGAAGAGCTGGAGCTGACCAACCGCGCTCGACCCCTGCTCGACCCCCTGGAAGGACTGAACATGTCTGAAGACGCCGAGCACGGCGTGGCGGGCCCGACGGAGAACCTCCGTCCGGGCCCGCCGGGGCGTCTCCTGGCAGCCGCCGCCGGAGTCTCAATGATCGTCATCGCCGCCGGGGTGGCTGGCTCGCTGCACCCGACTGGCACCCACGCCCTGTACACGTCGCGTACCCCGGGCCAGCACGACGTCATCGTCACTGGCGACTGGACACCACCGGCACCCGTGCGGTGCACCGGCAAGTACGTCGGTGTCCTGTACGGGACGATGGGCGACGACGTCCTGTACGGCGCCAACCAGTCCCAGGTCGTGATGGGGTTGGGCGGCAACGACGCCATCTACGCCGGCAACTCCGGCGACTGCCTGGTCGGCGGCGGCGGGAACGATCGGCTGTACGGGGCGAACGCTCGCGACATAGTCCTGGCCGGCCCCGGTAACGACTTTCTCGACGGCGGCAACGCCAAGGACCACCTCGACGGCGAAGACGGCGTCGACGTGTGCGAGGGACGCAACGGCGCCGACACCCTCATCAACTGCGAGACCCCCGCCGCACCACAGCTCGCACCGACAGCTCCTGCGACCACGACGGCACCGACGAAGGCGCCGACGACGGCAGCGATGGCGGACCCGGCGCCCGCATCTGAACCGTCAGCAACTGCGCCGCAGACTCCGTCCTCGCCAACGGCAACGAGATCACCCGATCCGGCTACAGAAACGGTCAGCGAACCAGCACCAGTGCCGTGGTGGCGAGTCGTGCGCGCCGACGGCTCTATGCTCGACCCCGACCAAGTCAAAGGCCCCAACGAGCAGTGGGTCGACTACGCCCGCGGCAAACTCGCCGGCGAAGGGGTCCCCATGACCGCCGACGGCCGCGTCGACATGGCAGCCGCCACCCGGATGCCCATCCCAAAAGGCATCGAACCTGCACGACCGGCGAAGCGCCAGGTTGCTGCACCCGAGCCGTGCTGGAAGCACGACAAGGTCCAGTACTCGTGTCGCGACTGCATGGCATGAACCAGCCGCCGGGCTGGGCCCAACGCCTGTCGCGCCCCGTTCAGTCGAAGTAACCGGACACCCCGACAGCGAATTCGGCGCACTTGGTGTCGTACAGGTCGACGGTGAAGCTGACGGTGCCGCCGGGCTCGATGCTGCCGTCCTGGTCGGCATACGACCCGGTCCGGTCGAGGAGCTTGTTGCCGGCGAAGCAGTACACCGACACCGAGAACGGACCCGACGCAGCTGCTCCGGTGTCGTTGGTCGCGGTTCCGATGATCGCTGAGCCGTTGTTGTTCGCCTCCGCCACCGTGAATGGTGCGGTGTTGAACGCTGAGGTGTCGGCAGGGCTCGTCTCGACCGCGAAGTCGTAGCTCAGAGACTTCGGGTCGACGTCGCCGACCGAGTCGAAGTAGATGAACGCCAACCCGACCTCCCCGGGCTGGACCTGCGACGGGTCAGCTCCCTGGCTCGCACCGGTCGCCACCAGCTCACCGCCGGCACGCGCAGTCGCTGACAGGTCCACGTGCGAGACCGCCTCAGAGGTGTTGTTCCGGAACGCGACCGGCAGCGACGCCGACCCGAAGTCGTCAGTGATGAACGGACCGGTCGCTACCACCGACACTTCACCAGCTACGCCATCAGGTAGGACCGGGTTCGCGTTGCCGCCCAGCAGGCCGCCGGCGTTGAACGGCAACGCCTCCACCGCATCCGACTCACCTGACTCACCCGAGTCGCCCGAGTCCCCCTCTGAACCCCCGCTGCCGGCGGCGCCGTCGTCGCTGCTGCCGGAGGGGTTCGCGGTGATGTCGGAGTTCCCGCCGCGGCCGTCATCGGTCGCGCTGTCGTCACCGCCTGAACAACCAGTCAGTGCCACGACAAGGCAGAGCGACGCTGTCACGGACCCCATGGTGAAGTTCACGACAGCACCGTAGTCACCGGCTCGACTGAGCTTGGGCGCATTGGCACACACGGTGCACAGCGAACTCTTTGTCCTCAAACCGACACCCGTCCGACCAAGGGCGCCGTGTAGCTGCTCTGCAGCTCTGCAGCTCTGCAGCTCGTACGGGGCGAGATCGCGCAGAGCCATCGGCTCGATACGCGGGCCCTGCACCGTGAAGTCCGCATCGCGTATCGCGTCCTCGATGCGCACCGCAACGACCGCGTCGAACTGCCGCGACTGCTCGACGCTCAGTTCCCGCAACGCGATCGCCCCGTTCAGGGCCAGGCCCACCTTGTTGTCGGCCGCTTCGAGCTGCGCCGCCAGAGCTGCGCCCAGGCGGGCCCACGACTCGAGCTGTGCCCTCGCCGATAGCGACGACCGTGCGCCCTGGGCAGCCGCGGCTGCGTACAAGGCTGCGTCGAACGGGATAGGCACTGCACCTGCGTCCACGGCACTCCTCCTTCTTCAGCAACCCTGAAACCACGGTAGCCGCGACGAAGCCCGTGACCTGCGGCATGTAGTGCAATGCACACAACAACGAGCTTCTGTTCTGCTCGCGGCGCGCGAACGGCTTACCGCGACGTGTGTCGCACAGGCGTACACACGCAGCCCAGCGCATACGGTGGCTGGCCCGGTGGCCACGGTCTGAGAGGGCCGTCCCTACTTGGCGTCACACCCGCGACCCGACACGGCGCAGCGCGTCCGCGGACGAAACACAGCGAATCCGCAAGAAACCACAAGCGAAACCGCGAAATCGGGCACGTTCTCGCAGGTCAGAGCCGTCCACAGCCCCTCGGCTTGGGACCGACCCCTCAGACGCTCGTGTCACGCATATCGCGGCTGCTCCTCTGCGCGGCTCGGCTAGCGCGGAGCCTGCGGAGCCGGTTGACGAGCATCGGATCGTGCGCGAGTGCCTCCGGCCGGCCGATGAGGGCGTTGAGCACCTGGAAGTAGCGCGATGCGGGCCAGTCGAACCTGGCGCGGATAGCGCTCTCCTGCGCCCCGGCCCACCTCCACGTCAGCGCAGCAAACTCGAGCACCGCGACCTCGCGCGCCGTGAGCGGCCCGCTGGCAGCAGTCACTTCCGCGTTGGCTGAACCATCCTCAGCAGTCACGGAACGCACGGTGTTGCCGTCGGCCGCGAACACATTGGCCCCCGCCATCAAGCCCGACAGCCCTCGGCCTGCGACAAGCGGGTAGCCATCCCGACCTCGATTACTGCGCACAGCACTTCCCGGAAAGACACCCGCGACGCTTGCAAAGGACCGAGTCTGGGTCCTGACAGATGCTCGCGGCTCGGCGTTCGCAGCGTTCCGTTCCAAGCGGAACGAGGCTGCGAACAGCACGGTGCTGACCTGCTCACCGCATGGGTGAGGACGAGCCACACGCCCCCGCACCGTTGACCGGAGACCCGATGTCGTCCACCCCCGCTGGCTGGTACCCCGACCCGCAGGCGCCGTTCACCATCCGATGGTGGGACGGCTCCCGCTGGACCGAGCACGCGTACAACGACGTGCGCCGCGGCCAGGAACGCCCCTCAACCGCCACCGGCAGCCCGAACATCTCGAGTACACCGCACGGTCAGGTGCCGCCACCCCCGCCGTCTGCGCCGACTCAGGGCGCCCCCATCAACCTCGCGCGTCGACCAGGGGTGTTCGGCAAGGGCAAGGCACTCGACGAAGCACACGCCGAAATCGCACGTCTGCAGGCCGAGATGGCTCGCCTCGGGGTCCTCGACATCCTCCAAGCACAAGCCGAACGTGACCGGCTCGCCGGCGAAGTCACAGCACAGCAGCAGGCCCTCGACGCGGAGCGGCAGCGATTCGCTGCCGCGGTAGCCGCTCAGAACGCCGACTACAACCGCCAGCAAAGCGACCTGCAACGCCTCCGCGGCGAACTCGAGCAGCAGATCGCGATGCTGCGTGCACAGGTCGTCGAGACCGAGGAGCTCGCCATCCTTCAAGAGGCCGGCGTCTACCGCTACCACCACCCACTCGACGACTCCGTCGCCTACCGCGCCGAGCTTGACCGCATCCGCGACCAGATCAAGACCATGGTGAAGAAGGACGGCGGCGCCATCTGGGCGGCGACCGACTGGCACGTGAACGGGTCCCTCGCCCAGGGCCGCAAGATGGTCCGCGACTTCTCCAAGCTCATGCTGCGCGCCTACAACGCCGAGGCCGACAACGCCGTGCGCTCGCTCAAGCCGTACAAGGTTGCCGCCTCCAAGGAGCGCCTCGACAAGGTCGCGCAGACCATCGTGAACCTCGGCAAGACCATGAGCATCGTGGTCGCCCCGCAGTACCACGCGCTGCGCCTGCGCGAGCTCGAGCTCACGGCCGACTACCTCGAGATGCTCGCCGAGGAGAAAGAACGCCAGCGTGAGGAGCGTGAGCGGCTGCGTGAGGAGCGGCTCGCTGAGCAGGAGATCGCTCGCGAACGCGAACGGCTGCGCAAGGAGCAGAAGCACTTCCAGCAGGCCATCGCCACCCTCCTCGCCCAGGGCGACACCGAGGGCGCAGCCCGCCTGCAAGCCCAGCTTGCAACGGTTGAGGACCAGATCGAGAACGTCGACTTCCGTGCCGGCACCTTGACCGCCGGGCATGTGTACGTCATCTCGAACATCGGGTCATTCGGCGAGGGCGTCCTCAAGATTGGGATGACGCGCCGTCTCGATCCGATGGACCGCGTCCGCGAGCTGGGTGACGCCTCGGTGCCGTTCATCTTTGACGTGCACGCCCTCTACTTCGCCGAGAACGCCGTCAAGATCGAACGCGAGATGCACCAGCTCTTCGCCGACCGTCGGGTGAACCGGGTGAACAACCGCAAGGAGTTCTTCCGCGTCACCCCGGCCGAGGCCCGCGAGGCACTCGTGCGGCTGTCTGGGGAGCTCATGACGTTCGTCGAGGTCCCCGAAGCGGTCGACTACCGCCAGGGTCTGGCCGGGGCCACCGAACGCGTCGCCTAGCTCGGCGACCGAAAGGAACTCCGAGGGGGCTCTGCGAACCGGTCGGGCGACACGAGCGCTGCGGTTCGACCCAAGACGCTCTCAGCCGCCGACGCTGGGGTCAGCGTCCGCCATGACGAACAAGAGCCCCGGAACACACGCGGTGCTCCGGGGCTCGATGCCAACAGTCATGCGAGCGATGCCGCTCAGGGAGTGACGAGCTTCCCGTCCTCCGTGGCGAACGCAACGGTGGCTCCCAGGCTTGACCCGAGTCGTGCCAGGGTGTCCATGGTCGGGTTCGCCTTGCCCTGCTCGATGCGACTGATCTCGGACTGGCCGACTCCGGTCGCCGCTGCAAGCTCGCCCTGCGTCAGGTGGTGGGCCTTGCGGAGCGCGACGAGCTGCTCGCCGAGGCCAAAGTGCTCTCGGTACAGGACGTCCGCGTGATCGCGTGCTCCTTCCATCTGGGCGCGCCGCTCCGGGGTAGCGGTTGCCTCGGCGGCAGCGAGGTAGCTGCCAAAGCTGTTGTCGCTCATCTTTCCTCCTGGGTCACGCGGTACCGTCCAGAACGATATGTGTTTCGGCACATATTCTCAACCTACAGTTTGCTGCGGCGCTTCCCGACACCAGCCACTCTTCGCTGCCGCTGCTTGCGGAACCACAGGAGGAAGCTTCGATCGGCCGGCACGCGCGCCTCCGCAGCCGCCTTGGCCTGCTCGACGTCATCTGGGCTGACCGCGGCACTCGGCACCGCCTTGGAGGCGGCACGCTGCTGGCGCTGCCACGTCTTCAAGTGTGCGCGGGCGAGGGCGATCTCGCGGCTCTGTCGCTTCGGCGAGGGGTCTCGACCCTTGTCGTAGCCGTTGAGAAGCAGGACCACTTTGTCGCCGTGCACGGCGAAGAAGACGCGCAGGAGGACCTTGGTCGGCTCGTTGTCGTCGTGGGTGCCGAGATGGGGTTGGACCTTGGCTTGGAGCTCATCGCGGGTGTGGCGGAGCCTGAACTCGTACAGGCCCCTCTTGAGGCTCTTCCCGAACTCGGTGCCGCACACGTTCGTCCCCTGGCGGGCGAGGATCTGGGAAAGGCCGTAGAGCAGGGCGTCGCGCTTTGCCGGGTCGCTCTTCTCGAGTTCATCAAGCCAGTCGCGGACCGGTGCTTGGGTGCCGTCAACGAAGAACTCGAGGTGGTAGTCCTCGGGATTCATGTGCTCTCGTTCTCCATACGCAGGGGGCCGCCCGAGTGCCTGCAGCCGGCGGAACGTCGGGGACAGTGTCGCCTCCGGTGGACCGGCGTGACTCGCCGCCCTGTCCATTCCCCTCGTCCCCTCGCTCAATTCGGCGGATGACGCCCGGGTTCGGGGGCTGTGATGCGCTGCCAGCGTCGCGGCATAGTTGTTCGCCTGGCCGCGAAGGGCACTACGCGGGGCTGCCCTCGTCTACTCGCCCGCTACTTGGCCTGGCCGGGCATGACGCGATCGAGCAGACCCTCACCGAGCGGCAGGTCTCGGGCCTGGCCCACCAGGTCCACGCCTGTTCGCGAATTCAGCACGGACAGGCCCGGCGGCGGCACCCGGTCAGGCATCACGAGCAGTTACTTCGTCGTCGCTGGCTCAACAAGATCGGGGGAGTGGACCGCCTCGGAGCCATGGAAGACGAGGTGGCAGCCCGGGCCGGGGCTGCTGGGTCCGGCGTCACAGGCGCGGCAGTGTGACCTCGTGAAAGGTGGCGTGTACCCGGCGGGCCAGCTCGTCGGGAAGGGCGTCGACATCGAAAGTGCACGCTACGTGGCGTGTCGTGGGGACGCCACAGGTGTCGAGGCTGCACAACGCGGTGGTGATCATCTCGGCGGCGAAGTCCTGGTCGGCGTGCCGTCGCGGTGGTGGCGGAATCGACTTCAGGAGCGCCAGCGCCCACTGTTCTGGTGTTTGGGGCCGGCTCGGGTAAGCGCGGCGAAGTTAGGCGTAGAGCAGGTCCCAGTAGCCCGGCGTCAGCTGGACCTCGAAGCCGTAGCAGCGGGCGAGCGCGGTCAGATGGCTCAGCCACACGCGATCTGGGTCGGGGGCGGTGATGGGCCCATGAGCGCGACGGTGGCGGCTGCGCGCAGACGTCAGCCACCGCAGGCTGCTGGAACGCGGGTGCGCTCGACCGATCGGCGAGGTCGTGTCGCGTTGGGGTGGCTCAGCCCTGCTCACAGGTGCAGACGGTCCCTGCTGTCGTGGCGGGCGCCACGAGTTGGCTAGCAACGTCTCGCAGTCGGTAACGAGACGCCCGTGCCCGCTGATCACGAGGCTCGCCTCACTAGGAGGCTCGCGTCGACTGGGCGCGATTGCGTCAGTCCTCGGTTGCTGGACTGGGCCTCGGTTCGTCGACTCGATCAGCCAAACGCCAGACGCTCGGCCGCTCGTCACCGTCGTCGACCAACCCGCGCGCCTTGAGCGCTTTGAGGGCCCGAGGTGCGTTGGTGGCCGCGATACCGACCGCGGCGGCAACCCCTCCCGAGGTCAACCCGTCCGGTGCCGTCTCGAGCGCATCGAGGATCCGGCCCTGAGTGCCGCCGAGCTTCGCGGTATTCGGCGCGGCCGGCTCGTCCACGGGCGCCGCAGCTCTAAGCTCGGGCTCGGCCCGGAGCCGCTCGGCGAACTCCAGCAGCGCCCGGCCTACGGTTTCAGCAATATCAGCGACTGGGTCCGATTGGGAAGGTATCACATCAAGATGATACTGCCGATCATCAACTTGATGATGATGAGGAATGTCAGCGATGACGCCTCGACCAAACCTGACAGCTGACCGTCTGCCCGCCTGAGCACTGACCGCCGGCCCGGCCTCCTCGATCCGAGGAGGCCGGGCCGGCGTCCGGGCGCGTCGCGGGTCCTCGCGCTGGTCTAGACGGAGGTCCCCGCGTGCGGCGGTCGGCTCAGGTGCGGGGTCCTGCGACCGATCATCTGCCTGCTGACGACAGCGTCCGGCCCCCGGGACAGGGGCGCGCCGACGTCGGCTGCCGACGCACGAGCCGTGCGGGGAGGAGCCGACCGTGACAGCGTCCGCGCCAGGACCGTACGCCGCGGCACGACCGCCGCGCCGCTCGTTGCGCCGCGCCGCCGCCGGTGCTGCCGCCCTCGGCCTGCTCGTCCTCACGGCCGGGTGGTTGACCGCGGACCGTGTCGACGCCGAGGTGACCGAGCTGGCGAGCCGGACCCTCGACACCCGCGCCGCGGCCATCGAGGAGTCGGCCGCGGCCGAGGTGCAGCGCTACGTCGACGCACTCGACCTGGTCGCCGCGGCCCTGGCTGCCGCTCCGCAGGTGGACGCCGCGTCCTTCGACGTAGCCACCGAGCCGCTGGGGGCGATGGAGCTGGCGGGGGCGACGTCGTTCGTGTTCATCGCGGCGCCCGTGTCCGGCGACGAGCTGGACGCCTTTGCGGCCACGTGGCGCGACCGGGGGTCCCCGGACCTGGTTCTCAGCCCGGCCGAGGGCCAGGACACCCACGCGTTCGCCGTGCTCACCAAGCCGCTCGACGGCAGCCTGCAGCGGCGTACCGGCGTCGACGTCGCCGGCGCTACCGCGCCCTACGAGGCGCTCATGGAGTCGCAGCGCTCGGGCGAGCCCGCGGTCTCGGACGCCTACCAGCTGCTCATCGACCAGGAGCTGCCCGAGTCCGAGCGGCAGACGTCGTTCTCGGTGACGGCCCCGGTCGTCCGCGACGGGGAGCTCGCGGGATGGGTCCTGATGGGCCTGCGCGGCCAGGACTTCCTCGGCCAGGTGCTCGAGAGCGCCGCCGAGGGCCTCGTGGACGTCGAGATGACGGCCGACGACACCGCGGGAGCCGCCACGGTCGTGGCCTCGACCTCGGGGCTCCCGGACGACTCCACCGACGACGACCTCCGCCGCAGCGAGACCATCCTCGTGGCCCAGCACGTGTGGACCCTGACCACCTCCACCGACGTGACCGCGCTGGTCGGCCTCATGCACCACCGGCCCCTGGCCATCCGGTTCGTCACCGTCGTGATCGCCGTGCTGGTCGCCGGCCTGTGGTGGACGGCGACGTCGAGCCGCGCCCGGGCCCAGGCCCAGGTGCAGGCCGCGACCCGCGAGCTTGCCCTGGCCGAGGCCACGGCACGCGGCCAGGCGACGCTGCTCGACACGATGGTCGAGACCATCGACGCGGTGGGGGTCTCGGTGGTCGACGCCAGCGGCGCCTACCTCGTCCAGTCCCGCGCTGCCCGCAGCATCCTGGGTGTCGACGCTCCCGGCGTCCTCGGCCTGACCGGCATCGGCGACGTCGACGACCCGTCGCGCTGGCAGGAGCACTACGGGATGTACCGCGTCGACGGCACCACGTTCCCCGAGGCCGAGATGCCGCTGCTGCGTGCGCTCGCCGGTGAGGGGACCGACGACGTCGAGATGGTGATCCGCAACCGGGTCCGCGCCGACGGCGTACGGATCGCGGTCTCGGCCCGCCCCCTCGACCTCGGTGACGGACGACCCGGGGCGCTCGCGGTCTTCCGCGACGTGACCGAGGAGCGCCGTCAGCAGGAGGAGCTCGCCGGGTTCGCCGGCATGGTCGCCCACGACCTCAAGAGCCCGCTGACCGTCGTGCGCGGCTACCTCGACATCTTCACCGACGAGGTCATGCCGCAGCTGTCCGCCGACGTCCACGACCCTGCGTGGCGCTACCTGAGCAAGGCCTCCGACGCCAGCGCCCGGATGGCCGCCTTGATCGAC
Organism: Nocardioides sp.; assembly: GCA_025964985.1. Taxonomy (GTDB): domain Bacteria; phylum Actinomycetota; class Actinomycetes; order Propionibacteriales; family Nocardioidaceae; genus Nocardioides. Next base: position 15,370 of record JAOPXU010000143.1, read on the forward strand.
GACCTGCTCGCCTACACCTCGGCGCGCGACGGAGCCCTGCACCTCGAGGAGGTCGACCTGCGGGACATGGTCGGCGACGTCCTGGGTGAGGTCGTCGCCGGACACCTCGCGATGCGCGACCCCGCCGACCACGACGCCCCCAGCCCGATGATCCACGTCGGCGACCTGCCCGTCGTCCACTGCGACGCCGAGCGGATGCGCCAGGTGGTCGCCAACCTGGTCGGCAACGCGCTCAAGTACGTCGCCCCCGGCGGCAGGCCCGTCATCGAGGTCACCGCCGAACCGCGGGCCGACGGCAGCGGCGTCCGGCTCTACGTCGCCGACCGCGGCATCGGCGTCCCGCCGCACCTCCAGGGCGACATCCTCAAGCCGTTCGTCCGGGGACCGGCGACCACCGCCGACCCGGTGCGCTACCCGGGCACCGGCCTGGGCCTGGCCATCTGCACCCGCATCGTCGAGCGCCACGGCGGCTCGTTCAGCCTCCGCGCCAACCCCGGCGGCGGCACGATCGCCGCGATCGACCTCCCCGACCAGCGACTGCTGCCCGCAGAGGACGGTGCCGTCGGTGCGACCGGCGTCCCGGAGCTGGTGCCGGTCGTGCCGTCGCCGCGGTCGGGGGACACCGCGGTGGCGGTGACCGACGAGCCGGCCGTCACCCCGCGGGACCCGGCGGTGGCACGGGCCTAGGTCGGCCCGGAACTGTCGGCGGTGGCCCCTAGCGTGTGGCTCGCACGGTCGAGACAGGAGCACCGATGACGCGTGATCACGACCCCGCAGCGCAGGCCGACGCGGCCTGGACGGCGTTCCGCCAGCGCCTCGCCGACCACCTGGCGACGATGGTCGACGGTGCCGAGCTGGTCGTCAGCTACGTCGACCTCACCGACAGCGACCTGCCGCCCTACGTCGACGTCCTGTCGGCCGACGGCGGGCTGGTCCTGACGGCCGCCAGCGACGCGTTCCTGCCTGACGAGTCCCCGCTCACGGTCGAGCAGGTGGACCTGCTGGTCGGACTGGGGTGGCTGCCGCCCGACGTGGACGTCGACCGCCAGGGCTTCGAGCTCGAGGTGCCGCAGCGCGAGGCCGACCGGGCGGCGGTCCTGCTCGTACGCACGCTGAGCGAGGTCCACGGCGTCCCGCACCCGGCGTTCCTCGACGCGGAGGGCCTGGAGATCAATGGACCGATCGTGGCGGTGGCGACCGAACCGGGCGCGTCGGACGAAGCCGAGTCGCCGGACGACGCGGCGGCGCACGCCTTCGTCATGCCGATGACCGTGACCCACCTCGAGGAGCTCGTCGAGGCGGCCCTCGGCGCGGTGTTCCCCGACGTACGGCACGACGAGGAGGGCGACATCCCGCTCCGCTCGGGGCACAGCGTCCTCTTCGTCCGTGTGCGCCACGACCGCCCAGCGGTCGAGCTGTTCGCCCACGTCGTGCTGCGGCCGACCGACCCCGACCGGCTGCCGCTCGAGCTGGGTCTGCTCAACCGCGACCAGGAGCTGTGGCGCTTCCACGCGCTGGACGACCGCGTGGTCATGTCCTACGAGCTGGTGACGACGCCGTTCGCCGCCCAGCAGCTGCTGCACGTCGTGCACCGGTTCCTGGCTGACGTCGACGACGTCGCGGCCGATCTCGTGGCCCGGGTGGGCGGGCGACGTTTCCTCGAGGCGGTCCGCGCACGGCGGACCAGTCCTGCACCGGTGGTCGACGACGAGCTGCCCATCGTCGGCCTCCTCGAGCTCTGCCACCTCGGCAGGCCGCGGACCCGGGCGGTGGCCGAGCTGTTCGACCACGACCGCTCGGCGATCATCCGGCAGATCATCCGGATCCGCTCGGGCCAGCAGCACTGCGACGGCCACGACGAGGACGTCGTCCTGACGGCGCTGCGCAAGGCGCTGCGCCTGGTCTCCGACGGTCGGGAGTCCGGTCCGGTCGCGGTGCCGTCGCGGCCCCGGACGGTCCAGCCGTCCCTGCTCGCCGACGACGACCTCGACGAGGACACTCTCGACCTGGGCTGGCCCGCCTGACGTAGCGCGCCGGTCAGGGACGCGTCGGCGCGACCAGCGTCGGCCGGACCTCGACGACTTCGAGGGTGACGGCATCGCCGGCGACGGTGACGGTCTCGGGTATGTCGATCCAGCGGCCACCGTTGACCCGGTACCGACCGGAGTAGACGGTGTCGATCGAGGGACTGGCAGAGCCCTCGGAGCGGTACTCGTGCACGACGTCGCCGCCCGGGTACGGTCCGCCGGGGCTCGACGTCTCCACCGCGTCCTGGCCGTCGAACCAGTAGACGTAGCTGGTCGGGGACGCCTCGATCACCACCTGCTGGCCGATGATCTCGACGGTCTGGGTGGTCGGCCGGGTGTTGTCTGTCCAGTGGTACGTCGGCAGGTTGACCGCCGTCCGCAGCCCCGGCGGCTCGATGCTCAGCGGGCTCTCCGGCCAGGAGAGACGGCGGAACTCCCGCAGCACCATCCCTGGTGTGATCGCCCCCAGGCCACCGGCCTGGGCCTCGCTCAGGCAGGTCTCGCCGTAGACCACGCCGTCGCGGTACAGGTCCATCTCGAAGCCCGGCTGCCCGTCGTCGGCCACGCACGGCTGCCCGCCGAAGCAGATCGCCTGGCCGCCGAGGTCGTCCCCGCACTGGGGGCGCACCTCGTAGACGTGGCCGTCGCCGTTGGGGCCGGAGCCTGCGAAGAGTGCGGCTGTCGCGCTCCCAGACAGGGTGCAGTTAACGGCGACAACGTCGATTCCAATCTGCATGCACCCAGCCGGAGCGGGATCCGCGCTTGCCGGTCCTGGATGGCTTGCGGACGCGAACACAAGCGCCACTAGCGCGATCCAGCACGCCCATTTCATGAGGCGAGTTGCGAGTAGTCGAGCACAAGCCACGAGTCGCCCATGGGCTTAAGACGCATCCGAAGGGTGCTCTCGCCACCGGGGAACGTCATGAGCGGTCCAGACGAGGCTTCCTTGTACTCAGTCGGTGCCGTGACGCGTGCGACATCGAACTCACTCGAGCCACCGACGTTTCCAAGCTTGGAGATTCGGGACACCTGGGTGCCCGAGAACCGGATGAACCCACCCGCCTCGTAGTACCGCTCGACTACCTGCGCGGTGGCGGCGCAGGGCTTGCAGGCTGGACCCATGGCCAGGTAGTCGTTGGTCTCTCCGCTGAGTTGCATGGCGTCGCTGACCTCGTGCCAGCGCCGGATGAACTCCTGGGCCGACTCGGCTGGCGCCTCCGAGGTGGGCTCCGACGTGGGCGGGTCCGAGATCGGCTCGGTGGTCGAGGTGGAGGGCGCCTCGCTGGTGGGCTCGACGACGTCCGGCTCGGGGTCGCTGCTGCAGCCGGCGAGACCGCCGAGCAGGAGCGCGAGGAC
>JAOPXU010000161.1 GCA_025964985.1 Nocardioides sp.
GGAGATCCGGCTCCGCTCGCACCGCTACGGCAGCGGCCACACGAACTACCGCGTCCAGACCGAGCTGGTCCCCGCGGTCGACCGCCGCCAGGCATGCGGCGCGCGCAACGTCGCGCTCGAGAGCTAACGCCTGTCGCGCTCGCACGCAGACTTCTGGATCCGGGCCCACCACCGCCAGTTCACCGCCTCGAAGCGCCTGAACCTCAGCAACGACCGGTGGCACACCTTCGGCGTCGAGGTGACCCGGCACCGGATCACCTGGTTCGTCGACGCCCACGCGGTCCGCACCGAGCGCCGGCCCAAGGCGCGCTCCGGCGTCCCGCTCACGGTCCGCTTCCGGATGGACGCGAAGCCGGGCGCGCGGATGAACCAGAGCCGCATGCAGATGGACTGGCTGCGCTACTACGACCTCCACCGCCCGAACCGGAAGTCCACGGCCGCGCCGCGCACCCACAAGAGCACCTACCAGCGCACCTGCTGACGGCTGCCGGGCCGGTCGTCGGTCCACCCTCCTAGGCTGGGCCCATGTTGATCGGAGCCCACGTCGACCAGACCGACCCGCTCGCGGAGGCCGCCGCGCGGCAGGCCCCGCTCGTGCAGTTCTTCCTCGGCGACCCCCAGGGCTACCAAGGCCCCGAGATCCGGTACGCCGGCGGCGCGGACGGCCTGAAGGCCGACGCCGAGGCCGCCGGCGTGGACCTCTACGTGCACGCGCCGTACATCGTGAACGTCGCCACCACGAACAACCGGATCCGGATCCCCAGCCGCAAGCTGCTGCAGCAGCACGTCGACGCCGCGGCCTCGATCGGGGCCAAGGGCCTGATCGTCCACGGCGGCCACGTGAACAAGACCGACGACCCCGAGAAGGGCTTCGACAACTGGCGCAAGGCGATCGAGGCGACCGACCTCAAGCTGCCGCTGCTGATCGAGAACACCGCCGGTGGCGACAACGCCATGACCCGCCACCTCGAGCGGATCGCGCGCGTCTGGGACGCCATCGCCTCGGCCGAGCAGGCCGACCGGGTCGGCTTCTGCCTCGACACCTGCCACGCCCACGCCGGCGGAAACGCCCTCGAGACCGTCGTCGGGGACGTCCTGGCCATCACCGGCCGGATCGACCTCGTGCACTGCAACGACAGCCGCGACGCCTTCGACTCGGGCGCCGACCGGCACGCGAACTTCGGCGCCGGCACGATCGACCCCGAGCTGCTCGCCTCCGTCGTCCGCGAGGCCGGCGCCCCGGTCGTGTGCGAGACCCCCGGCGGTGCCGCCGAGCACACCGCCGACTTCGCCTGGCTGGCCGAACGCCTGTGACCGGTCGCGCCGCCCCGAGCGGTAGCCTCGGGCGCGTGCTGAGCGTGCGAGTGATCCCCGAGACCGAGCACCTGGAGTTCATCCGGGGCCGCCGCTCGGCGAGCTTCCTCCAGGTTCCCGCGTGGGGCCGGGTGAAGTCCGAGTGGCGCCGCGAGTCGCTGGGCTGGTTCCGCGACGACGAGCTGGTCGGCGCCGGGCTGGTGCTCTACCGCCAGCTGCCGAAGATCAAGCGCTACCTCGCCTACCTCCCCGAGGGCCCGGTGATCGACTGGGAGGACGAGGACCTCGCCACCTGGCTGCGGCCGCTGACCGCGCACCTCAAGCAGCAGGGCGCCTTCGGCGTCCGGATGGGCCCGCCCGTGGTGACCCGCCGCTGGAGCGCGGCCCAGGTCAAGGAGGGCATCGCCGACGACGGCGTACGACGCCTGGGCGAGCTCGCGCCGCTCGAGCGCGGCTCCGTCGGCGCCCGGGTCGTCTCCCAGCTCAACCACCTGGGCTGGCACCCGCAGGCCGTCGAGGGCGGCTTCGCCGCCGGCCAGCCGCAGTACAACTTCGTCGTCCCGCTGCGGGACGACGCGGGTGACCCGCGCACCGAGGACGACGTCCTCAAGGGCATGAACCAGCAGTGGCGCCGCAACATCAAGAAGGCCGCCAAGGAGGGCGTCGAGGTCACCAGCGTGAGCGGGGCCGAGGTCGGCGAGGAGCTCAAGGCCTTCCACGACCTCTACGCCCACACCGCCCAGCGCGACCACGTCACCCCACGCCCGCTGTCCTACTTCCGCACGATGTGCGACGCCCTCGGCGCCGAGGACCCGGACCGCATCCGGATCTGGTTCGCCCGGCACGAGGGCGACCTGGTCGCCTCGACGATCTCGATCCGGGTCGGTGGCCACGCGTGGTACTCCTACGGCGCCTCCTCCACCGAGAAGCGCGAGGTCCGCGGCTCCAACGGCGTGCAGTGGGCGATGATCCAGGACGCCCTGGCCGCCGGCGCGGACGTCTACGACCTGCGCGGCATCACCGACACGCTCGACGCCGAGGACCCGCACGTCGGCCTGATCCAGTTCAAGGTCGGCACCGGTGGCGAGGCCGTCGAGTACGCCGGGGAGTGGGACCTCCCGCTGAACCGGCCGCTCTACCGGGCCTTCCAGCTGTACCTGAAGCGCCGGGGCTAGGGCCGCGACGATGAGTCTCACCCTGACCGTCGACGGCGACCGGTGGCGCAGCCACCTGCGCCGGGTCGCCGACGCCACCCCCGGCCTGGTGCCGGTCGTCAAGGGCAACGGCTACGGCTTCACGCTCGGCCGCCTGGCCCGCAGGTCCCAGTGGCTGCGCGACCAGGGCACCGGCGTCGACACCCTCGCGGTCGGGACCTACGCCGAGCTGCCCGAGGTGGCCACCCGCTTCTCCGGCGACCTCCTGGTGCTCACGCCGTGGCGCCCGTTCGGTGCCGCGCTCGAGGTCGACGCCGCGCTCGTGGACCGCGTGGTCCACACGGTCAGCCGGCTCGAGGACCTCGAGGCCCTGCTCGCCCGCGAGCCGCGCGCCCGCTTCGTGCTCGAGCAGGTCACCAGCATGCTGCGCCACGGGCTGGGCACCCGGGAGCTGTGGGCGACCGCCGCGATCCTCGACCGGCACCGCGGTGCCCGCCTCGAGGGCGTCGCGCTGCACCTGCCGCTGGCCCAGGGCTCGCACCTCTCCGAGGTCTCCCGGCTCGTCAACGACGTGGTCGCGGCCGGTCTCGGCACCAGCACCATCTGGGTCAGCCACCTGACCGCCGACGAGCTCGCGTCGCTGCGGGCGTCGTACGCCGACTTCACGATCCGCCCGCGCGTCGGCACCGACCTCTGGCTCGGCGACCGGGGTGCGCTGCGGGTCACCGCGACCGTCCTGGACGTGCACCCGGTCGAGCGCGGCGACGTCTTCGGCTACCGCGGCCGCACCGCGCCCAAGCAGGGCCACATCCTGGTGGTCACCGGCGGCACCGCCCACGGGATCGGCCTCGAGGCGCCGCTCGGCGACTCCTCGATCCGCGGTCGCGCGGCCACCCTGGCCCGCGGCGGCCTGGACGCGGTCGGCTTCGTGCGCTCGCCGTTCTCGATCGACGGCAAGCAGCGGCTCTTCGCCGAGCCGCCGCACATGCAGGCCTCGATGCTGTTCCTGCCCTCGGGCGCCCGGGTGCCCGAGGTGGGCGACCAGATCGACGTGCGGGTCCGCTACACCGCGACGACGTTCGACCGCATCACGGTCACCTGATAGGCCCGGGGGTCGTCCTCGGGCCACCAGACGTCGCGCACCACCATCGCGACCAGCCACAGCGTGCCGCCGACGTGGACGACGATCGCGAGCCAGTAGAACCCGGCGACGCCGTCGCCGCCGGGGGTGAGCAGGTCGCCGCGCCACCACCAGTGGAGGGCGAAGTAGACGACCTCGCACGCCTGCCACACCAACAGGTCGCGCCAGCGCGCACGGGCCAGGGCGGCCAGGGGCAGCAGCCACAGCGCCTGCTCGGGCTCGTAGGCGATCCCGAGCACGAGCACGCCAGCGACCACCAGGAACGCCACCTGGCTCAGCCGGGGACGCGCGGGAGCGAGCAGCACGAGCGCGGCGACGCCGGCCACCCAGAGCCCGACGAGGGCCCACGACGCCTGCAGCCCGGTCTCGCGGCCGAGCCCCGCGCTCTGGGCGACGATCGCCCAGACGGAGCCCTGGTCGGGACCGCGGTCCCAGGCCGCCGACCAGAACCGCTCCCACTGGGCCCGACCGGTGAGGAACGCCGGCGCGTTGAGCAGCGCCCACACCGCGGTCGCGGTGACCAGGGTCGGCAGCAGCGGCGCGACCCGGCGCTCGCGGACGCAGAGCAGCGCGAGGGCCACCAGGAGCAGGACGGGCCAGACGCCGGCGGCCGCGCCCACGCCCACCAGCGCGCCCGCGAGCACGAGGCGCCCGCGGGAGAACGCCCAGAGCGCCCCGGCCACCGCGGCGACCGGCAGCAGGTCCCAGGACACGGCACCGGTCAGGGCCAGCACCGGGGCCACCGCGAACACGGCGGCGTCCCACGGACGGCGGCGACCAGCAGCGGCGAGGGCCGCGGTGGCCGCCATCGCGAGCAGCGCGAACCCGAGCACGTTGACCACGACGAACAACCGGCGCTCGTCGTCGACCTCGTCGCTGGCCGCGACCGTGCCGGGCGGCTGGTCGAGGCGGGCGCCGACGTCGGGTGAGCCGCTGAGCACGTGGGTGACCCGCGCGGCGGCGTAGGACCAGAGGCCGACGAGCGCCGGCTCCTCGGTCACCGCGTGCCGCTCGCGGGTGTCGGTGTCGGAGCTCCACGGCCACGCCAGCTCGTCGAGGCCGGTGGCGCTGTAGGCGTCGGGCACGTCGGAGACGCAGGCGTGGGTGAAGCGGGACTGCTTGCTCGTCGACCAGCCGTCCTGGGCGCAGACAGTCTTGGACACCAGCCCCAGCGCGAACGTCAGCGCCGTGAGCGCCAGCAGCACGCCGAGCACGCCCACGCCGCCGCGGCGGGGTCCGGCGTGGTCGCCGACGGGTCCGCCGACGACCTCGCTCAGGCTCGCGACCACCCGGTCCTCCCGGGTCGGGTGGACGTGGGTCACCTCAGTCGCGCTCGCGCCGTAACGCCGCGGCCGAGGGCTGCTGCGTCGGCTGCTGCGTGGGCTCCTGGGTCGGCTCCTGCGTCGGCTCCTGCGTCGGCTCCTGCGTGGGCTCGCAGCCCAGCAGCCCGCAGTCGGGCTCCTCGGTCGGCTCCTGCGTGGGCTCCTGGGTCGGCTCCTGCGTGGGCTCCTCCGTCGGCTCCTCGGTGGGCTCCTCCGTGGGCTCGCGCGTCGGCTGCTGCGTCGGCTCGGGCTCGAACGTGTCGGTCTCGACCGGCGGGACGTAGTCCTCGTCGACGCCGTCGGGGTTGTCGCCGTCGACGTAGGCCGGCTCGGGCAGGTCCTCGACCGGCAGTCCGGCGTGCTCGCGCTCCATGATCGCGTTCCACGTCTTGGCGGGGTAGTTGCCGCCGAAGTAGCCCTCGAGGCCGTCCTCGGAGGTCGGCAGCCACCCGTCGAGCTGGCCGTTGCCGGTGCCGCGGACGTACATCACCGCGGTCGACAGCTGCGGGGTGAACCCGGCGAACCACGACGACGACACCGCGCCGCCGGTCTTGGTGGCGGTGCCGGTCTTGCCGGCGGACTCGCGGTCGGACAGGGGCGCGTTGGTGCTGCCCGAGCCGGCCTCGACGACCTGCTGCATCGCGAAGGAGACGTCGGCGGCCTCGTCGGCGCTGAGCGCGCGGGTGCGGGTGCGCTTGTGCTGGTAGAGGACGTCGCCGTCGCGGTCGGTGACCTTCTCGACGACGTAGACGCCGGAGGCCTGGCCCTCGGCCGCGATGGTCGCGTAGCCGTTGGCCATGTTGACGGGGCTGACCGTCTGCGAGCCGAGCGCGACGCCGGTCACCGGCTCGAGACCCGGGGTCGCGTTGGGGATGCCGCCGTTGCGCGGACGCTTCTTGGCCGGCGGGATGCCCATCTTCTCGGCCATCGCGATGATCTTCTCGGGGCCGTCGTCCATGCGGACCGTGAGGTCGATGTAGGCGGTGTTGATGGAGTCCTCGGTGGCCTGCACCAGGTCGACGGAGCTGCCGTAGCTCGTGTCGCCCTGGTTCTCGACCTCGCTGCCGTCCTCGAGCACGATCGGCGAGTTGCCCTCGAACGTGTCGGTGAGCGCGTAGCCGTCGTTGATGCCGGCCGCGAGGGCGAAGGGCTTGAACGTCGACCCGGCCTGCCCGCCCGCGGTGGCCCAGTTGATCTGGGAGTCGAGGTAGTCCTGGCCGCCGTAGACGCCGCGCAGCGCGCCCGTGCCGGGCTCGACCGTCGCAGCACCGACGTGCAGCGTCTTGGGCTTGTCGAAGCCCTCGGTCGGCTTGGCCTCGGCCACGCCGTCCTCGAGCGCCGTCATGATGCGCGGCTGGAAGGTCGTGGTGATGCGCAGGCCGCCGCCGTCGATCTCGTCCTCGGTGAACGGCGTGCCGTCGACCTTGAACATGCCGAGCAGCTGGTCCTTGACCATCGCCAGCAGGTGCCCGCGCTGGCCGCCGTAGGTGCTCTCGGCGGGGATCTCGGGGAACTTCGGCAGCCGCGCGGCGGCCTCCTCGGCCTCCTCGTCGGTGATGTTGCCGACGCCGGCCATGCTCTCGAGGACGTACTGGTAGCGGCCCTTGAGCGCCTGGCGCGCCTCCTTGCCGTCGGCCGGGTCGAGGTCGTTGGGGTCGTTGAGCACGCTGGCCAGCACGGCGGCCTCACGCAGGGTGAGGTCCTTGGCCTGCTTGTTGAAGTAGACGTCGGACGCCGCCTGGATGCCGTAGGCGCCGCGCCCGAAGTAGATGGTGTTGAGGTAGCCCTCGAGCACCTCGTCCTTGCTGTACTCGCGCTGGATCTTCAGCGACAGGATCGCTTCCTTGACCTTGCGCTTGTAGGAGCGCTCCTGGTTGAGGTAGAGGATCTTGACGTACTGCTGGGTGATCGTCGACGCGCCCTGCGTCGAGCCGCCCTTGGCGTTGTTGAAGAACGCGCGCAGGATGCCCTTCGTGTCGATGCCGTTGTTGGTGTAGAACGACTGGTCCTCGGCCGCGACGACCGCCTGCTTGATGTTGTCGGGCATGTCCTCGAGCGGGATCGAGTCGCGGTTCTGCAGCGCGTAGCGACCCAGCTCCTCCTTGCCGCCGTCGTAGTAGACGACCGAGGCGTTGGTGAGGAACTCGGCGTTGGGCTCGGGGATGTCGGTCGTCTTGTAGAGGTAGACGAAGCCGGCGATCCCGAGCAGGGCCAGCACCACGGCGGTGACCGTCGCGTAGACGAACGCCTTGCGCAGGCGCTGCTTCCAGGTCCTCGGCGCCCCGTCCCCGGTCTTCTTCGGGGGTCGACCGAACCGCGCCCTCATGAGCTCGGACCACGACATGTCGGCCGAGCGCACCGATGTCGCACCCTCGGCTCTCCGCTTGCCTGCCAACGCCTCGTCCCTTCGACGACCTGTCCGATCGCACCGGTGTCCCACCGGCACGACTGCTCAGGGTACGGCGAGCGGCCGATCCGGCCCAACGGCTCATCCGGAAGGAGGCCACGTCGCGCCGCACGCACGGGCCTGGAACGAGCCTCGAACGGATCGGGCGCGGACCGGGCCGGGGGCTGCCGCGGGTGGCCCCGACCGGGCACCGGGACCCCGTCCGGACATCTCCGATCCTTCGGGGATTCCTGTTCCGTGGATATATCGCTACGATATGTCGCATGGCACGCCGCGCTGACTCCATCGAGCTCGCAGTCCTCGGACTGCTGCACGAGGGACCCATGCACGGCTACGAGCTGCGCAAGCGGCTCAACCTCATGCTCGGGTGGGGACGGGTGCTGTCCTACGGCTCGCTCTACCCGACGCTGAAGAAGATGCTCAAGGGCAACCTCATCGAGGAGCTCGCCCCGGCCCTGTCGCCGGTGTCGCGCCGACCCAAGATCGTCTACCAGGTCACCCCCGCCGGGACGACGGAGTTCGAGCGGCTGATGGCCGACATCGGGCCCGCCGCCTGGGAGGACGACAACTTCGGCATCCGGTTCGCCTTCTTCGGGCGCACCGACATGGAGATCCGGCTCCGGGTCCTCGAGGGTCGGCGCAGCCGGCTCCAGGAGCGCCTCGACCGGGTCCAGAGCCAGCTGTCGATGACCGAGAAGGAGGTCGACCGCTACTCGGCCGAGCTCCAGCGCCACGGCGTCGAGTCGGCCGAGCGTGAGGTCCAGTGGCTCTCGGACCTGATCAACGCCGAGCGCAACCGGGCCGGCTCCCAGCCGCCGGCCCCGCAGACCTGAACCACAGCCACACGTCAGGCACCACACCAGTCAGCACCACACCAAGAAGTCTCACGAAGGGAAACCCGATGGGTTCGGTACGAGTAGCAATCGTGGGGGTCGGCAACTGCGCGACGTCCCTGATCCAGGGTGTCCACTACTACCGCGACGCCGACCCGACCGCGGTGGTCCCGGGCCTCATGCACGTCAACTTCGGCGACTACCACGTCAGCGACGTCGAGTTCGTCGCCGCCTTCGACGTCGACGACAAGAAGGTCGGCAAGGACCTCTCCGAGGCCATCAACGCCTCCGAGAACAACACGATCAAGATCTGCGACGTGCCGACCCTCGGTGTCGAGGTCCAGCGCGGCCCGACGATGGACGGTCTCGGCAAGTACTACCGGATGACCATCGAGGAGTCCGGCCAGGAGCCGGTCGACGTCGTGCAGGTCCTCAAGGACAACCAGGTCGACGTCATGGTGTCCTACCTCCCGGTGGGCTCCGAGGAGGCCGACAAGTTCTACGCCCAGTGCGCCATCGACGCCGGCGTCGGCTTCGTCAACGCCCTGCCCGTGTTCATCGCCTCCGACCCCGTGTGGGCCAAGAAGTTCGAGGACGCCGGCGTCCCTATCGTCGGCGACGACATCAAGAGCCAGGTCGGTGCCACCATCACCCACCGCGTGATGGCGAAGCTGTTCGAGGACCGCGGTGTCGCGCTCGACCGCACCTACCAGCTCAACGTCGGCGGCAACATGGACTTCAAGAACATGCTCGAGCGTGAGCGCCTGGAGTCCAAGAAGGTCTCCAAGACCCAGGCCGTCACCTCCAACCTGACCGGTGAGCTGGCCGACAAGATCGACAGCCGCAACGTCCACATCGGCCCGTCCGACTACGTCGCCTGGCTCGACGACCGCAAGTGGGCCTACGTCCGCCTCGAGGGTCGCGCGTTCGGTGACGTCCCGCTCAACCTCGAGTACAAGCTCGAGGTCTGGGACTCCCCCAACTCGGCCGGCATCATCATCGACGCCCTGCGCGCCTGCAAGATCGCCAAGGACCGCGGCATCGGTGGCCCGATCATCAGCGCCTCGTCCTACCTGATGAAGAGCCCGCCGGTGCAGCTGCCCGACGACGAGGGTCGCCGCCGCGTCGAGGCCTTCATCTCCGGCGCCGAGTGACCTGAGCACCACCTGATCCACCGCTGACGGCGGGCACCCCCTCGGGGTGCCCGCCGTCCGCCGTTCTCAGCCCAGGTCGACCACGACCACCGCGTGGTTGTCCGGCTCCCCCGCGTCCCGTACGCCGCCCCGCACGGCCTCCACCACCTGCTGCGGCGAGCGCGCCGCCACGAGCAGGTCGGTCAGCACCCCCGGCTCGAGCACCGCGTGGACGCCGTCGGTGGTCAGCACGAGCCGGTCACCCGGCTCCACGGCGAGCAGCGCGAGGTCGGGCGCGCTCGAGGCGCCGACGCCGATCGCGCGGTTGAGCACCACCCTGCGGTCGTCGGTCCGCGCCTCCTCCGGGGTCAGCCGGCCCTCGTCGACCAGCGTCTGCACGACGCTGTGGTCGCGGGTCAGCCGCTCGAGCCGGCCGTCGCGGACCCGGTAGGCGCGCGAGTCGCCGACGTGGGCGACCGCCACCTGGCCGCCGCGCACGACGAGCGCCGTCAGCGTCGTGCCGACGTCGGGGTGCTCGGCGTACCTCTCGGTCACGTGGGTCGCGGCGCGCGCGACCGCGGCGTCGAGGGCGCGCACCGGGTCGCCGTCGTCGAGCGCGCACAGGTGGTCGAGCACCTCCTCGGCCAGTGGTCCCGGCGCTCCCCCCAGCCCATCGGCGACGGCGTAGACCCCGTCGGCCACGAGCACCGCGTCCTGCTGGTCGTCGCGCCCGCCCTGCTCCAGGGACGACGCCGCCTCGGCGTGCCCGGTCGTCTGCTGCGTCACGGTCATGTCGTGCTCCTTCGCGTCGAGCTCTGCCACGAGGGCCGCGACGAGGGCGCGGGTCGAGGCCGTGTCGGCCTCCACCTGGCGCCACCACGACGTGAGCTCGGCCGCGGCGGCCCGCCCACCGTCACCGGGCCGGCCGGCCAGGTCGGCCACCATCCGGATCCGGGCGAGCGGCACGCCCGCCAGCCGCAGCCGCGCGACCAGGCGGGCCCGGTCGAGCTGGTCGGCGGCGTACCAGCGGTAGCCGGTGACCGGGTCGACCTCGGCCGGCGGCAGCAGGCCCGTCTCGTCGTAGAGCCGCAGCGCCTTGGCGCTCAGGCCGCTGGCGCGGGCTGCGTCGCCGATCGACATCAGTCGCATCCGTCCCATGGTGCCTCCTCGCAGCCTCCCCGTGGCCGGTGAACGGTTCACCGGCACCCCGACCGTGCGGCTTCCCCGCGGGGCAAGGTCAAGGCTCGATCGTCTGACAACTCCGGGCTCCGACGTAACCACGCGTGTCCCCAGGTCGTTGGGCCCGCAGCGAGCCGCCAGTCTCAGCGGCCCCGAACCCGAGGACCTCCATGTCTCGTAGGCCACTCCGCCTGCCCACCCGCGGGCGTGCCGCCACCTGGGCGGTCACCACCGCCGCCGTGGGCGCGCTGCTCGTCTCCCCCCTCACCCCCGGCTCCCCGTCCTCGGCCGCCCTGCCGCAGGCCCCGACCGGCTCGGCGGCCGCGACCCCCGACGCCCTGCCGCCGGTCGACCCGTTCAACCCGGTCGACACCCTCGGCGACAAGCTGCTCAGCGTCGCCTTCGACGACCCGGCGAAGACCCTCGAGGCCGGCCGGGCGTTCACCGTCAGCGGCACCGTCTCGAAGGTCACCCAGGCCGCCGTCGGCCGGCGCGGCAGCGGGACCGGCTCGACGTTCACGCTCGCCGTGACCGACCCGTCCGGCGCCGTCCTCGGCACCCAGGACGTCACCACCGCCGACGACGGCACCTTCACCACCACCGTCCCGGCGTCGCTGACCTCCGGCCTATCCACGGCCGAGGACCAGACCCTGGCCCTGCGCGCCGTCGACGCCACCGCGGCCGGCGGCTACCGGGCCGACGACGCCGGTGCCGCGCCGCTCACCCTGCGCGCCCGGGCCCAGGGCCTGCGCCTGAAGAACTCGTTCGTCTCCTCGGTCGGCTGGGTCAAGCCCGGCGAGACCTACCCCTCGCGCGTCATCGTCAGCAACCCGACCGCCCGGACCGTCAAGGGCGCCCGCGTCGTCGTCAGGGCGCCGCAGGGCACGTCGTTCCGCAAGGCGACCGGCCCCGGCCGCCACGCGGTCGGCGCGCGCACCGTCACCTGGCGCCTGCCCGCGATCAAGCGCGGCACGACGGTCACCCTCGTGCTCACGAGCCGCGCCGCCCGCCTCGAGCAGCTGCCGACCATCGTGTGGCGCGACCTGTCGACCCGCGCGACCCTCAGGCAGCCCGGCAAGCGCAAGCCGTCCGGCGCGCTGGCCCACGGACCCAAGGTGATCCCGCCGTCCGACCTCTACGACACCGCACGCTACGGCGACCGGCCGTTCCCGATCATCCCGGTGCAGTACACCGACCGCGCCTACGTCGAGGGCCACGACGGCCGCGACCTGGCCAACAAGATCAACAACCGCAAGGTCAAGGGCTCGACGTTCAACCTGTTCCAGGAGATGTCGCTCAAGCAGCTCTTCCCCCAGGGCGCCGTCCCGTCGTCCGGCATCGCGACCGCCGACTTCGACTACGCCCCCGGCTTCGACTTCCAGGGCATCGACTCCAGCGCCACCACCTGCACCGGCGTCACCCTGGGCCAGGTGCCCGGCGCCGTCGGCAGCCCGCTCTACTCCGAGCGCATCACCAACGGTGTCTACAACCTGCCCGGCCAGACCCAGTTCTACGGCGCCGACGCCAACGGCTCGGCCGTCATCGGCTCGCTGGCCGGCGTCGCCGCGCTGCAGCAGATCGACTCGGGCTGCGGCTTCACCGGCAAGCTCGTCGCCGACGCCGCGGCGCTGTCGGACCCCGACATCGACTTCAGCGACTTCGACACCGACAAGGACGGCGTCGTCGACTTCTTCATGGTCGTCTACGCCGGCTGCGGCGGCAACGGCGCCAGCCAGCTCGCCGCCTGCACCGACGCCCCGAGCGACCTCGCGCCGTACGACAACATCTGGCCGCACAGCTCCTCCCTCGAGGGCTCGATCGTCGACCCGCGGACCGGCCTGACCGGCTACACCACCGACGACCAGCTCAAGGACCTCACCGGCAAGCGGCTCTACTACACCTCGGCCGACCGCAAGAAGATGACCACCCGCAAGACGCCGTTCAAGGTCTTCGTCCGCGTCGGCCCCTACAACGTCAACCCCGAGACGGCCATCGACAAGGCCTCGGTCATCAGCCACGAGTACGGCCACTCCCTCGGCCTGCCCGACTTCTACTCCGGCGCCGGTCGCGAGACCTACGGCGACTGGAACCTGATGGCGACCGACAAGTCGCAGAACATGGACGCCTTCTCCCGCCAGGAGCTCGGCTGGGTGGTCCCGCAGGTGCTGACCCGTGGCTCGCGCACCGTCAAGAACGTCCCCGACTCCAAGCAGGACATCGGCCGCATCCAGTGGAAGACGCCCGCCGGCAAGACCTACACGCTCAAGCGCGGTCGTGACGGCATCGTCCGCAACTCCCAGATGTACGTCGCCAAGCTGCCCGGCCGCGAGCTGCTGTCGCCGAAGATCTTCGGCACCGGCGCAGGCGCCAGCAAGTCCCACGTCTGGTACTCCGGGTCGGGCAACGACTTCGGCTGCGCCGTCGACGGCGGCGGCCACAACTTCGACCTCTCGCTGCCCGCCCTGGCGCGGGTGCCCGCCGGCACCCCGGTCACGGTCGAGTTCAAGTCGAACTGGGACATCGAGTGGGACTACGACTACGGCTACGTGCTGACCTCCGGCACCGGCCAGGACTTCACCTCCCACCCGTCGGAGAACGGCTACACGACGTCCAACACCGACCCGCTGGCCGGCAACCCCAACCAGAACGGCTGCCAGACGGCGCTCGACAACGGCATCACCGGCACCAGCGGCTCCTACGCCGCCGGCACCGAGGTGCTCGACCGCAAGGCCGGCAACACCCCGGCCGCGGTCTTCGTCAAGGACGCCTACGACATCTCCGAGCTGGCCGGCACCAAGGCGCCGACCCTGCGGTTCAGCTACTCCACCGACCCGGGCCTGGCCCGTCCCGGCTGGTTCATCGACGACGTCGTGGTCAAGGCCGGCGGCAAGGTCGTCTACCGCTCCGACTTCGAGTCGTCCGGCGGCCCCGACGACCCGTTCGTCTTCAACGGCGGCTGCCAGGCCGACAACCCCGGTGCCCCGTGCGGCGAGGGCTGGCAGTACGTCAAGGCCGGCGCCGAGGCGGAGTTCGACCACGCCTACTACCTGGAGATGCGCGACCGCTCCGGCTTCGACCTGGCCGGCAACGGCGAGATCGACCGCGACCCGATCGGCTTCCAGCCCGGGCTCTACCTCTCCTACACCGACGAGGCCCGTGGCTACGGCAACACCGGCTCCGACGGAGCGCCGGTGCAGTCGCCGCTCGACGCCACCCCGACCCCGGGTGAGACCGCCCCGCAGCTCAACGACGCGGCGTTCGTGCCCGGTGCCCGGTCGACGTTCTCGGACGCGAAGGGCCGCCCGCACGTCGACAACTACCAGGACCCGACCAGCGCCTCCGGCAACTGGGTCTTCGACCACAGCTGCCTGGGCTTCAAGATCCTCGGCATGCGGGGCCAGGGCGTCGGCCCGGCGAAGGCCAACGGCGACCTCGCCGGCACGGTGCGCTTCACGCTGGGCAAGGGCTGCGGCCGGTTCAACTACGGCTACGAGAAGCCGGCGCCCAGCGCGGGCAACACTGCGCCGGTCGCCCG
Organism: Nocardioides sp.; assembly: GCA_025964985.1. Classification (GTDB taxonomy): domain Bacteria; phylum Actinomycetota; class Actinomycetes; order Propionibacteriales; family Nocardioidaceae; genus Nocardioides. The sequence continues at coordinate 14,019 of JAOPXU010000161.1, forward strand.
GGTCCGGGTGTCCGACGCGACCCCGGCGGTCGGGCAGGTCGTCACCTTTGACGCCTCCCGCTCGACGGACCGGCAGACGCCGCGCAACCTCGACGTCACGTGGAGCTTCGACGACGGCGCCCCCGTCAAGGACGCCGCCGGCGTCCGGGTGCGCCACGCGTTCTCGAAGGCCGGCACCTACGACGTGCTCGTGCGCGTCGGTGACCCGCGGGGCGGGGCGGGGTTCAAGCGGGTGCGGATCACCGTCGGCTGAGACCTGACCACACCGCGGACGACAGCGGGCCCGGACCGACTCGGTCCGGGCCCGCTGTGCTCGTCGGGAGGGGTGCGTCAGCGCGTGGACTCGGCCTCGACCTTGATCCGCTCGAGCGTCTGCTGCATGCCGACGCGCAGCGTGCGGTGGAAGTCGTCGACACCGCCGAGGGCGACCTTGGTCAGCACCACGGAGAGCTTGGAGATGCCGTCGGGGACCTCGCGGCGCTGGGTCAGGGTGGTGCCGCCGGTCGCGTTGTCGGCCAGCTCGAAGGACCAGATCGTGCGGTTCTCGCGCACCCGGAACGCGAAGTCGCGGTGGGGCTCGAAGCGCACGACCTTGGCCGCGGTGGGCCAGAACAGCGGGCCCTGGCGGTTGATGTTGCGGAACGTCGCGCCCTTCTCGACGACGCCGCCCTTGACGGTGGACCGCACGACCTGCGGGCTCCACGACGCCATCCGGGGCACGTCGGAGACGAGGGCCCAGACCTGGGCCGGCGTCGCGTCGATCTCGATGGACGCCTCGAGCGCCTCGTGCTGCTGAGTGTCGGACATGGCCGGACCCTACTGAACGGCGTTCAACAGCGTCACCGTGATCGTCGCCACAGTCGTCGACCCGGCGCGTTTACGGGCCGGGTCAGCGCGGATCCGGTCGACCCGGCGCGTAAACGCGCCGGGTCAGCGGGAGGCCCACCACTCGCGCAGGGCGGAGGCGGCGGCCTCCTGGTCGAGCGGGCCGCGGTCGAGGCGGAGCTCGAGCATGAACTTGTAGGCGTCGCCGACCTCGCGGCCGGGGCCGATCCCGAGGATCTCCATGATCTGGTTGCCGTCGAGGTCGGGGCGGAGCGAGGCGAGCTCCTCCTCCTCCGACAGCCGGGCGATGCGGGTCTCGAGGTCGTCGTAGGTGCGGCGCAGGCGGTCGGCCTTGCGCTGGTTGCGCGTGGTGCAGTCGGCGCGGGTCAGCACGTGCAGGCGCTCGAGCTGGTCGCCGGCGTCGCGCACGTAGCGGCGCACCGCGGAGTCGGTCCACTCCCCCGACCCGTAGCCGTGGAAGCGCAGGTGGAGCTCGACGAGCTTGGCGACCGCGTCGATCTCGTCGTTGCTGAAGCGCAGCGCCTTCATCCGCTTGGTCGTGAGCTTGGCCCCGACGACGTCGTGGTGGTGGAAGGTGACGGTGCCGTCGCCGAGCAGCCGGCGGGTGCGCGGCTTGCCGACGTCGTGCATCAGCGCGGCGAAGCGCGAGACGAAGTCGGGCTCGCCGCCGAGCCGGTCCTCGAGGTCGATGGCCTGCTCCAGCACGGTGAGCGTGTGCTCGTAGACGTCCTTGTGGCGGTGGTGCTCGTCGCGCTCGAGCCGCAGCGCTGGCAGCTCGGGCAGCACCAGGTCGGCCAGGCCGGTGTCGACCAGCAGGGTCAGGCCCAGGCGCGGGTGGGGTGCGCAGATGAGCTTGACCAGCTCGTCGCGGACCCGCTCGGCGCTGATGATCGTGATCCGCTCGGCCATCGCGGTCATCGCCTCGACCACCTCGGGCGCCACGGTGAAGCCGAGCTGGGCGGCGAACCTAGCCGCGCGCAGCATCCGCAGCGGGTCGTCGCCGAAGGAGTCCTCGGGCCGGCCCGGGGTGCGCAGCACCTGGTGGGCCAGGTCGATGATGCCGCCGTAGGGGTCCTCGAACTCGCGGCCGGGCAGAGCGACCGCCATCGCGTTGACGGTGAAGTCGCGGCGGCCGAGGTCGCCGGCCAGCGAGTCGCCGTACTGGACGGTGGGGTTGCGGGACGACGGGTCGTAGGTCTCCGAGCGGTACGTCGTCACCTCGACCACCCACGGACCCTTGCGGGCCCCGATGGTGCCGAAGTCGCGGCCCATGTCCCACAGGGCGTCGCCCCAGCCGCCGAGGAGCTTCTCGGAGACCTCGGGCGGTGCGGACGTCGTGAAGTCGAGGTCGTGGTGGGAGCGCCCGAGCATCGCGTCGCGCACGGGTCCGCCGACGAGGTGGAGCTCGTGCCCGGCCCCGGTGAACAAGGCACCGAGGCTGTCGATCAGCGGGGCGAGGCGGTCGAGCTCGGCGCCGACCCGTCGCTGCACCTCGACGATCGAGAGCGGCTCGGAGGACACAGGCACTCGCCCGAGTCTAGGAGTGCCGGGGCGGCACGGGCGAGGCGGATACCCTCGTGCCCGTGGTCGGTCCCCGCAGGTACGTGCGCGCCCTCGTGGCGACGTGTGCCCTCGGCGCCGGCACGGTGCTCGGCGTGCCGACGTCCTCGGCCTCCGCGGCTGCGGCGCCCACCGTCGCCACGGTCGCGACCGCCGACGAGGTCCCGGTCGACGAGGCCCCGCTGGGCGTCGCCATCCGGTCGATCACCCCGGGCACGCTGCCGACCGCCGGCAACATCGTGGTCACCGGCACGGTGACCAACCGGACCGACGAGGTGTGGGACGACCTGCGGCTCTACGCCGTCGTCGGCGACGGCGACGAGTTCGAGCCGATGCGCAACCAGGGCGAGCTCGAGCTGGCCATGGCCACCGAGCCCGACGAGGTCGTCGGCTTCCGCAAGACCCAGGTCGGCACCCCCGGCGCGATCGAGGAGCTGGGGCCCGGCGAGACGGCCGGCTACACGATCGTCCTGCCCGCCGACTCGGTCGACGTCAGCCGCCCGGGCGTCTACTGGTTCGGCGTGCACGCGCTCGGCGACAGCGACAGCGTCCCCGACGACGACCTGGCCGACGGGCGTGCCCGCACCTTCCTGCCCTACGTGCCCCGCCGCTACGACGCCACGCCGGTCGCCGCCTCGGTCGTCGTACCGCTGACCCAGCCGGTGCGCTACGCCGCCGACGGCTCCGTCGACGACGTCCCCGGCTGGGAGAAGGCGCTCGGCGACCAGGGCCGGATGACGCGGCTGCTCGACCTCGCCGACGCCAGCGACGACCCGCTGACGTGGCTGGTCGACCCCGCCCTGGTGGACGCCATCGCCCACCTCGCGGCCGGCAACGGTCCCCGCGACCTCGGCCCCGTGGTGCCCAACGACGACCCGAGCGGCGAGCCCGACGGCTCGCCCACCGGCCAGCCCGGCACCGACCCCGAGGAGTCCGGCGGCACCGACGAGACCGACGAGACCGACGAGCCCGAGCCGCTGCCTCCCGTGGCCGGGGTGGCCGCCGCGTGGCTCGAGCGCCTGGGCGCCTCGCTCCAGGGCGACGAGGTGCTGGCGCTGCCCTACGGCAACATCGACGTCCCGGCGACCCTCGCGCACGACCCGCAGCTGCTCGAGGTCGCCCTCGCCCAGCGCAGCGCCGCCCTCGAGGAGCTCGGGGTCCAGACCCGCCCGGCGCTCACCTCCCCCAGCGGCTACCTCGACGCCGACACCATCCGCGCGGCGCCCTCCGACGCCCGGGTCCTGGTCACCGACCGGATGTTCGGCGACCGCCCACCCGCCGCCGCACAGGTCGACGGCCACCGCCTCCTCGTGACGTCGTACGGCGCCACGCAGGGCAGCCCGGGCCCCGCCCGCACGCTCAGCTCGATCGGCATCCGCCAGCGGCTCCTCGCCGAGGCCGCCGTCCGGGTCATCAAGAACGAGCGCCGGCCGCTGGTCGCGACGATGCCGCTGGAGTGGCCGCTCGACGACGCGGCGTCGTTCTGGGCCGGGCTCGACGTGCCCTGGCTCGACCTCGGCACACTCGGCGACGTCGACTCCAGCGCGACCGCGACCACCGTGGCGCCCGACGACCTCGACTACACCCGCCTGCAGGAGCGCCGCGAGCTCGACGCCGCGACCGTCGACGCCGTCGCCGGGCTGATCGAGGCCGGCGACCGGCTGCAGGACGTGCTCATCGACAACACCGGCGTCGGCGGCACCGTCACCGAGGAGGCCCTGACCGGGCTGTCCTACTTCGCGCGCTACGGGCAGACCAGCGGCCGCCTCGCCACCGGCCGGTCGCGGGCGTGGGTCGACGCCCGGCTGGGCGGCGTACGGATCAGCGCGTCACCGGGCGTGACGCTCTCGAGCGCCAGCGGCGAGTTCGTCGTCACCCTGACCAACACCCTCGACCACCGCGTCGCCGTCAGCGTGCGCGCCGAGTCCGACGACGGCATCGAGGTCGTCTCCCCCGACCGCGTCGTGCTGCCGCCCCGGGGCCGGCAGTCGATCCTGCTCGAGGCGCGCACCACCACCAACGCCGTGCACAACGTGACGCTCATGGTCACCGACTCCACCGGCGCGCCGCTCGGCTCGACCGACACCCTGCCGATCCGCCCGACCCAGGTCAGCGGCGTCATCTGGTTGATCATGGGCACCGGCGCGGGCCTGCTGTTCCTCGCGATCGCCGTACGGCTCGTGCGTCGGGTCTCGGCGGCCCGCCGCGGCGACCCCGACGCGGGACGCCGCTCGACCCGCGCCCAGGCCAGCCAGTCCAGCAGTCGCGTCGAGGCCGTGTGAGCGGCGACAAGCCCGAGGTGAGCGAGCAGCAGTCGGTCCTCGCCAGCAGTGCGGTGATGGCGGCCGGCACGGTGGTCTCGCGCGCCAGCGGCTTCGTGCGCTCGGCGCTGCTGGCGGCCGCGCTCGGCGCGAGCCTGCACGCCGACATCTTCACCATCGCCAACACCGTGCCCAACATGCTCTACATCCTGCTGGCCGGCGGCGTCTTCAACGCCGTCCTCGTGCCGCAGCTGGTGCGGGCGATGAAGGACGACCCCGACGGCGGCGAGGCCTACACCAACCGGATCATCACGCTGGCCGCGCTGTTCCTGGGCGTCGTCACCGTGGCGCTCGTCGCTCTCGCACCGCAGCTGATGTCGCTCTACCTCGGCGACCGCTTCAACGAGCCCGACCGGGTCGAGCACCTCGCCTCGGTCGTCGACTTCGCGCGCTTCTGCCTGCCCCAGGTCTTCTTCTACGGGATGTTCGTGCTGGTCGGGCAGATCCTCAACGCCCGCGGCCGGTTCGGGCCGATGATGTGGGCGCCGATCGCCAACAACGTCATCTCCGTCGGCGTCCTCGTCGTCTACCTGTTCGCGTTCGGCCCGGCCCGCGGGGCCGAGTCGACCGGCCCCTACTCGGGCGGCCAGGAGCTGCTGCTCGGCGTCGGGTCGACCGTCGGCATCGCCGCCCAGCTGCTCATCCTGCTGCCCTACCTGCGGCGCGCCGGCTTCACGTTCCGCCCGCGCGTCGACTTCCGCGGCACCGGCCTGGGCCACACCCTGCGCCTGGGCGTGTGGACCGTGCTGTTCGTCATCGTCAACCAGATCGCCTACACGGTCGTCGTGCGGCTCGCCTCGAGCGGCACCGCCGACGGCGGCGACGGCACCGGCTACACGATCTACTCCTCGGCATTCCTCATCGTCATGGTCCCGCACTCGGTCATCACGGTCTCGCTGGCGACCGCGATCCTCCCGCGGCTCTCGCAGCACGCCGCCGCCGGCGACCTGGGCCGGCTCGGCGCGACGCTGTCGGGCAACCTGCGCACGGCGCTCGCGGTCGTCGTACCGTTCGCGGCCGTGCTGCCGCTGGTCGCGCGCGACCTGGCCCAGGTGATCTGGGGCCACGGGGCCGCTGCCGAGCAGTTCGTCCGCTACGCCCCCTCGCTCGCGCTGTTCGGGCCCGGGCTCGTCATGTTCACCGTGCACTACCTGGTGCTGCGCGGCTTCTACGCCCTCGAGCTCACCCGCACCGTCTTCTACGTGCAGTGCGTCGTCGCCGTGGTCAACGTCGTCTCGGCCGTGCTCCTGGTGCGCGAGGTCGACGCCGCCGGCACCTCGCCGGCCCTGGTCGTCGCCTACGCCTCGTCGTACGCCGTCGGTGCGGTGCTCTCCTACGCCGTCCTCAGCCGGCGCCTCCGCAGCCTCGAGACCGCCCGGACGCTGCGGTTCGTCGTCCGGCTCGTCGTCGCGGTGGCGGTGGCCACCGCGGTCGCCGGAGCCCTGGCCCTGCTGCTGCACCGGCTCCTCGACGACCCGGGCTGGGCGCTCGCGGGTCTGCGCGGCGGGCTCGTGGCCGCCGTCGGTGGCGTCGTCTACCTCGCGATGGCCCGCGTCACCCGGCTGCGGGAGGTCACGATCGTGACCCAGACCGTCACACGCCGCCTCAGCCGCACCCGCCGCGGCTGACGCGGACCTACGATGGCCGACAGTCCGACCGCCCGCCGTCCAGCCCGAGGAGACGAGTCAGGTGCCGCACGCCACCCGGCCCGGTGACGTCCTCGGCGACCGCTACCGCCTCGTCGACCTGCTGACCGAGAACGACGGCGGCCGGTTCTGGCGGGCCTACGACCGGGTGCTCGAACGCCACGTCGCCATCCACGTGATCCGAGGCGACGACGACCGAGCGCCCGCGCTGATGGAGGCCGCCCGCCGCTCGGCCACCGTGCTCGACCCGCGGGTGCTGCGCGTGCTCGACGCCGAGTGCACCGAGGTCGAGTGCTACGTCGTCAACGAGTGGGGCTGGGGCGCCTCGCTCGACATCGTCGTGGCCGCCGGCGCGCTCAGCCCCCGGCGCGCGGCCCACCTGGTCGCCGAGGTCGCCGACGCCGTCGCCGTGGCCCACGCCGCCGACGTCGGCCACGGCCGGCTCAACCCCGAGAACGTCCTGGTCGACCGGGCGGGCGGCGTGAAGATCATCGGCCTGTGCGTCGACGCCGCGCTCAACGGCATCGACGACCTGGCGGCCGACACCCAGCAGCGCGACCTCGACGACCTCGCCGGGCTCCTCTACTGCGCCCTGACCACCCGCTGGGCCGGGCGGTCGGCGTCCAACGTCCCCCTCGCTCCGCGCGACCACGGCGAGGTGCTGCGACCCCGCCAGGTGCGCGCCGGCATCCCCCGGCCCCTCGACCTGCTCTGCGACGAGGTGCTGCACGGCGGGTCGTCGGGCCGACCCGGTGAGCTGCGCGAGGTCGTGCGGTCCGCGCGCGGCGTCGCCGACTTCCTCGCCGACTTCGTGGGCGACCCCACCGGGATGCCCGCCGCCCTCCTGGCCGGCACCCCCGACGTCCTGCCCGAGGAGGAGCAGGTCGTCCTGCCGCCCGTGCCCGAGATGCTCCCGCACGAGCCCGAGCCGGAGCCCGAGTCGGAGCCCGAGTCGGAGCCGGTGGTGGAGGACCGGCCGACCGAGGCCGGCGTCCCGATCTTCGGTGAGGACGACGACGTCTCCTGGCTCGAGCGCCGCACGACCCCCGCCCCTCCCCCACCGCCGTTCGAGGCGCCGCCCGAGCGACCGCTGTTCGCCCCCGAGCCGGCCGACGGTGCCACCCGGCGCACGCCGCGGCCCGGCGGCGCGGGCGGATCGGGGGGTCCCGGGGGACGGCGCAAGGACGACGAGTACTGGCCCTGGGACACCGGCGCCGGCGCCTCGACCACCAGCAGCGCCGCGCTGGCCGCGGTCACCGACGACGAGCCGCTGCCCGGCCGCACCTTCCTGCGCCTGGGGATCGTCCTGGTCGTGCTCTTCCTGCTCGCCGTGGCCGTGCTCTTCGCCGTCAACCGCAGCGGCGACGGCGGCGCCGACGATTCCGGCACCGACGAGCCGACCTCGGGCTCGGTCAGCCCCGCCGCCACCCGCGAGGTGCGCGCCGAGCCGGTCACCGGCGTGAGCGCGGCCTCCTTCGACCCGCAGGGCGACCCCGCCAGCGAGAACGACGAGCAGGCACCCCTCGCCGTCGACGGCGATCCGGCCACCAGCTGGTCGACCCAGGGCTACGAGGACCGGCTCGGCCCGCCGCCCGGCCTCAAGCTCGGCGTCGGCCTGGTCCTCGACCTGGGCGGCGACACGACCGTCGAGCAGGTGGCCCTGTCATTCGTCGGGACCCCCACCACGGTCTCGCTCTACGTCACCGACGGCCGCCCCGACTCGGTCGACGACCTCAGCCCGGTCGCCCAGGGCACGGCCGACGGCCCGCGCCTGGTGCTCGACACCGGCGAGGCCCGCGGCACCCACCTCGTCGTCTGGCTCACCGACCTGCCCCTCGGCGACGACGGGCGCTTCCGCGGCACGGTCTCCGAGGTCGTCGTGCGCGGCGGTCCCGCGTGAGCACGCGCACCGACGCCGAGCTGCTCGCCGCCCACGTGGCCGGCGACCACGCGGCGTTCGGCGAGCTCTTCGCGCGCCACCGCGACCGCCTGTGGGCCGTGGCCCTGCGCACGATGGGCAACCCCGACGACGCCGCCGACGGGCTGCAGGACGGGATGGTCGCGGCGTTCCGCCGGGCGGCGTCGTACCGCGGGGAGGCGCAGGTGACCACCTGGCTGCACCGCGTCGTCGTCAACGCCTGCCTCGACCGGATGCGCGCCGCCAAGGTGCGCCGGGCCGAGGCCCTGCCCGACGACCTCGAGGAGTACGGCAACCGCGGCTCGCTCGCCTCGGCCACCGACGACGCGCTCGACCCCGCCGACCTCAGCGTCGCGGCCGAGCGGCGCCGCCAGGTCCTCGACGCCCTGGCCACGCTGCCCGACGAGCAGCGCGCCGCCCTGGTGCTGGTCGACATGGAGGGCTACCCGGTCGCCGAGGTCGCGGTGATGCTCGACTGCGCCGTCGGTACCGTGAAGTCGCGGTGCTCGCGCGGTCGCACCCGCCTCGCCGGGCTCCTCTCCGACCTGCTCGACACCGACCCCGGTGGCGCGGAGCACACCGACGACGGGAACCGGCCGCCCGGCGGCCCCGTCCCATCCACGCACCCGCCGCGGGGCCCACCCGGCTGACCGCCCGTCCCGCAGCAGCACCCCACACGTCCCGTCACGGAAGCGACCCATGCACGAGCCCGAGCCCGAGGCCAGCCCCGCGCAGCAGGAGGCCGTACGCCGCCTGCTGGCCGCGGCGCGCCACGACGAGCCCGTGCCGCCCGAGGTCGCCGCCCGGCTCGACGCCGTCCTCGACCAGCTCGCCACCGAGGGCGAGCGCGCCATCGACCCGCCCCCGCCGGCAGAGCGCGAGGCCGTCGTCCACGACCTGGCGGTGGCCCGCCGCCGGCGCCGGGCCACCGGGCTGCTCGCC
>JAOPXU010000172.1 GCA_025964985.1 Nocardioides sp.
ATCTCCCCGTTGGTGCGTCCGTCGGCGACGTGACTGAGGATCTCGCGCTCCCGGGCGGTGAGGGTGACGGTCGTGTCGCTCGCCCTCGCCGTCGGCGCCGAGCCGATCGCCTTGAGCTCGTCGAGCAGCGGCTGGGCGCCGAGGGCGTGGGCAGCCTCGCGGGCCAGGTCGCCGAGCTCGCGGGCGCCGGCGAGGTCGCCGGAGGCACGCAGGACGCCGGCGAGCTTGGTGCGCACGACGGCGAGCTCGTGCACGTGGCCGAAGTCGGCGTACAGCGCCTCGGTCTCGCGCCAGGTGTCGACGAGTACGTCGAGCGCCGGGGCGTCGGTACCGGCCTGCCAACGGGCGCGCAGCGTCTCGGCGTCGAGCCGCTTGACCCAGGCCCGCCCCTCGGGACCCCAGTGGCCCGACGGGTCGGTGTAGCGGTCGAGCACGACGTGGCCGTCGGTGTGGAGCCGGTCGACGTCCTTCATCAGCACCTCGCGCTCGGCGTGGCTGCGGTGGGCCATCGCGTCGGCGAGGACGCCGACCGCCACGGCCGCGAGCCGGATCCGGGCGCTGAACCACTCGTGCCAGATGCGGGTGAGCACCCCGACGGCGTCGTCGTACGTCGCCACCGCGGCAGCGGGCTCGCCGCGGCGGCCGGCGGCGACCATCTCGATGGCGGCGGCGTGGATCGCGACGGCTCCCTCGCGGCGCCAGAACGGGCGCAGCCCGATGACGCGTGAGCCGACGTCCTCGCCGCGGTGCTGCAGGATCTGCAACCGCATCGAGGTGAGCAGCGCTCGCGGGATCGGCGGCGGGAACGGACCCTCGACGATGAAGAGGTCGAGCGCGCGGTCCCACTCGCCGCGGACGAGGTGGATCCAGGACAGCTGCCACCGCGCCTCGAAGCCGTACGGCGCCCAGGGCAGGCCGGCCTCGGTGGCCCGCTCGATGCCGCTGGCGAACCAGCGCTCGGCCTCGTCGAACTCGCCCCAGTCCTCGTAGGAGCGGCCGAGCAGGAACCGCCCGCGCAGCTCGGCGTGGATCGCGTCGGAGCCGGCCGCGCGGGTGACGGCCTCCTCGAGCGCGGCGCGCAGACCCTCCTTGGGGCCGGACTTCTTCAGGCCGGACAGCGTGGTGATCGCGTCGCTGGCGAGCTCGTGGAGGTCGAGGCGCTCGGCGAGCTCGAGGGCGTCGAGGCCGTAGGTCTCGGCGTCGAGGTAGTGGCCGTAGGCGGCCAGGATCTTGGCGTGGTTGGCCAGGACCCGGGCCCGCAGCGGGCTCTCGCCGTCGGGCGCCAGCTCGATGGCGCGGGCCGACAGCGCGATCGGGTCGTTGTCGGCGTCGAGCTCGGTGATGTAGAGGGCGGCGGCCTGGGCGCTGAGCATCCGCGCGCGCCAGGTGTCGGGCGCGTCGGCCGGCAGCCGCTCCAGCTGCTCGCCGATGACGGCGAACGCGCGCTCGGGGTCGCCCGAGGTGACCAGGGCGTCGGCGGCCTGGACGACCAGCTTGGACAGGTCGATGCGGTGCTCGCCGAGCTGGCTGTCGTCGCCGCGGGCCAGGTCGCCGCTGAGGATTTCCAGCGCTTGCTGGTAGTGGTACGCCGCCTCGTCGGGCCCGCCGACGGCGCTCGCCTCGTTGCCGGCGCGGACGCTGGCCTGCAGGGCCGTGGTCTTGTCCATCGCCAGCCGGGCGTGGCGGGCGAGCTCGGCGGCGGTGCCGCGGGCCGTGCCGTCGCGCAGCGCGACGACGTAGCGGGCGTGCAGCCGGGCGCGCTCGCCGGGCAGCAGGTCGTCGTAGACCGCCTCGCCGAGCAGCGCGTGGCGGAAGGCATAGGCGCCACGGTCGGCGACCAGGACGTTCATCTCGACCGCGCCGCGCAGGCCGGCGTCGAGCGCCTCCGAGGACAGCCCGGACGTCGCCTCGAGCAGGTCGTGGCTGACGCGGCGGCCGCTGGCGCTGGCGGTGCGCACCACCTGCCGGGCGCCGTCGGCGAGCCGGTCGAGGCGCACCAGCAGGACGTCGGCCAGGTCGGCCGGCACGAAGGTGCCGGGCTCGGCCGCGGCGCTGACCAGCTCCTCGACGAAGAACGCGTTGCCCTCGGCGCGCGCGACGACGCCGGCGAGCTCGACCTCGGGCAGGCCGCCGGGGACCAGCTGCAGCACCAGCGAGCGGACGGCGTCGTCGTCGAGCGGGGACAGGTTGATCCGCTCGACCCCGCGCAGCCGCGACCACTCCGCCACCTGGCGGCGCAGCGGGTGGCGGCGGTGCAGGTCGTCGGAGCGGTAGGACGCCACGACGGCGAACCCGGCCGAGTCGAGGCGCGAGAGCAGGAAGCTGAGCATGTCGCGCGTCGACTGGTCGGCCCAGTGGGTGTCCTCGATGACCAGCAGCAGCGGGGCGCAACGGGCGGCGCACTGGAGGACCGCGAGCATGGCGCGGAACAGGTCGGCGCGGTCGAGGGCGGAGGTCTCCGCGTCGACCGAGTCGGTGTCGGCCATCTGGCGGCGCACGGGCTGCAGCCGCGCGAGCGCGGGGTGGTCGGCGGCCACCTCGGCGACGGCCTCGGGCTGCTCGGTCGCGAGCCGGCCGAGCACCTCGGAGAAGGGCAGGTAGGGCAGGGCGCTGTCGCCGAAGTCGAGGCAGTGGCCGGCGTAGACCTGCCACCCCTGGTCGACCGCCACGTCGCGCAGAGCACGCAGCAGCCGGGTCTTGCCCACGCCCGCGTCACCGGCGAGCAGGACGTCGACCAGCTTGTCGCCAGGCCGCGGCGGACGCACGCCGAGGGACGAGGCGATCTCGGCCAGCTCGGCGTCTCGTCCGACCATGGTGCTGGACTGGAGGGCCACAGACTCCATTGTGTTCCTACCGGGCGCCGCGCGTCAGCGGGCGCGCCTGGTGGTCCGGCTCGAGTCGGAGGCGAAGGGCAGGCGGCTGCGGCCGGCGCGGCGGCGTACGGGGGTGCCGCGGGTCGGGTCCTGCGGGCGGCGGCCCATCTCGGCCTGGATGGTGCGGTCGATCATGGGGGCTCCTCGCGCCTGGGCCGGCTGGTCGTCGGCGTCCTGGGTCCACGCTGCGGCTCTGAGGTGGGCGGCCGCATCGGGCAGGTGCCCTATCTCGCGGGTGCGCCGAAATGACGGACGCCGAGCGACGAAGGACTTCTTCGTGCGCTCGGCGTCTGCCTGGCGTGGGGCTGGCCACCGTGCGGTGGCCGGCCCGGGGTGGGGGTCAGCGGACTCGCCTGGCCATGCCCACCTGGTCCCCGACGAACGGGATCCGGGTGCGGTCACCGCGGGTGCGCTTGACGGGCTTGCCCTTGGTCAGGCGCTCGCGGCGGTAGTCCACCTCGGCCTGGATGCTCATGCGGTCGTACATGGTGGTGCTCCTCGCTACCTCAGAGCCGACCTGGTGCCGGCGTCCTAGGTAGACATTCGCTCCCTGAGGTAGCGGCGCACATCGGGCTGCAGCCCTACGCCGG
>JAOPXU010000206.1 GCA_025964985.1 Nocardioides sp.
GGAGATCACGTGGACCTGAGTCTCGAGACGCGCGACGTCGACGGGCGCACCATCGTCGCCGTCGGCGGCGAGATCGACGTCTACACGGCTCCCAAGCTGCGCGACAAGATCACCGAGCTCGTCGCCGCCGGGACCTACCACCTCGTCGTCGACATGGAGAAGGTCGAGTTCCTCGACTCCACCGGGCTGGGCGTGCTGGTCGGCGGTCTCAAGAAGGTGCGCGCCTACGACGGCTCGCTGAGCCTGATCTGCAACCAGGACCGGCTCCTGAAGATCTTCCGCATCACCGGCCTGGCGAAGGTGTTCGTCATCCACGAGTCGGCCGAAGCCGCACTCGCCCAGGCCTGAGACAGACCGGCACCGGGCTGAGGCAGACCCGGACCCGGGCGGCCCGCCGCCCCCAGCACCCGACCCGCGACACGCCGGGGCCCGGGCCCTGCGCCCTGCCCGGACGGCGTCCTGGCCACGCCGGGACCGACGTCGTCCCGAGGCGTGGTCCAGGTCACACCCTCTGTCCTCGAGGGGCCTGCTCGTGCGTAAACTCCGGCTCGTTCCGCACATGACCTGGGTCACATCGGGCCCAGCTGGCGCACGATCATCAACGCAGGAGGAAGCATGGCCGGGCTCTACCCCGCCGCCGTAAGCGACGTGGAGGTGACCGGGGGCAACCTGGTCCTCGTCATCGTCGTCGCCCTCATCGGGCTCGGCGCCCTCGCGATGGCCTACCTGTTCCGGCAGGAGGTGCTCGCCGCTCCGGAGGGCACCGAGAACATGAAGAACATCGCCCAGGCGGTGCAGGAGGGTGCTGACGCCTACCTGCAGCGGCAGTTCCGCACGCTGGCGGTGTTCGCGGCGGTGGCCTTCTTCGCGCTGCTCGCGCTACCGGCCGACGAGATGTCGGTGCGGATCTTCCGCTCGGTGTTCTTCCTCGTCGGGGCCGGCTTCTCCGCCGCCGTCGGCTACCTCGGCATGTCGCTGGCGGTGCGCGCCAACCTGCGCGTCGCCGCCGCCGCCAACACCGTGGGCCGCGAGCCGGCCATGACGATCGGCCTGCGCACCGGCGCGATGGTCGGCATGATGACCGTCGGCCTCGGCCTGCTCGGCGCCAGCCTCGTCGTCATCTTCTTCCAGGACGACGCGCCCGACGTGCTCGAGGGCTTCGGCTTCGGTGCCGCCCTGCTCGCCATGTTCATGCGCGTCGGCGGCGGCATCTTCACCAAGGCCGCCGACGTCGGTGCCGACCTCGTCGGCAAGGTCGAGAACAACATCCCCGAGGACGACCCGCGCAACGCCGCCACCATCGCCGACAACGTCGGCGACAACGTCGGCGACTGCGCCGGCATGGCTGCCGACCTCTTCGAGTCCTACGCCGTCACGCTGGTCGCCGCGCTGATCCTCGGCGCGCAGGCCTTCGGCGACAAGGGCCTCGTCTACCCGCTGCTCATCCCGGCCATCGGTGCCCTCACCGCCGTCATCGGCGTCTACATCACCAAGCCCACGGCCGGCGTCAACGGACTGTCGACGATCAACCGCGGCTTCTACATCTCGGCCGCCATCGGCGCCGTCGCCAGCGTCGTGCTGTCGTTCATCTACCTGCCCACGAGCTTCGCCGACTTCGGTGAGCTCGGCTCGGCCCTCGACCTGATCTCCAAGGACGGCACGCCCGACGGCAACCCGGCCCTGATCGCCTCGATCGCCGTCGTCATCGGCATCCTGCTCGCCGCGGCCATCCTGGCCCTGACCGGCTACTACACCGGCACCGAGTACAAGCCGGTCAAGGACGTCGGCAAGACCTCGCTCACCGGCGCAGCGACCGTCATCCTCTCCGGCCTCTCGGTCGGCTTCGAGTCGGCCGTCTACACGACGCTCGTGCTCGGCGCCGCGGTGTTCGGGGCGTTCCTGCTCGGCACCGGCTCGCTGGCGATCTCGCTGTTCGCCGTCGCCCTCGCCGGCTGCGGCCTGCTCACCACCGTCGGCTCGATCGTCGCCATGGACACCTTCGGTCCCGTCTCCGACAACGCCCAAGGCGTCGCCGAGATGTCGGGCGACGTCTCGCCCGAGGGCGCGCAGATCCTCACCGACCTCGACGCCGTCGGCAACACGACCAAGGCCATCACCAAGGGCATCGCGATCGCGACCGCCGTCCTGGCCGCCACGGCCCTGTTCGGCTCCTACGCCACCACGGTCATCGAGGAGCTCGACATCCTCAACACCGACGCCGGCAACGAGCTGTTCAGCCTGTTCGTGTTCGACCCGTCGGTCCTCGTCGGCGTCCTGCTCGGCTCGGCTGTCGTGTTCCTGTTCTCCGGCCTGGCCATCAACGCGGTGGCCCGCGCGGCCGGCGCCGTGGTCTACGAGGTCCGCCGCCAGTTCCGCGAGATCCCCGGCATCATGGAGGGCACCGGCCGTCCCGAGTACGGCAAGGTCGTCGACATCGTCACCCGCGACTCGCTGCGCGAGCTCGTCACCCCGGGTGTTCTCGCCGTCATGGCCCCGATCGCCGTCGGCTTCGGCCTCGGCTTCACCGCCCTGGCCGGCTTCCTCGCCGGCGCCATCGGCACCGGCACCCTGATGGCCGTCTTCCTCGCCAACGCGGGCGGCGCCTGGGACAACGCCAAGAAGCTCGTCGAGGACGGCGCCCACGGCGGCAAGGGCTCCGACGCCCACGCGGCCACCGTCATCGGCGACACCGTCGGCGACCCGTTCAAGGACACCGCCGGCCCGGCCATCAACCCGCTGATCAAGGTCATGAACCTGGTCTCGCTGCTGATCGCCAGCGCCGTCGTCTCCCTGAGCATCGGCGAGGACGAGAACGACGCAGCGCGCATCGCCATCGCCCTGGTCGCCGTCGCGATCATCGCGGTCGTGATCGTCATCTCGAAGCGCCGCGAGTCGATGATCGGCGAGGACATCGCGCCGTCACCGACCAGTCACGCCTGACCCAGCACCACCTCGTACGTCGACCCGTCCGGCCTCGTGCCGGGCGGGTCGACGTGCGTTCGGGCGCAGGACGCGCTCACCGCCCCCGGTGCGACGGGGTCGGCGGACCGGGTGCCACTCACGTGTTGCTGGGACGACGAATCCCTCACTTGGCCGACGAAGTTCCATCGGCCAGGTGAGGGTTTCACCGGCCGGCCGGTGAAACCTGAGGCAGGCGGGGCGAGCGTCGGGACCTCAGCGCGTGACGGTCAGGACCCGGACGGCAGAGGTGCTGGTGCGGTGGGCGGTGTCGCCGACGTAACGGGCGGTGAGGCGGTGGCGGCCGACGGTCTGGCGCGAGATCTGGAAGGTCGCGGTGCCGTTGGCGGACTGGGCCAGGGTGAAGGAGCGGACCCGGCGGGTGCCGTCGAAGATGGTGACGACGCCGCGGGGGACCAGGCCGACGCTGCTGGCCAGGGTCACGGTGACGCTGGGGGCCTGGGTGCGCTTGACGGTGGTGCGGACCAGGCGCAGGGCGACGGTGCTGTCGGCCTTGGGCACGCGCACGGGGTTCGAGACCGCGGCGCCCTTCTCGTAGCCCACCCGGTCGGCGGTGACGACGGCGACGATCGCACGGCCGGAGTCACCGGCGACGGGGGAGTAGGTGTTCTGGGTGGCGCCCTCGATCTTCTCGGCGCCGTTCCCGCTGAACCGGCTGCGGAACCACTGGTAGGTGAACGCCGGGTCGGGCTCGCCCCACTCGCCGTCGGTGGTGGTCAGGGTGCCGCCGATCGCCGGCGAGCCCGACAGGACCGGCCGCTGGGTCGCGGTGATCGCATCGCCCTTGGCGGGCTCGACCGCGGCGGACTCGGCGGTGCCGGGCAGTGGTCCCTGGCCCTGGCCGGTCGCCCGCACCGTGACCATGGTGTCGAAGTCGTCGCCGGTGAGCTCGTAGGTCTGGGTGTTCGCTCCGGGGATCGTCTCGCCGTCGCGCAGCCACTGGTACGAGGTGGTCACCCCGGGCTGGTCCCACTGCGGCACGGTCGCCGACACCTCGAGGCCGACCTTCGGCGTACCGGTGATCGTGGGGGCCGTCGTCGCCGCAGGTGGCAGCAGGCAGAGGGGGACTCCGGGGATGATCTCGATGCACGGCGCGGCCGAGGCCTGGGGCGCCGGTACGACGAGCAGGCCGGCGCTCAGGGCGCCGACGACGAGTGCGGACCGGACGAGGCGGGTGGAGATCAGGGGACCCATGACGGCAGCGTAGGTCCGTCCGGGGTGGAGCGCACCGGTTCGGCTGCGAGGATCGCCCGGTGGACCCCCGTACCGCTCCTGCCCTGCGCGAGGCCCTCGTCGCGGCCGGCTTCACCCACGACCGGGTCGCAGAGGTCCTCGGCCCGCGCGCGCACGACGCCCTGTCGCGCAACGAGACGGCGCCCGGACGCGCACGCACCCGGGGCGGCAGCCCGGTCGAGACGCTGGTGCGGCTGTTCCTGCTGCAGTCGCCGGTGTCGTCGGTCGACGCCGAGCGCGCGCTGCCCGGGCTGGTCGACCGGCTCGCCGTCGACGGGATGCTCGAGCGCAGCGTCGGCGAGGTCGCGGCCCGGATCGACTGCCGGCCCTGCACGGTGGCCCGCGGCGCCGACGGCCACGACGACGAGCACCTGTGGGTCGTCAGCGACCCCACCCCCGGTCTGGACGGCGGGCCGCAGCGCGTCGGCACCGACCACGTCCTGGGCATCAGCCCCGCCTCGACGTCGCTGGCCCAGCTGACGATCCGCGAGCCGGTCGGCTCGGCCCTCGACCTCGGCACCGGCTGCGGCGTCCAGGCCCTGCACCTGGCCCAGCACGCCCGCCGGGTCGTCGCCACCGACGTCAACGCGCGCGCCCTCGCCGTCACCCGCTTCAACGCCGCGCTCAACCAGGTCGAGCTCGACGTCCGCGACGGCTCCTTCTTCGAGCCCGTGCGCGGCGAGCGCTTCGACCTCATCGTGACCAACCCGCCGTTCGTCATCTCCCCGGCCCGCCAGCGCGCGGGCGAGCGCCTCGTCTACCGCGACTCCGGCCTGCCCGGCGACCGCGTGGTCGAGGACATCGTCCGCACCGCGCCGCGCCACCTCAACCCCGGCGGCTGGTGCCAGGTGCTGGCCAACTGGGTCATCGAGCGCGACCGGCCGTGGGACGAGCGGCTGGCCGAGTGGCTGCCCGAGCGCCACGACGCGCTCGTCGTGCAGCGCGAGGTGCTCGACCCTGCGGCGTACGTCGAGCTCTGGCTCAAGGACGCCGGCCGGCATGGCGGCCCGGACTACCTCGAGCGCTACGACACCTGGCTGTCCTGGTTCGACGACCAGGGCGTCGAGGGGATCGGGTTCGGCTGGATCAACCTGCACGCGGTCGACGCCGACGAGCCGCGCACCGAGCTGCTGTCCTGGCCGTACGACGTCGAGCAGCCGATCGCCCCGGCCGTCCACTCCTGGGGCCGGTCGGCGCGCACCGTCGCGGCCGGCATCTCGCCCGACGACCACCTGGCCGCGCGGGCCGACGTCGTCCAGGAGACGCGCGGACCGGTCGGGGTCGAGGACCCCGAGACGATCGTGCTGCGCCAGCAGCTCGGGTTCCGCCGGGCGCGCACGGCCGACACGGTCGAGGCGGCGCTCGTCGGCGCGTGCGACGGCGACCTGCCCGTCGGCGCGATCCTGGACGCCGTCGCGATGCTCCTCGAGGCCGACCCGGTCGCGACCCGGGCGGCGTACCTCCCGGCCGTGGCCGAGCTCGTCGCCGAGGGGTTCCTCCAGTCGGCGACGAGCTGAGCCGGCGGGTCAGCGCCGCGGGCGGACGACCTTCAGCCGGACGGCGTTGGACGTCGAGCTGCGGTGGCCGACGTCGCCGCGGTAGACGGCGGTCAGCGTGTGCACGCCGGCCGGCATCCGGGGCAGCCGGACCGTGCTGCCGCCGGGGCGGACGGTGAGGGTGGCGATCCGGCGACCCTTGCGGAAGATGTCGATCTTGCCGCCGAGCGAGCCGTCGGCCGCGGCGATGGCGACCCGCATGGTCGCCCGCTGCGAGGGCGCGACCGTCTTGCGGACCAGGGCGACCTTGATGCCGCTGGCCAGCTGCGGGACGGTCTCCAGGTCGGACAGCGCGAACCCGGTCTCGTAGCCCGGCCGCGCGGCGAACACCAGCACGACGACCTTGCGGCCGGCGTCGGCGTTGGTGAGCTGGTACGTCGTGCCCGTCGCGCCGGTGATGGGTGCCGCGCCGCGGCCCCGGCTCCGGTACCACTGGTAGGTGTACGTCGACTGCGGTCCGGTCCACGTGCCCGACGACACCGCCAGGGTGCTGCCGATGGCCGAGGTGCCCGTGATGTCCGGCTTGGTGCTCGCGGTCGGGGCCGCGCCGGTGGTGGGCGTGACCACGGGCGACGGCGACTCGGTGGCGGTGGTCGGGCTCGTGCGGCCGGTGGCCACGACGGTGACGGCCTTGGCCACGTCGTCGGCCGTGACGACGTACGTCGTCTGGGTCGCGCCGGCGATGGCCGTCCCGGCGCGCTTCCACTGGTAGGTCGTGGTCACGCCCGTGGTCTGGTCCCAGGTGGGCGGCGTGGCGGTCAGCGTGCTGCCCGTCCTGGCCTCGCCCGTGATGGCCGTGGCCCTGGTCGCCGTCGGCGCGGTGGCGCTGCCGGGGAGCCCGGGCAGTCCAGGAAGGCCCGGGATCTCCGGGAGCGGGAGCTCGGGCAGCGGCAGCTCGGGCAGACCGGGGATGCAGGGGATGGGCAGCGGCAGGGGCAGCTCGGGCAGGCAGAGGTCGCGGTTGACGACCGGCGGCTCGTCGGCCTGGGCCGACACCGGGGCCGCCATGGTGAGCGCGAGCGTCAGCCCCGCGACGAGGGACACGCCTCGGGCGAGGCGGTTCGGAGACTTCATGGCGACCTCTTCAGTGCCGGGGGGAGGGCCCACGGAGACGCGGGTCACATCGAGGCTAGGTCGCGGATCGCCGCGGCGTGGCCGTTCAGGCGCTTTGCTCCCGTCGACGCCCGCCGCCCCGGCTAGGGTGCCCCCGTGCCGATTGCCGGGTGGTACCCCGATCCCGCCGGCCGTCCGGGTGCCTTCCGCTTCTGGGACGGCGCCTCGTGGACCGCCGACCTCACCGACAACCCGTACGCCGCCCCGCCCGGTGGCGACGGGCAGAGCCGGCCGAGCGGGCCAGGCCCCTCCCCGGTCCCGGCGCCGACGAACCCCTTCGAGTCCTCGTCCGGTCCCACCGGCTTCCAGTCCTGCGAGACCGGGCCGGCCCAGCAGACCCGTGCCCCTCAGCCCCCGCAGCAGCACCCCCAGCACCCCCAGCAGCGCGGGACGAGCAGCACCGGACGGACCCTCGGCCTCCTCCTGCTCGCGGTGCTCGCCACCCTGCTGGTCGGGGTCATCACCTTCTTCATCGTCCGTGGCGCCACCGACGACAGCACCGACGCCCGCGCGGGCGCACCGAGCCCGTCAGCCGTCGCGGCCGGCGTCCAGACGGCCGACCCCGCCGAGGGCTGAGGGCCCGCCGACGAGCCGTGCGGCCGGGTGCCCAGGGCCGCCCGGATGGGTCGGTCCCTGGACACCACGCGCTACCGTGATCGGCGCTGAGCCCTGGACGGGGCTCGCGACAAGCCTGGCAAGGAGCATCTGAGGCACGTGGCACACAAGTTGGTGATCGTCGAGTCCCCGGCGAAGGCGCGCACGATCGGCGGCTACCTGGGCAAGGACTACGTCGTGGAGTCGTCCATCGGGCACATCCGCGACCTGCCCATCAACGCCGCCGCCACCCCGGCCAAGATCAAGGACAAGCCGTGGGGGCGCCTCGCGGTCGACGTCGACAACGAGTTCACTCCCTACTACGTGGTGCCGCGCGACAAGAAGGCCCACATCAGCAAGCTGAAGAGCCTGCTCAAGGACGCCGACGAGCTCTTCCTGGCCACCGATGAGGACCGCGAGGGCGAGGCGATCGCCTGGCACCTGCTCGACGAGCTGAAGCCGAAGAAGGACGTCACCGTCAAGCGGATGGTGTTCCACGAGATCACCAAGCAGGCGATCCTCGACGCCGCCGCCAACCCCCGCGACATCGCGATGGACCTCGTCGAGGCCCAGGAGACGCGCCGCATCCTCGACCGCCTCTACGGCTACGAGGTCAGCCCGGTGCTGTGGAAGAAGGTCATGTCCGGGCTGTCCGCCGGACGCGTGCAGTCCGTGGCGACCCGGCTCGTGGTCGACAAGGAGCGCCAGCGCATGGCGTTCCGCATCGCGAGCTACTGGGACCTCGAAGGCACCTTCGACGCCGGCAGCAAGCACGAGCAGCGGATGTTCCCGGCCAAGCTCCACAGCCTCGACGGCACCCGCGTCGCGTCCGGCGCCAGCTTCGGCCCCGACGGCCAGCTCAAGTCGGCCTCGTCGGTCGTCCATCTCGACCGCACCCGGGCCGAGGCCCTGGTCGGGGCGCTCGCCGACACGACGTTCGACGTCCGCTCGGTCGAGGCCAAGCCCTACCGCCGCTCGCCCTACGCGCCGTTCCGCACCACCACGCTGCAGCAGGAGGCCGGCCGCAAGCTCGGCATGAGCGCCTCGGTCACGATGTCGGTGGCCCAGCGCCTCTACGAGAACGGCTACATCACCTACATGCGCACCGACAGCACGACGCTGTCGGGCGGGGCCATCAACGCGGCCCGCTCGCAGGCGCGTGAGCTCTACGGCGCCGAGTACGTCCCCGACGCCCCGCGCACCTACACCTCGAAGGTCAAGAACGCCCAGGAGGCGCACGAGGCGATCCGCCCGGCCGGCGAGTCGTTCCGCACCCCGGCACAGACCGGCCTGACCGGCGACCAGTTCCGTCTCTACGAGCTCATCTGGATGCGTACCGTCGCCTCGCAGATGAAGGACGCCACCGGACAGTCGGTCTCGGTGCGCGTCGGCGGCGCCGCCAGCACCGGCGAGGACGTCGTCTTCTCGGCCTCCGGTCGCGTCATCACGTTCCACGGCTTCCTCAAGGCCTACGT
Source organism: Nocardioides sp. (assembly GCA_025964985.1). Classification (GTDB taxonomy): domain Bacteria; phylum Actinomycetota; class Actinomycetes; order Propionibacteriales; family Nocardioidaceae; genus Nocardioides. Next base: position 8,951 of record JAOPXU010000206.1, read on the forward strand.
CGAGGGCACCGACGACGACGGCGCGAAGGACGACCAGGAGACCCGCCTGCCGGCGCTCGAGCAGGGCGACCCGGTCAGCGCCGCGTCGCTGAGCGCCAACGGTCACGAGACCAAGCCGCCCGCGCGCTACACCGAGGCCACGCTGATCAAGGAGCTCGAGGAGCGCGAGATCGGCCGCCCGTCGACCTACGCCTCGATCATCGGCACGATCCTCAACCGCGGCTACGTCTACAAGAAGGGCACGGCGCTGGTGCCGGCCTGGCTGGCCTTCTCGGTCATCCGGCTGATGGAGGAGCACTTCCCGCGCCACGTCTCCTACGAGTTCACCGCAGCGATGGAGGACGTCCTCGACGAGATCGCCGGCGGCCGCAAGCACCGCGTCGACGAGCTCACCGAGTTCTACTACGGCTCCGACGCGGTCAAGGGCCTCAAGCCCCTGGTCGACGGCCTCGGCGACATCGACGCCAAGGAGCTGGCGACGTTCCCGATCGGCGGGCCCGACTCCGGCATCAACCTGCGCGTCGGCCGCTACGGCCCCTACCTCGAGGGTCCCGACGACGAGGGCAACCCGGTCGGCCGGCGCGCCAACGTGCCCGAGGACCTGCCGCCCGACGAGCTGACCATGGAGAAGGCGACCGAGCTGTTCGCCAACCCGGCGGGCGAGGAGATCGAGCTGGGCTCCCACCCCGAGACCGGGCTGCGCATCATCGCGAAGAACGGCCGGTTCGGGCCCTACGTGACCGAGGAGCTGCCCCAGGACGCGCCGAAGTCGGCGAAGGCGCGCACCGGCTCGCTGTTCAAGTCGATGTCGCTGGACACGATCACGCTCGACGACGCGGTCATGCTGCTGTCGCTGCC
>JAOPXU010000215.1 GCA_025964985.1 Nocardioides sp.
GTGCTTCCCATGCCTCTATTGGGCGTCACGCCGGCCGCTGAAACGCCACCGGGAGGCAGCCACTGATGAGCCTCATCAGCCTTCGATGGGCAGCAAGAGGTCGAGCCTTCCCGGCGACGCCCGCAGCACCCGCGGTTGTCGCGGACGAAACTGAGCATCCCAGTAATGCATGAGGTGTGTGCGACTTGACTGCACTGGGGTGCGGTCCGGTGGTTGTGCAGTGGCCGGGCGGCGAGTGGTGCTCCGGTTCGGTCCGTTGTTCAGGGACTTGGCGGAGTGTCCGTAGACAGTCCGACCGTTCTCCGAGGTCGAGCTCTAGGAACGGTGCTGAGCCGTAGGCAACGGCACGGTGAGGTCACCACCGGGTGCCCTGTCGCGGAGCCGGGACGGAAGGATGCTCGTGTGGACGAGACGACGGCATACCTCACCGGCCTCCGACTCTCGGGACGGCGTGTGGTCGTCGTGGGGGGCGGCACGGTCGCCCAGCGCCGGGTCCCGGCCCTGATCGCGGCGGGCGCCGAGGTGGTCGTGGTCTCGCCGGAGGTCACGCCCGCCATCGAAGGGCTCGTGGGGGCCGGCGAGGTCACCTTGCACGAGCGCGTGTTCGTGCCGGCCGACCTCGACGGGGCCTGGTACGTCGTGACCGCGACCGACGACGCCCGGGTCAACGAGCTCGTGTCGCGGGCCGCGGAGGAGCGCCGCGTCTTCTGCGTGCGCTCCGACGACCCGGCGCGCTCCACGGCCTTGACCCCGGCGACCGGGTCGGCCGCCGGGATGACGGTGGCCGTGCTGAGCGGGCGCGAGCCCCGGCGGTCGGCCGCCATCCGGGACGAGATCGTGGACCGGTTGCGCACGGGGGTGATCGACGCGCCGGCCCGGGTCCGGCCGGCAGGTGGCGTCACGCTCGTCGGCGGCGGCCCGGGCGACCCTGACCTGATCTCGCTGGCCGGGCGCCGGGCGCTGATGGCCGCTGACGTGGTCGTGGCCGACCGGCTCGCCCCGCGGGCGCTGCTCGGGGAGCTGTCCGACGACGTGGAGCTCGTCGACGTTGCCAAGCTGCCCCGTGGGCGGTCGGCCCAGCAGGAGGAGATCAATCGCCTGATCGTCGACCGCGCACTGGCCGGTCTGCGCGTCGTGCGGTTCAAGGGCGGTGACAGCTTCGTGTTCGGCCGGGGCTATGAGGAGGTCCTCGCGTGCCGTGAGGCCGGGGTGCCGGTCTCGGTCGTCCCGGGGCTGACGAGCTCCGTCGCGGTCCCGGCGATCGCGGGCATCCCCGTGACGCACCGGCACGTGGCCCACGAGTTCTCGATCGTCTCGGGCCACCTCCCGCCGGGGCACTCCGAATCGCTCACCGACTGGTCCGCCCTGGCCCGGCTCCGGGGCACCCTGGTCCTGATGATGGCGGTGGAGAACGCCCCGGCGATCGCAGCGGCCCTGATAGAGGGCGGGCGCTCGGCGAGCACGCCGGTGGCGTTCGTCTGCGACGGCACGATGCCGGCCGAGCGCACGGTGCTCAGCACCCTCGGCGAGCTGGCCCACGACATCGTCGCCCAGCAGGTGCGGCCGCCGGCGATCGTCGTAGTGGGCGAGGTGGTGGCCGTCGCCCACCCCGGGCGCTATGCCGCTCGCCCCGGCTGACGACGCGGGGACTATGCTCGCTCCCGCAGCTGGTGCTGCCTGGCTGCCAGTCAGGACGCCGAAAGAGGGAACCCGGTGTGATTCCGGGACTGCCCCGCAGCGGTGAGTGGGAACGAACGCCGTCATGAAGCACTGGGTCGCACGCGACCTGGGAAGCGACGGCCATTAGGTGGGCGAACGTGCCCGCGCCCACAAGTCCGAATACCTGCCAGCGCACCGCGGACGACACGTCCGCGGTGGTCCGAGACCTCGTGGGTGGGTCAGGGGACACGGGTTCATCCCCTTGTCTTCGCTGCCGCGTCTGTCCCGGGCACAACGGGACGAGGGAGACGCAGATGACGACGGGCACGCCACCAGGGGCCCGACCCGGTACGCCGCGGCTGACGGTCATGCTGTGTCGCGACTGTTGCTGCGGGAGCCCGGGCAAGCACCCGGCCACCGACCACGACGCCCAGCGCGCGGCGATCGAGGACCTCGCCGCCGCCGACGTCCGTGTCCGCACCGTCGAGTGCCTCGACGAGTGCGATCGCAGCAACGTCGTCCTCGTCCGTGACCACCGACTGCCCAGCCGACTGCGCGACACGTGGCTCGGAGGGGTGCTCGAGCCCCGGCTCACCGAGTCGCTTTGCGACTGGGTCGCCGAGGGCGGTCCGCTCCCGCCCGCGCTGCGGTCCCGGCAGTTCCGGCTGGTGCGTCGGTGAGGACCGCCACGGTGCCCGAGTTCGTAGGGGCCCTGAGCTCCCTCGAGGCCTGGGCGCCCGACCTCGACCCCGACGACCGCTACGTGGAGGTCGTCGACCTCGTCGGCTCCGGGCTCGCTGGGCGGGTCAGCCGCCGGCTGGGCGGCGCGCCGGAGCGGGTGGGTTTCTCAACGGGTTCGATGGGCGTGGCGTCGCGCCTGTGGTCGTTGACCGTTGTTCCGGCCGTGCGGCACGGCGTCGTCGTCGACCCTGCAGCGGTCTGCGCCCGTGACGACGACGGCTCGGTGGTGCTGGGTGTGCGTGGCGGGCGGGGCTTCGCCGACGTCGGCCCGGCCGACGTCCTCGACGTCGTCGTGGCCGTGCTCGCGCCGCTGGTCGCCGCGCTGCCGCTGGCGCCGCGGCTCCACTGGGGCAACGTCGCCGCGAGCCTCGCGGTCGTCCCCCGCGTGCACGGCCTACGCCCCGACGAGCCGCTGGTCGCCGACCTGTTGTCACGACCGCCCCTGGCGGGGCTGCTCGACGGAGCTCGTCGCCGCACCTGCTGCCTGTTCTACCTCGCCCCGGGTGCCGCCCTCTGCGGGGACTGCCCCCTCGACCACGTCCCGACCCGCACTCGAGAGAAGTCCACCTGATGCGTATCGCCCTGCTCTCCACCTCCGACACTGACCTGCTCTCGGCCCGGGCCGCCAACACCCGGGGCGCCGACTACGTGTGGGCCAACCCTGCCCGGCCGGGCCACCAGTCGATGGCTGAGACCCTTGAGGGCTGCGACCTGGTCGTCGGCCGCATCCTGGGGTCGCCGCAGGACCTCTGCGCCGGCTTCGCGCGCATCCGCGCCACCGGCATGCCGATGGTGGTGCTCGGCGGCGAGCAGCAGCCGAGCGCTGAGCTGATGGAGCTGTCGTCGGTGCCCATGGGCGTCGCGGCCGAGGCGCACCGCTACCTGGCCGAGGGCGGCCCCGACAACCTGGCCCAGCTGCACGCCTTCCTCTCCGACACGGTGCTGCTGACCGGCGAGGGATTCGAGGCGCCGGCCGCGATCCCCAGCTGGGGCTGGTCCCGGCCGGTGCCTGAGACCGACCTGCCGAAGATCGGCATCCTCTACTACCGGGCCCACCAGGCCAGCGGGAACACCGCCTTCGTCCAGGCCCTCGCCGACGCCGTCGACGCGACCGGCGTCGCGGTCGCCGTCCCGGTCTTTGCCGGCTCGCTGCGTTCCGCGCCCGACGAGCTGTACGCCGCCCTGGGCGGCCTCGACGCCCTGGTCGTCACGGTGCTCGCCGCCGGCGGCAGCGCCCCCGCCGGTGTCAGCGCCGGTGGCGACGACGAGTCGTGGGACGTCGAGCGGATGGCCGCGCTCGACATCCCCATCCTGCAAGGTCTCTGCCTCACCAGCAGTCGCGACGAGTGGGAGGCCTCCGCCGACGGCGTGACACCGATGGACTCGGCCACCCAGATCGCGATCCCCGAGTTCGACGGCCGCATCATCACCGTGCCGTTCTCGTTCAAGGAGATCGACTCCGACGGGCTGCCGCGCTACGTCGCCGACCATGAGCGCTGCGACCGGGTGGCCCGGATCGCGGTCAACCACGCACGTCTGCGCCACACGCCGCCGGCCGAGCGCAGGGTCGCGCTGATGCTGTCGGCGTACCCGACGAAACACAGCCGGGTAGGCAACGCCGTCGGCCTCGACACCCCGGTATCGACCATCCGGCTGCTGCGCCGGATGCGCGACGCAGGCTACGACCTTGGGGCGCCCGGCGACATCCCGGGCCTTGAGCTCGCCGACGGCGGAGGGAGCGACACCGAGGCAGGCGACGCGCTGATCCACGCGCTGATCGCGGCGGGCGGACAGGACGAGGAGTGGCTGACCAGCGCCCAGCTGACCTCGGCCCACGTTCGGGTGACCAAGGCGCAGTACGACGCGTGGACCGCCGACCTCCCGGCCGACCTGCGTGCGGCGACCGTCGAGGCGTGGGGCGAGTCGCCCGGTCGGCTGTTCGTCAATGATGCGGGCGAGATCGTGCTCGCCACCATCCAGGCCGGCAACGTCGTCCTGCTCATCCAGCCGCCCCGCGGCTTCGGCGAGAACCCGATCGCGATCTACCACGACCCCGACCTCGCGGTGACCCACCACTACCTCGCCGCCTACCGCTGGCTGCGGGCCCCGATCGGCGAGGGCGGCTTCGGCGCCCACGCCGTCGTGCACCTCGGCAAGCACGGGTCGATGGAGTGGCTGCCTGGCAAGAACGCCGCGCTGTCGGCGTCGTGCGCCACCGATGCCGCCATCGCCGACATGCCGCTGGTCTACCCGTTCCTCGTCAACGACCCGGGGGAGGGTGCGCAGGCCAAGCGCCGCGCGCACGCGACGATCGTCGACCACCTGATCCCCCCGATGGCGCGCGCGGAGTCCTATGGCGACATCGCCCGGCTCGAGCAGCTGCTCGACGAGCACGCCAACATCGCCGCCATGGATCCGGCCAAGTTGCCGGCGATCCGGGGGGAGATCTGGCAGCTGATGCACGCCGCCGAGATGCACCGCGATCTCGGTCTCGAGGAGCAGCCCGACGACGAGTCGTTCGACGACTTCATCATGCACGTCGACGGGTGGCTCTGCGAGATCAAGGACGCCCAGATCCGCGACGGCCTGCACGTGCTCGGTGCCGCCCCCTCCGGTGAGTCGCGGGTCAACCTGGTCCTGGCGATCCTGCGCGCGGCGCAGGTGTTCGGTGGTCAGGAGCAGGCTGTCCCCGGACTGCGCGCTGCACTGGGCCTCAAGGAGGGGGCCGAGGCGACGACCGCGGTCGACGCGATCGAGCAGCAGGCCAAGGCGCTCGTGCAGCACATGGATGACGCCGACTGGTCCCTGGCCGCGGCGAGCACCGCTCACGACGACCCGGAGGTGCAGCGGGTGCTGGTGTTCGCGGCGACGCAGGTCGTGCCGCGGCTGGCGCGTACTACCGACGAGCTCGACGCGGTCCTGCACGCCCTCGACGGCGGGTTCGTCCCTGCCGGACCGAGTGGCTCGCCCCTGCGCGGCCTGGTCAACGTGCTTCCGACGGGGCGCAACTTCTACACCGTCGATCCGCGGGCGGTCCCGTCGCGATTGGCGTGGCAGACCGGCACCGCGATGGCCGAGTCGCTCGTGCAGCGCTACGTCGAGGACACCGGTGGCTACCCCGCCTCGGTGGGTCTGTCGGTTTGGGGCACCTCGGCGATGCGCACCTCGGGCGACGACGTGGCCGATGTGCTGGCCCTGCTCGGGGTGCGGCCCTAGTGGGACGAGGCGTCGCGCCGGGTCAGCGACCTCCGCGTCGTGCCCCTGGACGAGTTGGGGCGCCCGCGCATCGACGTCACGGTGCGCATCTCTGGCTTCTTCCGTGACGCGTTTCCCCACGTCGTGGCCATGCTCGACGACGCGGTGCAGCTGGTCGCCGCGCTCGACGAGCCGCTGGACCGCAACTTCGTGCGCGCCCACATGCTGCGCGACCTGGCCGAGCACGGCGACGAGCGGCGAGCGACCACGCGCATCTTCGGCTCCAAACCGGGGTCCTACGGCGCCGGCATCCTGCAGGTCGTCGAGTCGGGCACCTGGCGCGACGACCACGACCTCGCCGAGGTCTACACGGCCTGGGGCGGGTTCGCCTACGGTCGCGGTCTCGACGGGGCGCCGGCGTCGGAGGACATGACGGCCAACTACCGGCGCATCAAGGTCGCGGCCAAGAACATCGACACGCGTGAGCACGACATCGCCGACAGCGACGACTACTTCCAGTACCACGGCGGGATGATCGCCACGGTCCGGGCGCTGACCGGCGCCGACCCGAAGGCCTACGTCGGCGACTCCACCACCCCCGACACCGTCCGCACGCGGACGCTCCAGGAGGAGACCAACCGGGTCTTCCGCGCCCGGGTCGTCAACCCGCGCTGGATCGGAGCGATGCAGCGCCACGGCTACAAGGGGGCCTTCGAGCTCGCGGCCACGGTCGACTACCTCTTCGGCTTCGACGCCACGGCCGGGGTCGTGCACGACTGGATGTACGAGTCGCTCGCCCGGGAGTACGTGCTCGACGAGACCAACCAGGCGTTCATGCGCAAGTCCAACCCTTGGGCCCTGCGCGGCATCGTCGAGAAGCTCCACGAGGCGGCCGACCGCGGGTTGTGGGCTGAGCCGGACGCCGACGTGGTGGCCGCCATGCAGCAGGTCTACCTCGAGCTCGAGGGCGACCTGGAAGACCGTGGCTGACGGGGGGCCGCGGCGGGTGCGGGTCATCGGGGTCGGACCCGGTGACCCCGACCAGGTGACCGTCGAGGCGGTGAGCGCGATGCGGAGCGTTGCGTTCTTCGTGGTGTCCGACAAGTCCCCGCGTGGTGGCATGCCCGACCCGCTCGTCGCGGCCCGCGGCCGCCTGCTCGACCGGCACCTCGACGTCGAGCCGGTCGTGGTGCGCATCGAGGACCCGGCGCGTGAGCGACGCCCCGAGCGCACTGGCACCGAGCAGGAGTACGCCGCTGTGGTCGAGGCCTGGCACGAGGCGCGGTCGCTCGCCTACGAATCGGCGCTGACGTCGCACCCCGGCGACGCCGGCTTCCTCGTGTGGGGGGACCCGGCCTTCTACGACTCCACGATCCGCGTCCTCGAGCGGGTCGCGGCTCGCGGGCGCGTGGCGCTCGAGGTCGACGTCGTCCCGGGCATCTCGAGCCTCCAGCTGCTCGCCGCCCGTCACCGGATCGTCCTGCACGAGGTCGGGCAACCGCTCCACGTGACGTCGGCCCGGCGCCTCAGCGAGGCCGTCGACGGCGGCCAGGACAACATCGTCGTGATGCTCAACCGGACGATCGAGCTCGACGGGCTGGAGGACTGGGTCATCTGGTGGGGCGCCAATCTCGGCACCGCCTCCGAGGAGCTCGTCGCCGGTCGCGTCGGCGACGTGCTGCCGCTGGTCGACGCCGCCCGCGGCCGTGCCCGCGACGCCGCCGGTTGGGTGATGGACATCTACCTCCTCCGCCGCCCCGAGGCTCGCTCGTGAGCGGCCTGCTGATCGCCGGGACGACGTCGGACGCCGGCAAGTCGGTGGTCACGACCGGGCTGTGCCGGGCGCTGGCCGACCGCGGGGTCCACGTGGCGCCCTACAAGGCGCAGAACATGTCGAACAACTCGATGGTGGTCGGGCACGGCGACGACACCGGCGAGATCGGCCGCGCGCAGTGGATCCAGGCCATGGCCGCGCGGGCCGAGCCGGAAGTGGCGATGAACCCCGTGCTGCTCAAGCCCGGCGGCGAGCGGCGCAGCCACGTCGTGCTCCTCGGCCGACCGTCCGGGTCGGTGGAGGCCACCGACTTCGCCGAGGGCCGCCGGCACCTCGCCCGCGCCGCCCACGCGGCGTACGACGACCTCGCCGGTCGCTACGACGTCGTCGTCGCGGAGGGGGCGGGGAGCCCCGCGGAGATCAACTTGCGGGCGAGCGACTACGTCAACATGGGACTGGCGCAGCACGCGCGGCTGCCGACGGTGGTGGTCGGTGACATCGACCGCGGAGGGGTTTTCGCGGCGTTCGTCGGCACCCTCGCCCTGCTCGAGGACAGCGACGCGCAGCTGCTCGCCGGGTGGGTGGTCAACAAGTTCCGCGGCGACCTCGGGCTGCTGCAGCCGGGTCTCGACGAGCTCGTGCGTCGCACCGGGCGGCCGGTCCATGGCGTGCTGCCCTGGAGCCCGGACCTGTGGCTGGACAGCGAGGACGCGCTCGACCTCGAGGCCCGGCGCAGCGACGCCGGCGCCCATGGCCGGCGGGTCGCCGTGGTCCGGCTGCCCCGCATCAGCAACTTCACCGACGTCGACGCGCTCGGGCTCGAGCCCGGGCTCGACGTCGTCTACGCCAGCACGCCGCGTGCGCTCGCCGACGCCGACCTCGTCGTGCTGCCCGGCACCCGCGCCACCATCGACGACCTGGCCTGGCTGCGCGCGCGGGGCTTGGACGTCGCCGTGAGCCGTCACGCGGCCGCCGGGCGCCCGGTCCTCGGGATCTGCGGCGGCTTCCAGATGCTCGGGACCGAGATCGCCGACCCGCTGGGCGTCGAGGGACGACCCGCGACGGTCGCGGGCCTTGGCCTGCTCGACCTGCGCACCGAGTTCGGGCCCGACAAGGTGCTGCGACGTCATGACCCGGCCGGCTACGAGATCCACCACGGACAGGTGGCTGGCGAGTCCGAGCGCGGCGCCGTGTCCGGCACGATGGTGCACGGGCGGCTCGAGGACGACGCCCATCGCGACGCCTACCTGCGACGGACGCTCGGCGTCGCGTCGACCGCCTCGTTCCCGGCGGCGCGCGAGCGGCGGCTCGACCTGTTGGGCGCGCTCGTCGAGGAGCACCTCGACGTCGATGCGCTGCTCGACCTGGCGCTGACGCGACGGTGAGGATCCTGGTCCTGGGCGGCACGGCGGAGGCCCGTGAGCTCGCAGCGCGCCTGGTCGAGCTCGGTGACGACGTCGTGACCTCACTGGCCGGCCGGGTGGCGCGGCCGCGGCTGCCCGTGGGGGAGGTCCGCATCGGGGGCTTCGGTGGGGTCGACGGGCTCCGGGAGGCGACCGTCGGGTTCGAGGCCGTAGTGGACGCGACCCATCCGTTCGCCGCCGGGATCTCCGCCAACGCTGCCGCAGCCTGCACCGACCTGCCACTGCTGCGCCTGCAGCGACCCGGCTGGGCCGGCGACTGGGAGTGGGTCGACGACCACGAGCAGGCCGCCGCGCGGACGGCGGCCCTCGGGCGACGGCCGTTCGTCACCGTCGGTCGCCAACAGCTCGGCCGGTTCGTGACGGAACTGCGCGAGCACGCCGTGCTGGCCCGCGTTGTCGACCCGCCCGAGACCGACGTGCCGGCTGCGTGGACGGTGTTGCTGGACCGTGGGCCCTACTGTCTCGAGGCCGAGCTCGCGGTGATGGCCGACCACCGTGCCGACGTGCTGGTCACCAAGGACTCCGGGGGCACGCACACGTGGCCCAAGGTCGCGGCCGCCGAGCGGCTCGGCCTCCCCGTCGTCGTCGTACGACGTCCGCCTGCGCCCGCCGGCGTCGAGACCGTCAGCGACGTCGATGCCGTGCTGCGGCGGCTGCGGCCCCTGCGCAGACGAGCAGCGCCGCCAGGTCGATCCGTCGCGCCAGCGACCGCGCGCGAGTGATGTCGTGCGCACCGGGCGCCCGCCCGTCGCCCAGCACCGGCCGCTGCTCGGTGCGGGAGGCGTAGACCGTCTGCCCGCCCAGCCGTAGGCCGAGCGCGCCCGCGAACGCCGCCTCGACCGGTCCGGCGTTGGGGCTGGGGTGCGCGCCTGCGTCCCGGCGCCAGGCCCGCGCGGCGCCTCGACGGTCGGAGCCGAGCACGAGGGTCAGCGCTGCGGTCAGTCGGGCCCCCGGCATGTTGAGCACGTCGTCGAGGCGGGCTGCGGCCCAGCCGAAGTGCTCGTAGCGGTCGGTGTGGTGGCCAACCATGGCGTCGAGGGTGTTGGCCGCGCGATGGGCCAGCAGCCCCGGGGTCCCGGCCAGTGCTCCCCACACCAGCGGGGCGACCGCGGCGTCGGAGGTGTTCTCGGCGACCGACTCGATCACGGCGCGGGCCACGCCTGCCTCGTCGAGCACGCTGGTGTCGCGGCCCACGAGGTGGGTCAGTCGCTGCCGGGCGTCCTCGAGCCTGCCGTCGGCCAGCAGCGCGTGGACGGCGGCGGCCTCACGGTCGAGGGAGCGGGCGCCGAGCACCGTCCAGGTCGCAGCCGCCGTGGCGAGGGCGCCACGGTCGAGCGCGATCCCGAGCGCCGTCGCCCCGCCGACCAGCACCGCCGTGTGCCGGATGCCCGGGCCGCGGCGATCGGCGTAGCCGATCTGCTCCAGGGCCAGGGCCGTCCTGCCGAAGCCGGCCACCGGGTGGAAGCGTCGCGGGTCGCCGAGCAGCTGGTCGGCGGCGAAGCCGAGCACAAGACCGAGGGCCCGGCTCATCGGCAGTAGTCCTGGTCGCCGGCTGGGTGCTGCGGCTCTCGGGTCCGCGTCACCACGGGCCGGGGAGCGCGTTCACGCCATGACCTCCGAGAGCAGGGCGACGTCGCGCAGCAGGGCGGCGGCGCTGCGCACGAGGGGTACGGCGGCCACCGCGCCACTGCCCTCGCCCAGGCGCAGGCCGAGGTCGAGCAGCGGCTCGAGGCCGAGTTTGTCGAGGGCGAGCGACTGCGCCGGCTCGGTCGAGCGGTGGCCGGCGGCGCACCAGGCTGCCGCGCCGGGCGCGATGCGGTCGGCGGTGAGGGCGCAGGCCACGGACATGAGTCCGTCGAGCAGCACCGGCACGCCCGACTCGGTCGCCGCGACGATGAACCCCGTCGTGGCCGCCAGGTCGGCGCTGCCGAGGGCGGTGAGGGTGTCGACGGGATCGAGTCGGGCGTGCCGGTGCTGGCTAGTGCGCTGGCCACGACGGCGCGCTTGCGCGCGAGCCCGGCGTCGTTGATGCCCGTCCCGCGCCCGACCACGTCCTTGGCCGGTACGCCGAGCCCGGCGGCGACCAGGGCGGCGGCGGGGGTGGTGTTACCGATGCCCAGATCACCGGTCAGCAGCAGGCGCGCTCCGAGCGCGATCTCCTCGTGAGCCACCGCCTGGCCGGCCGCCAGCGCCCGACGTGTCTCGTCGGCGGTGAGGGCGTCCTGGACATGGATGGCCCCCGACCCGCGTCTCACCTTCCAGGCCCGGACCTCGTCGGGTACATCGGGAAGGTCGTCGTCGACACCGAGGTCGAGCACGCGCACGTGCACGCCGTGCGCGACGGCCAGCGCTGAGACCCCGGCACGGCCGGCGACCAGGGTGCGGACCATCGCGCCGGTGACCTCGACCGGATAGGCGCTGACCCCGTGTGCAGCGACGCCGTGGTCACCGGCGAAGACGACCAGCCGGACCGGGTCGGCCGGCGGTGGGACCGCCGCGCCCTGGGTCGCCGACCACCAGACCGCGAGGTCGCCGAGCCGGCCGAGTGCCCCCGCCGGGGCGGCCAGGCCGGCAAGGCGGGCGGCAGCGGCCCGTCGGACGTCGGGGTCGGGGGCCCTCACAGGCTCGCAGCGAGTGCACGCCGATCGTTCGCGGCCCGGTCCTGCGTCGCGAGCCGGTCGACGACCAGCGCGAGACCGATTCCGATCACCGCCCACATTGCGGCCAGCGTCAGCAACGAGGAGAGACGGAAGGACCACAGCAGGTCGGCCGGGAACGTCACGATCCCGTCGGCGCTCGGCAGCACCACCGCGGCGACCGAGACCACGGCGACGTACCCGACGAGGGCCGTGACCGACGCGCGGAGGCCGCCGAGGCGTTTGGCGGCGGCCCGCGCCAGGAGGACGGCGCCGAGGGCGGCAAGTACCGACAGGAGTACCAGGCCGAAGTATGCGTTGGTGCGCTCGTCGATGGTGTCGCCGGAACCAACGCCCGGCGGGGTCGCGGGGTACTTGAGGAATGGCACCAGGCTGTAGCTCACGAAACCGATCGCGGCGATCGTGAGAGTCGACTGCACCGGCGTCAGCCGGCCGAGCCGCCCGACCACTGACGCTGACAGCAGGCCGACGAGGCCGCCGAGGACGGTCCCGATGGCGAGGGTGCCGGTGAGCAGGCCCCAGGTGCGCTGGTGAGGGCGGCTGACCTCGGCGACGTGCTCCTCATCGTTTGCCGAGCCGGGTGCGTCGGCGGAGGCGTGGCCGGAATGAGAGGCCGTGGCCTCCTCCAGGGCGACGGCGGCCTCGACGTGGGGCTCGCCCACCTCGTGGGCCACCAGGAAGGCGGCGAGGCCGGCGAGGAGGCCGATGAGCAGCCCCCGCACCAGGAAGGAGCGGGCCGTCATCACAGCTGACCCCGGCCGTCAGTGGCAGGGGTAGCCGAGGAGGTGCCGCGCGTCGTGGACCCATTCGTGGATCATCGTGCCCGCCGGGATCGAGATGGCGCCCTGGTCGGCGCTGATGAAGAACACCACGATGGCGGCGAAGAGGCCGAAGAACGTGGCCCACGGGCCCAGGTCGCTCAGCGGGATGGTCGGGAATTCGATCTCGGGCGTGACAGCCGTCTGGGCCATAGGGGTTTCCTCCTGGGGGATGGATGCGTCCCCGTCGATGTGGTGGATGCGGACCCTCGGGTCTGACTTCCACCCATCCCGACGACTGTGCTGTCGTCTGGAGGGCGGTCACAGTAGCGCGACTGTGCCGGATTCTCACCGACTTCCTCGTGCCCGCAGCGCTCACTGTAGGGCATGGCGGAGCGCGTCGAGCAGGACGCCCGTGACCGGTTCGGGGCGAACGGCGATGCGCACCCACGAGGCGTCGAGCCCGGGGAACGTGTCACATCGGCGAACGGCGACCCCGGCGTCGCGCAGGCGGCCGTGGACGCCGTCGCCGGTGCGCGCAAGCACGAAGCTGGAGGCCGACGGGAGGTGATCGACGCCGAGATCGCCCAGGCCACGTTGGAGATGGGTGCGCCAGTCAGCGATGCGTAGCGCCCGGACTCCCGCCTCGGAGCGGGCCTGCGGCGTTGCGAGAGCAGTGCTCGCGGCGATCGCTGTAGTCGACGTCGACCACGGCACCTGCTCATGCCGCAGCTCGCAGAGCAGTGCCGGGTCGCCGACGACGTACCCCGCGCGGACGCCGGGGATCGACCAGTGCTTGGTGAGACTCCGGATCACGAGAGCACCGCTCTCACCGAGCACCGAGGCGGTCTCGCCGGGAACGGTGTCCATGAACGCCTCGTCGATCACGAGCAGCCGGCCCGGACGGCGCAGCCCGAGGACCACGTCGCGCGGGTGGAGGACCCCGGTGGGGTTGGTCGGGTTGCCGAGAACGACGAGGTCGGCGTCGTCCGGCACGAGAAGGGGGTCGAGGGTGAAGGGTCGCGGCAGCACGACCGACGTGACGTCGTGCCCCGCCTGCTTGAGCGCGGCGTGCGGCTCGGTGAACTGCGGGTGCACCACGACCGGTCGTCGCCACGGCCGACGGGCGACCAGGGAGAACGCCTCGGCCGCCCCCGCGGTCAGCAGCACCTCGTCGGGGGCGCGGCCGTGGTGGGCTGCGACCGAGGCCTCGGCCGCGGCGGGGTCGGGATAGCGGCCCACGCCGTCGAGGCTCGCCCGCAGCGCGTCGTCGAGCCACGCCGGCCTGGGCCCGGGGTAGACATTGACCGCGAGGTCGAGCAGGCCCGCCCGTGCCTCGACGTCGCCGTGGTGGCGCAGCGGGTCCCACGCCCGATCAGGCGTCGGCATGCGCGTGGACGGCGTCGGCGAAGCGCTGAGCGAGGTGGGGGTGCCCGGCCCAGTGCGTGTGCAGGTAGGACGCGTGCAGGGTGGCGCTGCCGAATCCGACCGGCTGGCCGTCGACGACCCAGGCCGGGCTCAGTCCGCTCACCGGCTCGACGGTGGTGTGGTGGAACTCGTGGCCGGTGACGGTCTCGCCGGTACGCGTCAGCAGGCCGTCGGAGGCCGCCGTGGCCGTCGGGTATCGCAGGGTAAGTCCGATCATCCGCGCCTCGGCGTCGATCGCCCCCGTCATGGGGACGCCGTCGAGGGTGCGGCACAGGTAGAGCAGACCGCCGCACTCGGCGACCACGGGCACGCCGTCGGCGACGGCGTGACGCACCTCGGCGAGGAGGCCGACGTTGGTCGACAGGGCGACGGCGTGCTCCTCGGGGAACCCTCCGCCGAGGTAGAGGCCGGTCGTACCCGCAGGCAGGGCGGTGTCGACGAGCGGGTCGAACTCGACCACCTCACAGCCGGCGGCCTGCAGCAGCTCGGGTGTCTCGGCATACCGGAAGGTGAAAGCGCGGCCGGCGGCCACGGCCACGACGGGTCGGCGGGTCGACGGCGGGCACACGACCTCGCCCGGTGTCCACGGCGCGACCTCGAGGTCGGGCGCGGCTCCGGCCACCGTCAGCACCGCGTCGAGGTCAACGGTCTCGGTGACTCGCGCCGCCAGGCCCGCCACGAGAGCGCTGCTCTCCTCACGCTCCGCTGCAGTGACCAGTCCGAGGTGGCGCGACGGCGTGGCCAGGGTGGCGTCACGCGGAATGGTGCCGAGTACGGGCACTCGAATGGAGGAAGCCACCTCGGCGGCATGGCGGGGAGACCCGGCCTGGTTCAGGATCACCCCGGCCACCCGCACCGACGAGTCGTAGGTGGCTAGCCCGTGGACGACGGCTCCTACGGTGCGCGAGGAACGAGAGATATCAACGACGACCACGATCGGCGACCGGGTCAGCGCCGCGACGTGAGCCGTGGACGAGAAGCCTCCGCTGCCGACCCGGCCGTCGAAGAGGCCCATCACTCCCTCGACGACGGCGATCTCAGCCCCGGCGGCACCGTGGAGAAGGAGCCGGGGGACGAGCTCCTCCCCGACCAGGTGCGGGTCCAGGTTGCGGCCTGGACGACCGCAGGCCAAGGAGTGGTAGCCGGGGTCGATGTAGTCGGGGCCGACCTTGTGGCCGCTGACGACCATCCCGCGGGCGCGGAGCGCCGCCATCAGCCCGGTGGCCACGGTGGTCTTGCCCTGGCCGGTGCCGGGCGCCGCCACCACTACGCGCGGGAGCCGATGGGGAAGTGTCACCACTCGATGCCCCGCTGGCCCTTCTGGCCGCGGTCCATCTGGTGCTTGATCTTGGTCATCTCGGTGACGAGGTCGGCTGCCTCGACCAGCGCCGGATGGGCCCGTCGGCCGGTGACGACGACGTACTGGCGTCCGGGCCGGTCCCGCAGGGTCTCGACGACGTCCTCGACGTCAACCCAACCCCACTGCATGGGATAGGTGAACTCGTCGAGGACGTAGAGATCGTGGGTCTCGGCGGCAATGCGGCGCTTGACCTCCGCCCAGCCTTCAGCGGCGTCACGAGCGTGGTCCTCGGTCTCCCCGGCCTTGCGCGACCAGGACCAGCCTGAGCCCATCTTGTGCCACTCGACCGGCCCGCCCTCGCCGGTCTGGGCGTGCAGCTCGCCGAGGCGCTCGAGCACGGTCTGCTCACCGATGCGCCACTTGGCCGACTTGACGAACTGGAAGACCCCGACGTCCCACCCCTGGTTCCAGGCACGGATCGCCAGCCCGAACGCGGCGGTCGACTTCCCCTTGCCGTCGCCGGTGTGGACCATGAGTAGCGGCTGCTGACGTCGCTGAGCGGTGGTGAGCCCGTCGTCGGGGACGACGAGCGGCTTGCCCTGCGGCATCAGGCGACCCGCTCGGACACGGAGCGTGCGAGCGCCTCGGCGCTGACTTCGCTGACTGGGACGTATTCGGCGACCAGGTGCTCGGCGAGCACTGCAGCGAGTCCCAGCCGCATCGCCCCGGTCTCGCAGTCGATGACCAGGGCCGCCACTTCGTCAGCGGCCAGCAGGTCGGCGGCCCGTCGCGAGCGGCCGACCGCGTCAGGCCCGCTGGTGGCCCGCCCGTCGGTGACCACGACGAGCAGGGGGCGACGCCGGGGGTCGCGGACGCGTTCGAGCCGCAGCACTCGGCCGGCCTCCAGCAGGCCCTCAGCCAACGGGGTGCGCCCGCCAGCCGGGAGGTCGTCGAGTCGGCGCGCGGCGATGTCGACAGAGCCCGTGGGTGGCAGGGCGAGCAGGGCGCCCGCGCCGCCGAAGGTGACCAGCCCGACCTTGTCGCGGCGCTGGTAGGCGTCGAGGAGCAGGCTCAGGATCGCGGTCTTGACCTGCTCCATCCGCTTACGCGCGGCCATGGAGCCCGACGCGTCAACGCAGAACAGCACGAGGTTGGACTCCTGGCCTTCCCGGGTCGCCACCCGCAGATCGCCGGCGCGGAAAATCATGGGCCCCGCGCCGCGGCCGCGGCTGGCCTGGTGGGGCGCGGCGACCCGCAAGGTCTCCAGCAGGTGGATGGGGCCGTGCCGCCCGGTCTCGGCGCCGACTCGACGGCCCGACTCGGTGATCGCGCGGCTCCGGCGGCCGGTCTCGCCGGTCCCAGTCCCGCGGACGGTGAAGAGTCGGGAGCGGTACGGCGTACCTGCCGTCGCCATCGCCGTCGACGAAGCTGGCTCAACTCCCGCGTCGCCGCCGGCGCTGGTCGGTGTCGAAGCTGCGGCGGTCGACATCGGCGCCGTGTCGGCGCCACCACTTCCGGCCTCTTCCGGACCCAGGTCGGGGCCGGGGCCGGGGCCGGGGCTGGGCGGATCCGGATCCGGATCCGGATCAGTCTGGGTCTCGCCCAGCAGCTCGTCGAGCAGATCGTCATCGATGCCGGGGGCGTCGAACGGGTTGCGGCGGCGCCGGTGGGGCAGCGAGAGGCGAGCCGCGACGCGGACGTCCTGGAGTGTCACCGAGTCGCGGTCGTGCCAAGCGGCGTGGGCGACAGCGGTGCGTGCGGTGACGATGTCGGCGCGCAGGCCGTCGACGCCGGCGCCTGCGCACAGCTCGGCGATCTTGTGCAGCATCTCGTCGGGCAGCGTGACGGCGCCGACCTGGGCCCGGGCGGCGAGGATGCGTGCGGTGAGCGCGCGGTCCTCGTGGGCGTAAGCCTCGGCGAAGCCCGCCGGGTCGGCGTCGAAGGCCATGCGACGTCGTACGACCTCGACGCGGAGCGCTGGTTCGCGGGGGGCTTTGACCTCTACGGTGAGTCCGAACCGGTCGAGCAACTGGGGGCGCAGCTCGCCTTCTTCGGGGTTCATGGTGCCGACGAGGACGAAGCGTGCGGCGTGCGACACCGAGATCCCGTCGCGCTCGACGGTGGAGCGGCCCATGGCGGCCGCGTCGAGCAGGAGGTCGACGAGATGGTCGTGCAGCAGGTTGACCTCATCGACGTAGAGCAGTCCGCGATGCGCCTTGGCCAGCAGGCCCGGCTCGTACTCCGCCTTGCCCTCCGACAGGGCGCGTTCCAGGTGCAGCGAGCCGAGCACGCGGTCCTCGGTGGCACCGACGGGCAGCTCGACCAGCCGGACCGGACGGGTCTCGACCGCGGCGTCGGTGGCGAATGGTCCGTCGGGGGAGGTCGACCCGGGGGCGGAGGAGAACCGGTCGCCGGCGACGACGTCGATCGGCGGCAGCACTGCGGCGAGCGCGCGCACGATCGTCGATTTCGCCGTGCCCTTTTCGCCCCGCACGAGGACGCCACCGATTTCAGGCGAGATCGTCGTCAGCACGAGCGCTAGAGACATGTCCCCGGCGTCGACGACGGCAGAGAAGGGGTAGTGCTGTGGCATGGGAGGCTCCCGCTCGTCCGCCATCGGGTTGGAAGCCTCGAGGCCGGTCTTCGGACTTCCCGGACGCCGGTCGTGCACATCCAGATCACCGCAGCGGGCCTGTGCCGGATTCTCACCGGCTTCCCAGATTCTCCCGTCGGCCACGCACGGATCGCGCGGACTCGGGGCACCTCGGGGCTGTGCGGTCACGATAGCGTCCTTGCTCGTGCCTGATCTCCGCCCGTCCCAGGTGACCGTCGTGGGCATCGGCGCCGACGGTTGGGCCGGCCTTGGCGAGGCGTCCCGCGCGCGCCTCGAGGCGGCGGCCGTGGTCGTCGGCTCGAGCCGACAGCTCGGGCTGCTCCCCGAGGTCGACGGCCAGCTCCGGCGCGCTTGGCCGACCCCTTTGAGCTATGACCTCCTCTCTGACTACGTCGACCGGCCGGTCGCGGTCCTGGCCTCAGGCGACCCGATGCTGTCGGGGATCGGCTCGGCGCTCATCCGGGCGCTCGGGCCTGACGTGGTCGAGGTGTTGCCCGCGGTGTCGTCGGTGTCGCTGGCCCTGGCGCGGCTGCGGTGGTCAGCCGAGCGCACCCAGGTGCTGAGCCTGGTCGGCCGGCGGCCCGAGCAGGTCTTGCGCCACCTCGCTCCCGGTCACGAGGTCCTGGTTCTTTCCTCCGATGAGTCGACGCCGGGACGGGTCGCCGAGCTGCTGGTGGCTGTCGGCTATGGCGAGACGCACATGATCGTGCTCGGCGACCTCGGCGGGGCGGAGGAGTCGCGGACCGACGGTGTCGCTGCCACCTGGGACGCCGAGGCCCCTCGCCTCCACGTGCTGGCGCTGCACCTTCGCGGCCCGGTCGTCGGCTCGTGGGCGGCGGGTCTTCCGGACGACGCTTACGAACACGACGGCCAGCTCACCAAGCGCGACCTGCGCGCCTCGGCCTTGGCGCGCCTGATGCCCCAGCCGGGCCAGACGCTCTGGGATGTCGGCGCGGGCGCGGGATCTGTGGGTATCGAGTGGATGCGCGCGCACCCGACCTGTCGGGCCGTTGCCTTCGAGGCTGACGCGGAGCGTGCCGCCAGGATTCGGCGAAACGCGGCGCGCCTCGGCGTTCCCGGGCTCGAGGTCGTGCACGGCTCGGCACCTGAGATCCTCGGCTCCTCGCCCCACCCGCACGCCGTCTTCGTCGGAGGTGGTGCCACGACACCAGGTTTGTTGCTCCGCTGCCGTGAGGTGCTTCCTCGAGGCGGAAGGCTCGTCGCGCACGGCGTCACCGTCGAGACCGAGCGCGAGCTCGGCGTGCAGTATGCGAGGCACGGGGGCGAGTTGACCCGCATCGCGGTCGAGACCGCCGCCCCGATCGGCTCCTACACGGGCTGGGCCCCCGCCCGGACCGTCACCCAGTGGAGCTGGAGCGCTTCATGACCATCCACTTCGTCGGTGCCGGCCCGGGCGCAGCCGACCTGCTCACGCTGCGCGCGGCGTCGCTGCTGGCCGGCGCCGATCTGGTGCTCTACCCCGGCACCTACCTCGACGTCGAGGTGCTCTCGCACTGCCGGACCGATGCGCGCCTGGTCGACACCCAGGACCTCGACCTTGACCGGATGGTCGAGATCCTCGTGGAGGCCGACGCCGCAGGCCTCGATGTCGTGCGCCTGGCTTCGGGCGACCCGTCGGTCTACAGCGCCCTCGCTGAGCAGACCCGTCGTCTCGACGAGGCCGGTGTGTGCTGGGACGTGACCCCCGGGGTCGCGGCGTACGCCGCCGCAGCGGCCGTCGTCGGGCGCGAGCTCACGGTGCCGCTCGTGGCCCAGTCGGTCGTCCTCACCCGGGCCCAGGCGCGCTCGACGGCGATGCCCGCGACCGAGTCCTTGGCCGCCTTCGCCGCGACGCGGGCGACCCTGGCGGTGCACCTGGCCGTCACCCGGGTGCGCGAGGTGATGGCCGAGGTCGTCGAGCACTACGGCCGCGACTGCCCGGTCGTCGTCGTCTATCGTGCGAGCCAACCCGGTCAGGTCGTGCTGCACGGCACGGTGAGCGACATCGCCGCGCAGGTCGAGGCGGCAGGGATGCGCCAGGCGGCGGTGATCCTGGTCGGACGCGCCCTCTCTCGCGATGGGGGGGAGTCCTACTTGTATTCCTCCACCCGTGAGAGGCGTCCCTGACCGGGAGCTCTCAGATGGCGGCGCCCGCACGCACGACGGAGCGGCTCGTCCACACCGATCCGCTGGTGCTCACCGTCGTGGCCGACGATCCCACGATCAGCAGGCACTTCATGTCGATCGTCGTCGTGTCGAGGCTCGCGAGGGTGGTGACGGTCAGGGACTCCTCGGCGCGGCCGACGTCGCGCCCGACGATGACCGGACGGTCGGGGGGCAGTACCTCGAGCAGTAACTTCTGGGCCCGGTCGATCTGCTCGGTGCGGCTGCGCGAGGCGGGGTTGTAGATCGCGAGCACGAGATCGGCCTCGGCTACCGCGCGTAGACGCTGCTCGATCACCGGCCATGGCTTGAGGCGGTCCGACAGGCTGACGACCGCGAAGTCGCCGCCGATGGGCGCTCCGGCACGGGCGGCTACGGCCTGGACCGCGCTGATTCCGGGCAGGACCCGGACCGACACGTCGGGGTAGTCGTCGGCGACCTCGTAGACCGCGGCTGCCATCCCGAAGACTCCCGCGTCGCCGCCGGAGACGACAGCGACTCGGTCACCGGTTCGTGCCAGCTCCATCGCGTGGCGGGCCCGGTCGACCTCGACGGTGTTGCCGGACGCGTGACGGGTCAGTCCGGCGCGCTGTGGCACCCGATTGACGTAGGGCGCGTAGCCGACGACGTGATCGACTTCGGCGAGGGCTGCCACCACCTCGGGCGTCAGCCACCGGTCGGGGCCGGGGCCGAGACCGACGACGAGGACCTCAGCGGCGGTGGAGGCGCGCGTCTGAGGTGCTGGTAGCGCCTCGAGGCGGCGGGAGTCGCCCGGGACGATGACCAGGGAGAAGTAAGGCACCGAGGTCGCATCGACGTCGGCCGCAGGTAGTCGTCGCTCTGCAGACGCGGAGGCATGCTCGACGTAGACCGCGTGCTCGAGGCGTCCGGCTGCAGCGAGGGCGCGGCGCACGGCGGGAAAGGTCCGCCCTAGCTTCATGATGATCGCGCCGTCGGTGTCGGCGAGCCGGCGGGCCAGCTCGGCCTCGGGCAGGGTCCCCGGCAATACGGTGAGGACGTCGGTCTGGCGCACCAGTGGGAGGGCTGCCGAGGCAGTCGCCGCCGCGAACGCCGGGACGCCGGGCACCACCTCCGTTGCGAAGCGGTCGGCGAGCCGGTCGTGCATGTACATCGACGAGCCGTAGAAGAGGGGGTCGCCCTCGGCGAGCAGGACGACGTGCCGTCCGGCGTCGAGGTGGACTGCCAGGCGGCCGGCGGACTGCTCGTAGAAGTCGGCCATGGCGCCTGCATAGCCGCCCGGGTGATCGGTGCTTCCGGTGGTCACCGGGTAGCGCAGTTCTTCCTCGATCGCCGTCGAGGGGATGAGGCCGGCGGCGATCCGGCGGGCGTGAGACTGCTTGCCGACGCCGGCGTGGTAGGCCACGACGTCGGCGGCGCCGATCAGCCGTGCTGCCTTCAGCGTGATCAGCTCCGGGTCGCCCGGACCGAGGCCGACGCAGTAGAAGCGACCGCTCATTCTTCCTCCTGGGCCAGGGCGTTGACCGCGGAGGAGGTCATGGCCGAGCCGCCGCGCCGGCCCCGCACGGTGACGAACGGGACATCGATGCCGTGATCGTCGGCGAACGCCATCAGTGCGTCCTTGGACTCGGCGGCGCCGATGAAGCCGACCGGACAGCCGATGATGGCAGCGGGTCGGGGTGCGCCGGCGATCAGCATCTCGAGCAGGTGGAACAGCGCTGTGGGGGCGTTGCCGATCGCCACGACGGCTCCGTCGAGCAGCGGCTCCCAGAGGGAGACCGCGGCGGCTGTGCGCGTGGTGCTCCAGGCGGCTGCAAGCCCCGGCACCCGCTCGTCGGTGAGGAAGCAGTGCACCGCGTTGTCTGCAGGCAGTCGGCTTGCGGTGATGCCCATCGCCACCATCCGAGCGTCCGTGATGATCGGTGCCCCGGCTCGCAGCGCCAGTCGGGCCGCGGGGACGAGCTCGGGATGCACGACCAGGTCGTGAACGAGGTCGACCTGGCCGCTGCCGTGGATCATGCGAACAGCGATCTTCTCGGCTCCTGGAGTGATCCTTGCGAGGTCTGCCTCGGCGCGAATGGTTGCGAACGAGTCGATGTAGATCGCGGGTCCGTCGGCGGTGTAGTGGTAGCGCCTGGGGGGCGGCATGAGGGCGCTCATCTACTGGTCTCCGGTACGAGGACACCGCGCCAGGGTGTGATGACCAGGTCGGCGGTACCGCAGGAGGCCAGGGCGGAGGCAAGATCGGGGGTGATGATCCCGTCGGGCGCCGGCACGTGGATGCCTCCTGGGACCGGACCGTAGGGGAGCGGGGGGGCGGCTGCCGGAACTCGGGGGTCGGCCGGCTCAGCCTCGACCAGGCGGACGCCGAGTTCGTCGATGTGCCAAGCCGCGGTGGAGCCCTCGCCGCGCGCGGCGACGAAGCGCCGGGCGAGGTCGTGCAGGGCGCTAGCCGACTCGGTGAGGGCGAGGACCGGCCCCCAGACGGGGCCGACGCGCAGCTGGGCGGTGTTGTGGTCGAGCGCGACGAGCCCGAGGTCGCAGTCGCGCAGCAGGTCCCCGCGGCCGTCGTCGAGAACGAACAGGAAGCGTCCAGGCAGACCCGCGAGTTCCGCGTCGCCGAGGAGGAGCGTCTCGAGCTCGGCGACCACCGCACGAAGATCGGCACGGCCACCGGCCAGTCCTGACTGGGGCGAGACCATCAGGTTGCGGACCAGGTCGTGGGTGCGGCTGGGCAAGAGCCCGGCCCGACCGATCGCATCGACGACGTCCGGGCGCAGGGTCGAGCCGTCGGTGTCGACGGGGAGAGAGCGCAGTTGCAGGTTGGCTCGTCGCGTGAGGTGGACGTCGCCGTCGCCGAAGCGCCGGGCTATGTCGCTGACCTCGGCCAGCTGCGCGGGCGAGATCAACCCACCGGCCAGGCGTACTCGGACGAGCGCGCCGTCGGCGGCTAGCCAGGGACGCACGACGCCTGGGCACAGGTCGCGACGCGTGCGGACGGTGCCGGGGTGGCGCCCGGAGGTGGTGGCGGGTGGCACGGGGTCCTCGGTAGGTCAGGGACGGTCCGCGTCGTCCTCGGTGACCTCACGGCGTACGTCGTAAGGGCCAGCAGGTCTTCGGACTCGGGATCGACCGGTACGGAACGCCTTCCCGAGTCGCTCGACCCAGTGGCCGCCGGGCGATCGCTCGCTCGACACGTTCCGCCCGTCACCCATACCGCTGCGCGTCAGTCCCGGATTCGCACCGGGTTCCCTGACCCCTGCTCGAGAGGTCGACTGGCCAGCGCAGGCTATCAACCCGCGCACCGAGACGAGTGTCCGATGCCGCGTGATCCGACATTGGGCCGAAGATTTCGTGAGGAGGTCCGGCTTCGGCGCGTTCGTCTGATCTTGGCTCGGCGGGTGCTCGTGCTCCGCTCATGACGCGACGCAAGCTGCGTCGGACGCAGCGGCGCAGTTCTGCGCTCAAGGGCGCCGCGTGATCGGGCGGAGTCCTTCACGACGCCGGCGCTACGGGACCGGCCGCTCGAGTCACGCAAGGGGTGAGCAACCGCCGCTCCGAGTCATCGCAGGAGTCGTTGAGGTAACGCGGAGGGCCTGCTTGTTCCGTTCGTGTGAACATGTCGTCCGACGGACCGGAACGCCATAACCACCAGCGCGCTGGTGTCGTTCGAGCTGGTGTCGCCCACTGGAGGCGTCTTCTCCATCGTGATCGCGCGCAGCTGCCGCGACCCAGCACGTGAGGCCCAGTCATGCATTCAGCCAGCGCAGGTTCTCGCCGCGTCGTCCCTCCACTGCTCGCTGTCGTGCTCGTGGTGGTCCTCGTCGTCCAGGTCCTTGGTCTGCTCACGCGGACGGCCGGGGCTGTAGGGCCGTCGGCCACGACGCCCGATCCCGGCGCGGCGGGGTCGTTAGGATTCAACCGGGCGGAGTACGACCTTCCGAGCAAGGTGCGGGTCGGGCGCGGAGCGCCGTCGGACACCACCGCCACGACGATCCTCGAGATGCGCCAGGCCGGCGTCGTCTACTATCCGAAGTCCGGGTCGGGCCCGTTCCCGGTGTTGATCTTCCAGCACGGCAACCACGCCACCTGCGAGAGCGGCAGCGCGGTCGATGACCAGCTACTCGTCGGTCTGGCCCTACTGGCCACCTACTCCGAGGGCACGTGTTCGACCGACGACGCGACCGTGGACGCGCTGCTGCAGATCGAGGATTCGGCGTCCTTCCGCGGCTACGACTACCTGGCCGAGCAGCTCGCCACGCAGGGCTACATTGTGGCCTCTCTCGACATCAA
Organism: Nocardioides sp.; assembly: GCA_025964985.1. Lineage (GTDB taxonomy): Bacteria > Actinomycetota > Actinomycetes > Propionibacteriales > Nocardioidaceae > Nocardioides. The sequence continues at coordinate 23,986 of JAOPXU010000215.1, forward strand.
CGACATCACCGACTGGGGCAACAACGCAGCCGAGTCCGGCTACCTCGGCCGGGCCCAGATCATCAGCAAGACACTCGACCTGATCGGCTCGTGGAACACCCGGAGCGGTCCTGAGGGAATCGGTGACGCCCTTGTGGGCCGTGTGGGACTCGACCAGGGCGTCGGCGCCGGCACAGGTGAGGGTTCTCGATGAACCGAAACGACTTCGGCCGGGCACGCCGATGTGTGGCGGCTAGGTGCGCCAACGGTGCGTGGTAGCTGCCATCGGGTCCGCTGTTGCGGGTGATCTCA
>JAOPXU010000228.1 GCA_025964985.1 Nocardioides sp.
GATGCCGTCGAGGTAGGCGCGCAGCCCGCCGAAGACCGCGTCGAGAGCGGCGACCACCGCGATCGGGAGGTACTGCTCGAGCCCCAGCGGAACGTCGGGCTTCAGGAAGACGCCGAGCAGCACACCGACGGCCAGGCCGAGTACGGCGATCACAGCGGCTCCTCCAGCTTGGGCGGGACCCTCTCGTCGACCCTGCGCTGGTCCGCGGAGCGGAGCAGCAGGAACGAGCGCGGGCCGGCGGGCAGGGACATCTGGTCCTCATTCTGCAGCTCGTAGGTGAAGCCGAAGCGTCGCGACAGGCCGTCGAAGGCGATCCCGCTGCTGGTGTCCATCAGCGAGGCCTGCATCGTGGCCTTGTCGCCGATCGCGAGGACGGTGTACGGCGAGGCGATCCCCACCCCGTTGACCTCGATCGGGACGCCGGAGGTCCGGATGGCGCTGAGGGCCGTGAGCCGCTGACCGTTGATGGCGACCGCCTCGGCGCCGGCCGCCCACAGCCCGTCGGCCAGCAGCGCGAGGTCCTCGTCGCGCACGGTGCCGTCGAGGTCGCCGCTCGTCGCGTCCTTGATCGTCACGCGGATGCCCTCCCCGCGCGTGGGGGTGAATCCGGTCCGGACGCCGAGCCGGCGCAGCCGCGGCGTGAGGGCCTGCTCCGCCTCGTTCAGGCGGCGCACCCGGCGGTCGGCGTCGGCGTTGCCCTCGCGCAGGTCGGCGATGCGCTCCTGGAGGCGGGAGACCCGCGCCCTCTGGTCCTCGATGCGCGCCACCAGGCTGGCGCGACCCTCGTCGCGCACCTCGGCGTTGCGCTGGGTCTGCACCGCCGCCGTCGCGGCCATCACGCCGAACACGGCCACGGCCACGGCCGCGACACGACGCGGGTGGCCGCCGGAGCGGGGGGACTCGGGCTCGCCCGCGGCGGTTCGGGCGGCGCGCCGCTCCGCGGCGATCAGGTAGTCCTCGTCGAGGGACTGGCGCTGGATCAGGTCCAGCAGCGGCAGCGTGACCCGCGGCGGCAGGTCCGGGGACTCAGGCATCGCGCACTGCCACGCGTCGCTCGGTCGTCATCAGCAGCTTGCGCACCTGCCAGGCGTAGAGGACGCCGGCCCACCAGTAGAGGCCGATCCCCCAGAACGCGAAGGCCCACCCGAAGACCCGCGCGAGCAGGGCCACCGTGCCCTCGCCGTCGCCCAGCAGGAGGAGCGGGAAGGCGTAGAGGAGGTTGAACGTCGCCGCCTTGCCCAGGAAGTGCACCGGGAGCGCGCTGTAGCCGCGCGTGCGCAGCAGCGGCACCAGCCCCCACATCAGCGCATCGCGCAGCGGCAGCGAGACGGCCATCCACCACGGGATCACGTCGCGCAGCGCGAGCCCGACCACCACGGCGAGGATGTAGAGCCGGTCCGCGACCGGGTCCAGGATCTGGCCGACCACCGACTGCTGGTTCAGCCGGCGGGCGAGCCAGCCGTCGAGGAAGTCCGTGAAGCCGGAGACCATCAGCAGGGCCAGCGCCCAGCCGTCCTCCTCCGGGCCGAGGACCAGCCAGAGGAAGACCGGCACCCCGGCGAGCCGCAGGGCGCTGAGCAGGTTGGGAACCGTCCAGACGCGGTCCTCGCGCGCCGAGTCGTCCGCCACTGATGCCTGCATTCCGGGTGTTGAGTGCTGCTCCGAGCCTGTGGTCGACACTTTAGCGGCCGGGACGGCGCGAGTCGGGGAGGGTCAGGCGTCGTCCTGCCGTGCCGACTCCAGGACCGACTCGTGAGGGGCCTCCTGGGGCGCGTCGTGGTGAGCGGCGTCGCGGATCTCGCCGACGAGCTCCTCGATCACGTCCTCCAGGGTCGCCAGGCCGAGCGTCGCGCCGTCGGGGTCCACGACGCGCGCCATGTGGGCGCCCCGGCGCTGCAGCGTCTCGAGGGCCTCCTGGAGCTGGTCGTCGGCGGTGACGGGGGCGAACGGACGGATCCACTTGTCCTGGATGGGCAGCGAGCGGCGACTCTCGTCGGGCTCGAGCACGTCCTTGATGTGGAGGTAGCCCACGAGCTCCCCGGAGGGGTCGGCCACCGGGAACCGGCTGAAGCCGGTGGTGGCGCACAGCGCCTCGACGTCGGCGGGGGTCGAGCCGCGCGCGACCATGGTCAGCGAGGTGGCGTCGAGGCGGACGAGCTCGACGGTCTTCTCGGTGAAGCCGAGCGCGCCCGCGAGCCGGTCGTACTCGTCGGCCTCGAGCAGGCCCTCGCCCCGCGACTCCTCGACCAGCGCGGCGACCTCCTCGCGGGTGTAGGTCGAGCTGACCTCGTCCTTGGGCTCGACCTTGAGCAGGCGCAGGGTGGCGTTGGCGGTGGCATTGAGGACCACGATGATCGGGCGCAGCGGCGTGGCCACGGCGACGAGGATCGGGCCGAGGACCAGCGCGGACCGCTCGGGTCCGGCGAGCGCGATGTTCTTGGGCACCATCTCGCCGAGCACGACGTGCAGGAAGACCACGACGGTCAGGGCCAGCACGAACGCGACCGGGTGGAGCAGGCCCTCGGGCACGCCCGCCCGCTCGAAGAGCGGCTCGATCAGGTGGGCCAGGGCCGGCTCGCCGACGGCACCGAGGCCGACCGAGCAGATGGTGATGCCGAGCTGGGCGGCCGCCATCATCATCGAGACGTTCTCCATGGCGTGCAGCGTCGTGCGCGCCATCCGGGACCCGGCCTGGGCCCTCGGCTCGATCTGGCTGCGGCGGGCGGAGATCAGCGCGAACTCGGCGCCGACGAAGAACGCGTTGAACACCAGCAGCAGCACGGCGACGAGGAGTGCGGCGTAGTCGCTCACGGCCGGACCTCCCGGGCGCTCATCGCATCGTCGGCGGCGTCAGCGGCCGCGTCGGCGGCATCCGAGGCGGCGTCCGAGGCGCCGGACAGCTGAGGATCGGGGTCGGGGCCGTGCAGGCGCAGCGCCAGCCGGTCGACGCGCAGGCCGTCCATGTGCTCGACGGTCAGCACGGCGAGCCGGCGGCCGGGCACCTCGTCGGGGTCGGTGCGGTCGGGCACCTCGACCTCGGCGATGTCGCCGACGGCCGGGATCTTGCCGAGCACCTGCAGGACGAGGCCGGCGACGGTGTCGTAGTCCTCGCTCTCGGGCAGCTCGACGCCGGTGAGGTCCTCGACCTCGTCGGGGCGCAGCAGGCCGGACAGCGACCAGCTGCCGTCGCGACGCTTGCGGGCGCGCGCGCCGAGGCGGTCGTGCTCGTCGCTGATGTCGCCGACGATCTCCTCGATGACGTCCTCGAGGGTCACGATGCCGGCGTGGCCGCCGTACTCGTCGAGGACGACGGCCAGCTGGAACCCGTCGGCGCGCAGCAGCGCGAGCAACGGGTCGAGGCGCAGCGAGTCGGGCACGACGATCGGCTTGACCATGAGGTGCTTGACCTTGGTCGTGGCGCGCTCGTGCATCGGCAGCGCCACGGCGTGCTTGACGTGGACGGTGCCGACCACGACGTCGTCGTCGTCCAGTACCGGGAAGCGGGAGTGGCCGGTGTGGCGGGTCAGCTCGATGACGGCGCTGGCGCGGTCATTGGCCTCGAGGCTGCGGGTGCGCACGCGCGGCGTCATGATCTCGCCGGCGGTGCGGGTGCCGAACTCGACCGAGCGCTCCATCAGCTCGGCGGTGTCGGCGTCGAGCGTGCCGACGTCGGCCGAGCGCTGGATGAGCGAGGCGAGCTCGGTCGAGCTGCGCGCGGAGCGCAGCTCCTCCTGCGGCTCGAGCCCGAGACGGCGGACGATGGCGTTGGCGGAGCCGTTGAGCACCTTGATCGGGCCGCGCATCACGGCGGTGAACACGCGCATCGGCAGCTGGGTGGAGCGGGCGGTGGCCATCGGGCGGGCGATGGCGAGGTTCTTGGGGACCAGCTCGCCGAAGAGCATCGTCAGCACCGTGCTCACGACGAAGCCCATGGCGAGGGCGGTGGGGCCGACGGCGCCGCTCGGGGTGCCGAGGGACTCCAGCGGTCCGCGGATGAGCTGGGAGATCGCCGGCTCTGCGAGGTAGCCGATGCCGAGGTTGGTCACGGTGATGCCGACCTGGGCGCCGGAGAGCTGGGTCGACAGCGAGCGGAGCGCAGCCTGGACGCCGCCGGCCGCGACGTCACCGTCGGCGGCGGCCCGGTCGACCTGGCTGCGGTCGACGGTCACCAACGAGAACTCGGCGGCCACGAACACACCGCACGTGGCGATGAGGACGATCGCGAGGGCGAGGAGCAACCAGGCGGTCATCGTGGACCCGGGCTGGTGGCGTCAGGTGCGGGGCGGGACAGGGGGTTCGTACTTTGAGAGCCGTCCATCGGGCGGTTCTGGGCCTCCGGGTCGTCGAGCAGAAGACTCCAGCCTAAGGCATCGCCGCGGCCCACGACCGCCCCCGGCGGGTGACCCGTCCGTGCCCCCGGCCGGACCGATCGGCCGATGCGCGCGGACGGCGTCCCGGATCACCCTGGACCCACCTGGCCGGCACGCCGCCGACCTCTCGGGGCGACCACCGAGGAGGCCACGATGAGCACCACCGTCACCCAGGACGCCGTGCGCCACCGCCTGGTCGCCGCGCGGGTCGCGACCGGGGCCGACCACGCCGTCCAGCTCGTGGCCGACGCCTCGGTCTGGCTGGTCTTCCGGCTCAGCGACCGCCGCCGAACGAGTCGCTGACCTGCCGCTCGTCGAGCACCTTGTACGGCGCCGCGGAGGTCGCGGCGCTGCGCCGCAGGGCCTCGAGCGGCGGCACCGCGCCGGCCACCAGCAGCAGGTTGCCCGCGCGACGCCCGCGCAGCGTCGCCGGCTCGGCACTGAGCACGACCGGTCCGACCGCCGCCCGCAGGCGCGCCACGACGTCACGGGCCCGGCGGAACGGCGCCCGGTCGGCGAGGTTGAGGAGCACCAGGCCACCGGGGGCCAGCACCCGGGCGACGTCGGCGAGGAAGGCCGGAGCCACCACGTCCTCCGGCACCTCGCCCGCGTCGTAGGCGTCGATGACGAGCAGGTGGGCGTGGTCGTCGCGCAGGGCGGCCACGCCGGTGACGCCGTCGACCGGGCGCACCTTGATGCCGCTCCCCCGCGGCAGCGGCAGCCGCTCGCGCACCAGCGCGGTGAGCTCCTCGTCGGGCTCGAGCACGACCTGGCCGGTCCCGGGGCGGGTCGCGGCGACGTAGCGGGCCAGGGTCAGCCCGGCGCCGCCGACGTGGACGACGCGGGTGGCGTCGGGCGGCAGGACGTCGACGACGTCGCCCATCCGGCGCACGTAGTCGAAGGCGAGGCGCGTCGGGTCGTCGAGGTCGACGTAGGACTGGTCGTGGCCGTCGACGCGCACCACGAAGGCGCCGGCGTGCTCGGTGGGGACCACCTCACGCAGCGGTCCACCGGCCGGCAGCTCCTCGTCCGGCGTCCTCCGACCCGGCATCGGACCTCCTCCCACCCCTCGTCGCTGTGTCACCATGAGTCCACCATGAGCGCTCCCTCCCCTGGTCCTCGCGGCCCGCTGCGCCTGCTCCTGCTCGCGCTGGCCGGGCTCCTCGCCGCGACCCTGCTCGGCACCGCTGCGCCGTCGGCCGGGGCCGACGGCCGGCCCGCGCCGGGCGCCCCCGCCAACGACCTGGCCTTCCGCGGCGACCTCGAGGGCGTCGACGCCCCCGTGCTGCCGCCGGGCTGCTTCGGGCCGGCCCGCTCGGGCATCGACCCGTTCCCGTGCCCGCTCAACAAGTTCTTCCCCCGGCGTCCCACGATCGTGCTGTGGGGCGACTCCCACGCCTACCAGTGGATCCCGGCCCTCAAGGAGGCCGTGCAGGGCGAGCGCGTCAACCTCGTCTCCTTCGTCGCCGGCAGCTGCCCGCCGGTCCTGATCACCAACAACAACGGCAAGGGCGCCTGCCGACGCAGCAACTACGTCGCCCTGCGCACCGTCGAGGCCCTGCGCCGCGAGAACAAGCGCTTCAAGGTGGTCCTCGGCTCGAACTGGTCGGGCTTCCGCCGCGCCTACCGCAAGATCGTCCTCGAGGACGCCGTCGGCGCCCCCTCGGGCTACGACGACTACACCAAGGAGATGGTCCGCCTCGCCCACGAGGGCACCCCGGACCTCTTCACCCGCCTGGGCCGGATGGGCGTCGACGTCGACATCATCGGCCAGGCCGCGACCGTGCCCGAGCGCCGCGCCTCCTGCGAGGCCGGCGAGGAGCCCTACGTCTGCGACCTCCCGCGCTGGCGCGCGATGCCCGAGGAGCGTCGTACCGACGGCTACCTCCAGCGCCAGCAGGACAAGATCAAGCGCACCGCACGCTCGCGCATCGTCGACGCCAGCTCCGGCTACTGCACCGACTTCGTCTGCCGCGGCAAGGTCGGCACCATCCAGACCTACTTCGACGACCTCCACCTCTCCGCCACGCGCACCCGCAACCTGGCCCGGTTCTTCAAGCCGGCCGTGCGCGACATGCACCGCTTCCGGTAGGTCCAACGGTCCGCACGTCGGTCGAGGAGCTCCCGCTGGGGAGCGTCACGAGACCAGACAACCGCCGGCGCAGGTCGGGTCGGCCGCGGACCCTGCGGTGAGTGGTCTCGTGACGGTCGCAGGTCGACCTCCTCGACCGACGTGTGGTCACTTCCCCCGCTGGCGCAGAACTAGAACGTGTTATAGAACTGCGCCATGACCCTCAGCAACGACGACGTCGCCGCCGGCGTCCAGCGCTACCTCGACACCGTCGCCACCGGGACCGCGGCCGACGTCACCGCGCTGTACGCCGCCGACGCGACCGTGGAGGACCCGGTGGGCTCCGACCCGCTGCAGGGCCACGAGGCGATCCGGGCGTTCTACGCGACGTTCGAGGCGCTGGCCAAGACCACCGAGCTGGTGACCGTGCGCACCTGCGCGGGCCAGGCGGCGTTCCACTTCGAGATCGTCGTCGACCTCGGCGGCGGGGCGACCTCGACGATGGCGCCGCTCGAGGTCATGACGTTCGACGACGACGGGCTGATCACGAGCATGCGGGCGTTCTGGTCGGAGTCCGACCTCGTCATGGGGTGATCCGTGGGACCATCTCGGCATCATGGGTCCTCGTCTCCGCCTGCTCCTGCTCGTCCTCGCCACGGTCGTCCCGCTCCTCGCCGCACCCGGTCTCGCGCCGTCGGCGACCGCGGCCCCCTCGTCGATCGCGACGCGGGCGCCCGCTCCGGGTGACGACTTCCCGCGGCTGCCGGCGCAGTGCTACGACGACCGGGGCGTCATCACCAGCCCGTGCCGGATCACCAGCTTCACGGGGCGTCCGATGGTGGTGCTGTGGGGCGACTCCCACGCCCAGATGTACCTGCCGGCCCTGCGCCAGGTCGCCCGCAACCAGCGGGTCAACCTGACGGCCGTCCTCTTCGGCGGCTGCCCGGTGAGCAAGCCGTTCCCCCGCAGCGCCGGCTACCCGCGCACCGGCTGCGACGAGCACAACGTCGAGTCCCTCGCCTACGTCCGCGACCTGACCCAGCGCCGCAGCCGCGTCCGCGTGCTCGTCGGCGGGTTCTGGTCCGGCTACCGTCAGGCCTACGACATCGCCCGCGAGGAGGACCGCACCGGCGTGCCGTCCGGCCTCAGCGACTACCGCAAGCACATGGCGGCCCTGGGCGTCGAGCGCACCAGGCCGATGTTCGGCGCGATCGGGCGGCTCGGCGTTCCCGTCGACATGATCGGCCAGGCCGCCACCGTGCCACTCGACCCGCGGCGCTGCGCCGCCGGCCGCGAGCCCTACCAGTGCGACCTGCCGCGCCACCGGGCCCTGCACCACGAGGGCGACAACGAGCGCTGGATCCGCCGCACGCTGATGGCGCCGCTGCCCGGGCGCCCGCGGCTCATCGATGCGACGCCGAGCTACTGCACCCGCTCGACCTGCCTGGCCCACGTGCGCGGCCTCAACACGTTCTACGACGACATCCACCTCGGCGCCGGGCTGACCCGCACCCTGGCGGCGTACTTCCGTCCGGTGTTCCGGGACGCCCTGGCACGATGACGCCATGACGGCGTACTGGATCAGCTCCTACCTCGAGGTCACCGACGAGTCGAGGCTCAAGGCCTACGCCGAGCTCGCGTTCCCGGCCCTGACCGGTGCCGGCGGCACCTTCCTGGCCCGCTCGCTGCCGGCGGCGGTCTTCGAGGCCGGCAAGGAGATGCGCTCGGTCATCATCGAGTTCGCGACCGTCGACGCAGCCCTGGCCGCCCACGCGAGCCCGGCCTACCAGGAGGCGCTCGAGGCGCTCGGGGACGGCGCCGTGCGCGACCTGCGGATCGTCCAGGGCATCGAGCCGGCCACCCCGGTCGACCGCCCGTGAGCGTGCTGGGCTCCCACCGCGACGGACCCGTCGCGGTGCTCGAGCTGCGCCGTCCCGAGCGCCGCAACGCCCTCGACCTCGAGCTGTGCCGGGCCATCGTGGCCACCGCCACGGCCGAGGTGGCGGCGGGCGCGCGGGTGCTGGTGATCACCGGCGAGGGCTCGTCGTTCTGCTCCGGGGCCGACCTGACCGGCGTCTACGGCGACGAGTTCCTGCAGGCGCTCTACGGCATGCTGCACGGCCCCAAAGGGCTGACCGCCCTGCCCGTCCCGGTCATCGCGGCCGTCAACGGGCCGGCGATCGGGGCCGGCACCCAGCTGGCGCTGGCCTGCGACCTGCGGGTCGCCGACGAGACCGCCAAGTTCGCCGTGCCGACGCCGCGCAACGGGATGGCCGTCGACGCCTGGACCATCCGGCGCCTGGCCGACGTCGCCGGCGGTGGGATCGCCCGGCGGCTGATGATCGCCGCCGAGACCATCGACCGCGCCGAGGCACTCGCCTGCGGCCTGGCCGACCGGACCGGCACCCTCGACGACGCCCTCGCCTGGGCCCACGAGATCGCTGCTCTCGCCCCGCTGTCGCTCGCGCACAACAAGGCCGTGCTCAACGGCGCCGACGACGCGTCGACCGACGCGTCGTTCGCCGCCTGCTGGGCCAGCGACGACGTCCGCGAGGCTGCCGCCGCCCGCGCCGAGAAGCGGCCGCCGGTCTTCACCGGGCGCTGAGGTGTCCCGCGCCCGGCACGGCCTCGTGGCGCTGGTGGCGGCCGTCGGGCTGGCCGGCTGCGCGACCGCCGAACCGGAGGACGCGTCGACCGCGGCTCCCGTCACCCCGGCGCCGACGACCGCGACCGCCACCGCTCCGACCACGGAGCCGACAGCCGAGCCGGCTCCCCCACGCCCCCGCCCACGCCGCCTGCTCGGCGTCGACGTCTCCCACCACCAGGGCGAGATCGCCTGGGCGCGGGTCGCCGGCGACGGCATCCGGTTCGCTTACCTCAAGGCGACCGAGGGCAGCGGCTTCAGCGACCCCCGCTTCGCCGACAACTGGCGGGCCGCCTCGGCGGCGGGGCTGCGGGTCGGCGGCTACCACTACTTCACGCTGTGCTCGGAGCCGCTGGGTCAGGCCGAGCACTTCGTCGACATCCTGGACGCCGTCCCGGCAGCCCGCCGGACCCTGCCGCCGGTCGTCGACCTCGAGCTGATCGGCAACTGCGACCCGCCGCCCGACCCGGCGACCATGCGGGCCTCGGTCGAGGCGTTCGTGGCCGAGGTCGAGCGGCGCACGGGCACGCGCGTCGTGGTCTACACCCACCCCGACTTCGACGCCCGCTACGACTTCGTCGACGACCTCGACCGGCGCCGCTGGGTACGCCGCCCCGGCGACGCACCACCGCCCGGGGACTGGTGGCTGTGGCAGCGCAGCGACGACGCGAGCGTCGACGGCGTGGCGGGTCCCGTCGACCTCGACGTGATGCGGGCGCGACCCCGACGCTAGGCCGACGCGCACGTCGCAGTGCTGGACAGCGCAGGTCTTCTCCTGGATGGTGACGACGTCAACCAATCCTCCAGCCTTCTCGGGCCCTGGTCGGAAGGTCTCCTGTGACCTCTGCTCTTTCTCGTCGCCACTTCCTGCTCTCCACCGGCGTCGGCGCCGGGGCCCTCGTGGCCGCCGGACCGGCCGGGGCGCTCGCTCCCCCGGTCGTCCGCGTCGACACCCACCCCGTCTTCGACCGGGCCGCGCGCGCCCACGGCGTGCCCCCGGCCCTGCTCGCCGCACTGGGTTACGCCCAGACGCGCTGGGCCGACCACGACGGACGCCCCAGCGCGTCCCTCGGCCACGGCCCGATGCACCTCGTCGACGGCGCCGCTGCCGCCGAGGCCAGGGCGCGGTCGGGCAAGGCCGACGCCCGCGCGGTCATCGATACCCTCCACGAGGCCGCCACCGCGGCCGGCCTCGACCCCGACGTCGTACGCCGTGACGCCGACGCCAACGTGCTCGCGACCGCCGCGCTCCTCGCGGCCCGCCAGCGCGCGGCCCGCCGTCCGGTCGGCGTCGGCACCGACCCGGCCCAGTGGTTCGGCACCGTCGCGACCTCCAGCGGCCTGGTCACCGCCACCACCCAGCTCGAGCTCGCCGAGACGGTCATGACGACCGTGCGCGACGGCGGCCGCGTCGAGCTCGCCGACGGCTCCGTGCTCGAGCTGGCCCCCAGCCGCGTCGGCACCGCCGACCGCCAGCGGACCGCGCTGCGCTCGCGCGCGGCCGAGGCCCGCCGCCAGGCCGCCCGCAGCAACGACGTCGAGGCACCCCCCGGCCTCGACGTCGAGTGGATCCCCGCGCCCTACGAGCAGTACGGCCCCGGGCCCGGCGACTACGGCAACCACGACCTCGGCGACCGGCCGCGCGCGCCCGGGATCACCCACCTGCTGATCCACGACACCGAGTGCAGCTACGACCTGGCGTTGGACCTCGTCACCGACCCGACCTACGTGTCGTGGCAGTACACGCTGCGCTCCAGCGACGGCCACATCGCCCAGCACGTCAAGGCCCGCGACGTCGCCTGGCACGCCGGCAACTGGTACCTCAACATGCACTCGATCGGCCTGGAGCACGAGGGCTACGCCGCCCAGGGCGCGCCCTGGTACTCCGACGCGATGTACCGCACCTCCGCGCGGCTGACCCGCCACCTCGCCCGCCAGCACGGCGTCCCGCTCGACCGCGCCCACGTCATCGGCCACGACCAGGTGCCCGGCGCCACCAGCGCCAACATCCGCGGCATGCACTGGGACCCGGGCCCGTTCTGGGACTGGGAGCGCTACTTCGACCTGATGGGCGCCTCCCTGCGCCAGGGCACCGTCGACCGGCCCGCGGTGCACGGCGACGTCGTCCGGATCCTGCCGGGCTTCGCCGGCAACGTGCAGCCGCTCACCGGCTGCGAGGCGCCCGGCGACGACTGCCGTGCCCCCCGTGACACCAACTTCGTCATCCTGCGCACCGAGCCGCGCGCCGACGCGCCGCTGGTCAACGACCGGGGCATCGACGCGACCGGCGGGCCCGGCACCACGATGGTCTCCGACATCAGCGCCCGCGCCACCGCCGGCACCGAGTACGTCGTCGCCGAGGTGCAGGGCGACTGGACCGCGGTCTGGTTCCTCGGCGCACTCGGCTGGTTCGCCAACCCGGCCAGCCGCCCGACCGCGCGCGTCGTGAAGCGTCCGCTCGGCAAGGTGCGCGCCAAGGGCTCCCCGGCCGCGACCTATGGGCGCTGCTACCCGGAGGCGTCGGCGTACAGCAACCCGGCCGACGTGCAGCCGGTCTCGCCGCTGGTCTACGCGCTGGCGCCCGGCCAGGAGTACGCCGTCGGCGACCTCGACCCGGTCACTGACTTCTACAAGGCGAAGACCTACTCGATCGACACCCCGGGCGACCACGTCGACATCCTCGGCCAGGACCGCTACGTGCAGATCAACCTCGGGCACCGCATCGCGTTCGTGCGGCGCGACGAGGTCGAGATCGTCCGCTGACCGACGGCGGTGGCGCTCGGCCGGTGCCGAACGCCACCGCCGTACGGTGGAGGGATGAAGCCGGCGGTAGAGGTCGCGCGGCGGCTCCTGCTCTGCATGGTGGTCGCCGGCATCGTCGGACTGCCCCTGTCCGTCGCGTGGGCGGTGACGCACACCGAGGTCACCGAGAAGATCGGCACCTCGCCGACGACGTTCACCCTGTCCACGCAGGGCCACAGCGAGGTGCGGCTCGGCATCGCCGGCACCGTCTACGTGCCGGAGTCGCAGGGACCGCTGGGCGTCGTCGCGACCGTCGACGGCCCAGGCGACCCGGGCGCCGGTGACGGCGACCTCGCCAACTACGTGCGGCCCGAGATGCTCGAGCTCTACGCCGGGCTCTTCCACGACCCCGAGGCTGCGGTCTCCCAGTACGTCGAGCTGGTCGAGGCCGAGCTGCGCCGCCAGCTCCTCGTGTCGGGGCTGGTGCTCGCGCTGGTCGGCGGCACCGGGCTGTTCGTGCTGCTCGAGCTGCTGCCCGTCCGGCTGCAGCGCGACCGACGCCGCGACACCGCGCGCGTCGGGCTCGCCGCCGTGCTGGTGCTGGCGATGACCACCGGGCTCGCGTGGGTGCAGCTGCGCGGCTCCGAGGGCGGACGGGGACCGACCGACGGCACCTACGCGCTCACCTCCCTCGACGACTCCGTCGCTGCGGGCGCGACCACCGACAGCCCGGTCATCCGGGCGCTGCTCGGCGGGGCGATCGCCAAGACGCAGCTGCTGGTGCAGCGCCAGGAGGACTCCGAGCGCGAGTACCGCGACGTCGCCGAGCAGTCGCTCACCGACCAGGCCGCGCTGATGGAGGGCCCCGAGGACGGCGAGGTCTCGGTGATGATGCAGTCCGACATGCACTGCAGCACCACGATGATCCGCCTGCAGCGCCAGGTCTTCTCGATGCTGGCCGAAGCCGAGGACGCCCCGTCCCTGCTGGCCATCGCCGGCGACCTCACCACCAACGGCACCGCGGCCGAGGGCACCTGCATCTCCGGCGAGGCCGCCATCGCCGGCGACGTCCCGGTCGCCGCGATCTCCGGCAACCACGAGTCCGACGTCAGCGAGGAGCAGATGGCCGACGCCGGCATGGCCGTGCTGGACGGGTCCGTCGAGGAGGTGGGCGGCGTACGCGTGCTCGGTGACGGGGACCCCTCGCGTACCGAGCTCTTCGGCGGCAGCGCCCTGCGCGGCGAGGAGGGCCAGGACGACCATGGCCAGCGGCTGCGCGAGGTCGCCGCCGACGAGGACGACCGCCCCGACCTCGTGCTCGTCCACGAGGCCTACGCCGCCCAGGCCTTCCTCGAGGTCGACTCGGTCCGCGACCTGCTCGACGAGGAGCCCGAGTCGCTCACCGAGCCGCCCGCAGACGCCGACAACGACGGAGTGGGCGACGTCCCCGCCGGCGCGGTCTTCTACGGTCACTGGCACCGCTCGATCGCCCCGCGCGTGCTCTGGAACTCCGACGGCACCTGGACCTTCCTCATGGAGCTCGACACCACCGGCGGCGCCGTCGACACCCCGACCATCAACAACTTCTCGACTCCCTGGTCGCGCCCCCAGCAGGAGGCGTCCTTTCCCGTCCTCTTCCTCGACGAGGAGACCCGCCTCGTCACCGGCTACCAGCGCTACGCCTTCGACACCGACGGCACCGTCACCGTCGAGCCCCGCGTCGACGTGGGCGGTGCGACGGACGTCGCGTCCGGCTGAGGGCGCCCGCCGCACACACATCTCCACCACACGTCGGTCGAGGAGGTCGCCCCGCGACCGTCACGAGACCAGCTACCCGCAGCG
>JAOPXU010000256.1 GCA_025964985.1 Nocardioides sp.
TGCCGTCCCAGCGCACGCCCTTGCCGTTGGACTCCATCGTCAGCTGCTGCAGGTAGGCGGGGAACCGGTGCAGCAGCTGGGAGTAGGGGAGCACCGCGTGGGTCTGGGATCCGAGGAAGTCGGTGTACCAGACGTTGAGCAGGCCCATCAGGGCCGGGACGTTGTCGGCGAGCGGGGTGGTGCGGAAGTGCTCGTCGACGGCGTGCATGCCGGCGAGCAGCTCGGAGAAGCGCTCCGGTCCGATCGCGATGACCAGGGACGTGCCGATGGCGGAGTCGAGGCTGTAGCGCCCGCCGACCCAGTCCCAGAAGCCGAAGGCGTTGTCGGGGTCGATGCCGAAGTCGGCGACCTTGTCGAGGGCGGTCGAGACGGCGACGAAGTGCTTCGCGACGGCCTCCGCCTCGTCGGCACTACTGAGTCCGTCGAGCAGCCACGCCTTGCACAGCCGGGCGTTGGTCAGCGTCTCGAGCGTGCCGAAGGTCTTGCTCGACACGATGAACAGCGTGGTCGCCGGGTCGAGGCCGGCCAGCGTGGTGGCGGCATCGGTGGGGTCGATGTTGCTGATGAAGCGGCACTCGAGGTCGGGCTGGCGGTAGGGCTCGAGGGCCTCGTAGGCCATCACCGGGCCCAGGTCGGAGCCGCCGATGCCGATGTTGACGACCGTGCGGATGCGCTCGCCGGTGACGCCGGTCCACGCGCCGCTGCGGACCTGCTCGGCGAACGCGTAGACCCGGTCGAGGACCTCGTGGACGTCGTGGACGACGTCCTGGCCGTCGACCTCGAGGCTGGCGTCGGCGGGCAGCCGCAGCGCGGTGTGCAGGACGGCGCGGTCCTCGGTGGCGTTGACGTGGTCGCCGCGCAGCATCGCGTCGCGGCGTCCCTCGAGGCCGACCTCGTCGGCGAGGGCCAGCAGGGCCGAGAGGACCTCGTCGTCGACGAGGCCCTTGGACAGGTCGACGTGGAGGTCGGCGGCGGTGGTCGTGAACCGCTCGACCCGACCGGGGTCGGTGTCGAACCAGCCGCGCAGGTCGGGGGAGAAGCCGTCAGCCAGGTCGCTCAGCCGCGCCCACGCACCCGTAGTGGTGGCGTCCACCGGCGCCGGGCTCACGGAGCAGCCTTCTCCATCTGGTTGCGGACGGTCTCGACGAGCTCGGTCCACGACTTCTTGAACTTGTCGACGCCCTCGTGCTCGAGCACCTGCAGGACGTCGAGGAAGTCGATGCCGAGCTCCTCGAGCCGGGACAGGAGCGCGTGGCCCTCGCCGCCCTTGCCGGTGACGACGTCGCCGAGAACCTCGCCGTGGTCGGCGAACGCCTCGAGCGTCTTCTCGGGCATCGTGTTGACGGTGCCGGGCGCGACCAGGCCGGCGACGTACATGGTGTCGTCGTAGTCGGGGTTCTTGACGCCGGTCGAGGCCCACAGCGGGCGCTGCAGGTTGGCGCCGTCGGCCTCGAGCGAACGCCACCGGTCGGAGCCCGTGACCTCCTCGAAGGCGCCGTGGGCCGCGAGGGCGTTGGCCACGGCGGCCTTGCCGAGCAGCGCGGTCGCGACCGGGCTGCCGATGGCCTCGAGGCGCTTGTCGACCTCGGAGTCGACGCGGGAGACGAAGAACGACGCCACCGAGCGGATCTTCGACAGGTCGTGGCCGGCCTCGCGGGCCTGCTCGAGCCCGGTGAGGTAGGCGTCCATGACCTCGCGGTAGCGCTGCTCGCCGAAGATCAGCGTGACGTTGACGCTGATGCCCTCGGAGACGACCGTGGTGATGGCCGGCAGGCCCTCGAGCGTGGCCGGGATCTTGATCAGCGCGTTGGGCCGGTCGACGGCCTTCCACAGCGCCCGCGCCGAGGCGACGGTGCCCTCGGTGTCGTTGGCCAGGTCGGGCTCGACCTCGATCGAGACGCGGCCGTCGTCGGCGGTGCGCTCGGCGACGGGGGCCAGCACGTCGCAGGCGTTGCGGACGTCGTCGGTGGTCAGCTCGAAGATGACCTCCTCGACGGGTCGGCCCTCGGCGACGAGCGAGCGCACCTGCTCGTCGTAGCGCTCACCGTTGGCGATCGCCGAGGCGAAGATCGTCGGGTTGGTCGTGACGCCGACCACCGACTTCTCCTCGACGAGGGCCGCCAGGTTGCCGGACTCGATCCGCTCGCGCGACAGGTCGTCGAGCCAGATGCTCACGCCCGCGTCCGCCAGTGCCTTCAGTCGTTCGCTCATGGGTTCCTCCTGGGGGTGGTCGGACGGGTGGTGGCCGGCTGGTCAGCCGGTGACCACCCGGATGCTGTCGCGCGCGGCGTCGGCGACGGCCTGCGCGGTGATGCCGAACTCGGTGTAGACGCGCTGGTAGTCGGCCGAGTGGCCGTAGTGGTCGATCGAGACGATCCGGCCGTGGTCGCCGACGTAGTCGCGCCAGCCCTGCTTGACGCCCGCCTCGACCGAGACGCGCGCCTTGATCGTGGGCGGGATGACGGTGGCGCGGTAGGCCTCGTCCTGCTCCTCGAACCACTCCATGCAGGGCATGGAGACGACCCGCGCAGAGATGCCGTCGGCGGCGAGGAGCGTGCGTGCCTCGACGGCCAGCTGCACCTCGGAGCCGGTGCCGATCAGGATGACGTCGGGGGTGGCGTCGTCGGCGTCGAGCAGGACGTAGGCGCCGCGGGCGGTGCCCTCGGCCGGACCGAACCCGTCGGTGCCGCGGGGGAAGACCGGGACATTTTGGCGCGTCAGCGCCAGCGCGGCGGGGCCGTTGGTGCGGCCGAGCACGGTCTGCCAGGCGACGGCGGTCTCGTTGGCGTCGGCGGGACGCACGACGTCGAGGCCGGGCATGGCCCGCAGCGCGGCGAGGTGCTCGACCGGCTGGTGGGTCGGGCCGTCCTCGCCGAGGCCGATCGAGTCGTGGGTCCACACGTAGGTGACGGGCAGCCGGCTCAGCGCGGCGACGCGCACGGCGCCGCGCATGTAGTCGGAGAACGTGAGGAACGTGCCGCCGAAGACGCGGGTCAGCCGGTCGGCCGCGATGCCGTTCATGATCGCGCCCATGCCGTGCTCGCGGATGCCGAAGTGGAGCACGCGGCCCTGGTGGGGGTCGGTGGTCCAGTCGTGCGTGGCGCGGTCGACCGGGCCGAACGACGGGGCGTCCTTGATGGTCGTGTTGTTGGAGCCGGCGAGGTCGGCCGAGCCGCCCCACAGCTCGGGCAGCAGCGGCGCCAGGGCGTTGATGACCTTGCCGGACGCCGACCGGGTGGCGACACCCTTGGCGTCGGCCTCGAAGACGGGCATGGCGTCGGTGACGCCCTCGGGCATCTCGCGCGCCTTGAGCCGGTGCAGGAGGGTGGCCGACTCGGGGTGGGCGGCCGCCCAGGCGGCGTACCGCTCGTCCCACTCCTTGCCCCACGCGGCGCCGCGCTGGCGCAGCGACCGGGTGTGCTCGAGCACCTCGGGCGGCACCTCGAACGTCTGCTCGGGGTCCCAGCCCAGGATCGTCTTGGTGGCGGCCACCTCGTCGGCGCCGAGCGCGCTGCCGTGGGCGGCCTCGGTGCCCTGCGCGTTGGGCGCGGGCCAGGCGATGACGGTGTCGAGCACGATGATCGAGGGCCGGTCGTCGACCTCGCGCGCCGCCATCAGGGCGTCGTAGAGGGCGGGGACGTCCTCGCGGTAGTCGCTGCCGCCGTTGGTCCAGTCGACGACCTGCACGTGCCAGCCGTAGGCCTCGTAGCGGGCCGGGACGTCCTCGGTGAAGGCGATGTCGGTGTTGCCCTCGATGGAGATGCGGTTGCGGTCGTAGACGAGCGTGAGGTTGCCGAGGCGCTGGGTGCCGGCGATCGAGCTGGCCTCGCCGCTGACGCCCTCCTGCAGGTCGCCGTCGGAGCACAGGGCGTAGACCTGGTGGTCGAAGAGGCCCTCGCCCTCGGCCGCCTCGGGGTCGAGCAGGCCGTGGACGCGGCGACCGGACATCGCCATGCCGACGGCGTTGGCGACGCCCTGGCCGAGCGGTCCGGTGGTCACCTCGACGCCGGGGGTGTGGCCGAGCTCGGGGTGGCCGGGCGTCTTGGAGCCCCAGGTGCGCAGCGCCTTGAGGTCCTCGAGCTCGAGGCCGAACCCGCCGAGGTAGAGCTGGGTGTAGAGGGTGATGCTCGAGTGGCCGCACGAGAGCACGAAGCGGTCGCGGGCGACCCACTCCGGGTCGGCCGGGTCGTGCCGCATGACCTTCTGGAAGAGGAGGTAGGCCACCGGCGCCAGGCTCATGGCGGTGCCGGGGTGACCGTTGCCGACCTTCTGGACGGCATCCATCGCCAGCACGCGGGCGGTGTCGACAGCCTTCGCGTCGAGCTCGGTCCAATCGAGGGCGGGGGTGGTGCTCACAGGGCTCCTAGGCGGGTCTGGGGCATGCTGGGCGGTCTCGCGGATCAAACCCCTTCGGGCGATTCCGAGCCTACTCATGTCGCGAGATAGGCTGACACCGCCTCATCGGGCGTGCCTGCACCCGGTACCCCGTCCCGCTGCCTAGACCCGAGGACGACCGTGACCTACGTCGGCGAGTCGCGACCTGCCCTGCAGCCCGACCCCGAATCCGCCCCGGTCACCGGCCAGGTCGGTCTCAAGGACGTCGTCTCGGCCTACGTCGGCCTGACGAAGCCCCGGGTCATCGAGCTCCTCCTCCTCACCACCGTCCCGGTGATGTTCTTCGCCGAGCGCGGCGTGCCCGGGCTCGGCCTGGTGCTGGCCACCGTCGTCGGTGGCGCCCTGTCGGCCGGCTCGGCCTCGGCCTACAACTGCGTCTACGACCGCGACATCGACGAGCAGATGCGCCGCACCCGGCGGCGGGCTCTGCCCCGCCACGTGGTGACCCCGCGCTCCGCCCTGGTCTTCGCGACCGTGCTCGCGGTCGTCTCGACCGTGGTCCTGTGGGCGTTCGTCAACCCGCTGTCGGCGGGGCTCTCGGTGGCCGCCAACGCCTTCTACGTCTTCGGCTACACGATGCTGCTCAAGCGTCGTACGACCCAGAACATCGTGTGGGGCGGCATCGCCGGCTGCTTCCCGGCCCTCATCGGCTGGACCGCCGTCACCGGCGAGCTGTCGTGGGTGCCGGTCGTGCTCTTCGCCGTCGTCTTCTTCTGGACCCCGCCGCACACGTGGGCGCTCGCCCTGCGCTACCGCGAGGACTACGCCAACGTCGACGTCCCGATGCTGCCGGTGGTCAAGCCCGCCGCCGAGGTCGGCCGCCAGATCGTCCTCTACAGCTGGGTCATGGTCGCCACCTCGCTGCTGCTGTGGCCCGTCGCCGGCACCGGCTACGTCTACCCGGTCGTCGCCGCCGTCCTCGGCGGGGTCTTCCTGGTCCAGGCCCACAAGATGTGGTCGCGCGCCCGCGGCACCGAGGACCTCAGCGTCATCCAGCCGATGCGGCTCTTCCACCACAGCAACCTCTACCTGTCGTTGCTCTTCGTCGCCGTTGCCCTGGACCCCCTGCTCTTCTGAGCACACGTCGGTCGAGGAGCTCCCACTAGGGAGCGTCACGAGACCGATAGACCGCAGGTGCGGACCGGCTTGCGTGGCACCCTGCGGTGGAGTGGTCTCGTGACGCTCGCCAGGGCGAGCTCCTCGACCGACGTGTGGTGCGGTCAATTCCTCCGGCACGTTGGTCGAGGAGCTCCCGCTAGGGAGCGTCACGAGACCCATCGACCGCAGGTGGGGACCGGCTTGCGTTCAACCCTGCGGTTGAGTGGTCTCGTGACGCTCGCCAGGGCGAGCTCTTCGACCGACGTGTGGTGCGGTCAGCCCGCGATCACGCCGGGTCAGGCGCGCTGGTCGGCGAGCTCGCGCTCGTCGGGGTCGTACGACGGGGCCGGGCGCAGCACGACGGCGACGAGGGCCCAGGTGACGGCGGCGGAGGTGAGGGCGGCGCCGAGGAGGTGGAAGCCGACGAGGAGCTCGGGCAGGTCGGTGAAGTACTGGACGAAGCCGACGGTGCCCTGGCCCAGCTCGACGGCGAGGAGTACGACGACCGCGCGGCGCGCGGTGCCGGCGGAGAGCAGGAGGCCGACGGTCAGGCCGACCAGGAGGAACACGCCGTCGGCGTGCAGCTGGCTGACCTGGACGGGGTCGAGGCCGTTGCGCTCGGTGCGGATGTCGCCGGCGTGGGGGCCGGCGCCGGTGACGACGGTGCCGAGGTAGAGGACCGCCCAGGCGGCGGTGAACGTCAGCCAGGCGAGGGTCTGGACCTTGCCCCGCGACCAGGTCGAGACGTCATCGTCGATGCGGTGCAGGAACAGCACCGCGACGCCGATCATGGCCATCGACAGCAGCAGGTGCAGGGCGACGAGCCACGAGTTGAGGTCGGTCAGGACGGTGATGCCGCCCAGGACGGCCTGGGCCGGGATGCCGAGAGCGAGGACCAGCGCGAGGACGCGCAGTCGGCGGCGTCCGGTCTGCCAAGCGGCGATGAACGTCGCGACGGCGATGGCGGCGATGACGAAGGTCAGCAGCCGGTTGCCGAACTCGATGGCGCCGTGCAGGCCGAGGTCGCCGTGGGCGCGGAACGACTCCTCGGTGCAGCGCGGCCAGGTCGGGCAGCCGAGTCCTGAGCCGGTCAGGCGCACAGCTCCACCGGTGACGACGATCGCGATGTTGGCCACGAGCGACGCCCAGCCGAGCGTGCGGACGTGGCGGTCGAGTCTCACTCCCACGAGAAGGTCCTTGCGGTCAGGGCGGCGCCGACCACGGTCCAGCCGGCGAGGACGAGCAGGTCACGGACGGGTACGGCGGCCTCGCCGAGCGAGGCGCGCACGGCCTCGCCGAGGGCGCCGGAGGGCAGCCAGGTGACGACGTCGCCGAACGAGCCGTACGCCGTCGCCGGCAACACCACGGCGCCGCCGGCCATCAGGAGCAGGTAGACGAGGTTGGCGGCGGCGAGCGTCGCCTCGGCCCGCAGCGCACCGGCGACGAACAGCCCCAGCGAGGCGAAGGCGGCGGTGCCGAGCACCATCGTGAGCAGGGCGCCGATGACGTCGATCGACGGCTCCCAGCCCAGGCCGAGCGCGACGGCACCGATGACGAGCACCTGCAGCACCTCGACGGCGAGCAGGGCGAGCACCTTGCCGCACAGCAGGCCGGTGCGGGACAGGGGCGAGGTGCCGAGGCGCTTGATGACGCCGTAGCGGCGCTCGAAGCCGGTCGCGATCGCCAGCGCCGTGAACGACGTCGACATGATCGCCAGGGCCAGTACGCCGGGCGCGAAGGTCTCGACGCCGTAGGACAGGTCGATCCGCTCGGCCCCGCGCACTCCGGCGACCAGCACGATGACGGGGATGACGACGGCCAGCAGCAGCTGCTCGCCGTTGCGCAGCATCAGCCGCGTCTCCATCGAGGCCTGGGTCAGCACCTGGCGCAGCACGGGGGCGGCGCCGGGGGCCGGCGTGAAGGTGCTCACGTGGCGACCTCGCGGGGAGAGGTGGTCAGTTCGAGGAAGACGTCCTCGAGGTTGCGCTGGCCCAGGGTCAGCGACTCGGGCAGCACGCCGTGCACCTCGCACCAGCGCGAGACCTTGGCGAGGGTGGAGGCGTCGGCGGGTCCGGTGACGCTGAGGCTGACGGCGTCGAGCTGGGTGACCTCGGTGCCCGGGCCGAGCTCGAGCGCCAGCGAGTCGGGGGAGCCGGGTGGGAACGGCTTGGTCACCACCAGTCGGATGGTCGCCACGGACCCGCCACGAGTGAGCTCGAGCGGGCTTCCGGAGGCCACGAGGCAGCCCTTGTCGACGATGTGGACGCGGTCGGCGAGGCGCTCGGCCTCGTCCATGTAGTGCGTGGTGAGCACGACGGTCACGCCGTCGGTGCGCAGCTCCTCGAGCAGCTCCCACACGTCACGCCGTACGGCGGGGTCGAGCCCGGCGGTCGGTTCGTCGACGAAGACCAGCTCGGGGCGACCGACGATCGCCATGGCGAGGCCGAGGCGCTGCTGCTGGCCGCCGGACAGGCGGCGGTAGGCGGTGCGGCCGCAGTCGCCGAGGCCGAGGCGGTCGACCAGGAGGTCGATGTCGACGGGGTGGGCGTGCAGGCGCGAGACGTGGCGCAGCATCTCGACGGCGCGGACGCCGCCCCAGGCGCCGCCGCTCTGCAGCATCACGCCGATGCGCGGCAGCAGCTCGCGGCGGTCGCGGACGGGGTCGAGGCCCAGGACGCGCACCGAGCCCTGCTGCGGACGGCGGTAGCCCTCGCACGTCTCGAGGGTCGTGGTCTTGCCCGCGCCGTTGGGTCCGAGGACCGCGGTGATCGTGTGGGCCTCGACCGTGAGGGAGAGCCCGTCGACCGCGACCTTGTCGCCGTAGCGCATCACCAGGCCGTCGACGAGTACGGCGGGCTGGTCGGACACGTCCAGAGTCTAGGCGGGGTGGTCGTCACCCCTTGGAGCCGGTCGGGCGCCGGCGCCCGGCCTCGTCATACCCGCCGCCAGCACCGCGTCAGGACTGGATCTCGTTGATGTTCTCGGCGTTGATCCGGTCGGCCTGGCGGGCCATCTCGTCAGTGGTGGCCTCGTCGCTCAGGCCGATGCCCTTCGCGGCCTCCTTGAGCGCGGCGGCGGCCTCGGTCAGCTCGCTCTCGAGCTGGGCCAGGAGGTCGTCGAGGCGCGACTGCAGGGCGGCGTACTCCGCCCAGGGGCCGGTCGTGCCCGTGCCGACGTGGGCGGGACGGATCCAGGGGAACCCGTTGACGCCGAGCGCGGAGCGACAGGCGTGCAGGTCGCCGCAGATCGTCGGGATCCACAGGTCGGTGATGCTGGCGATGGCGGTCGCGTCGACGATGACGTCCTGCTCGGCGCTCAGCCACTCGCCGGGGCTGGCCCCGCCCCCGCGCAGCCGCAGGTCGAAGTTGCCGTCGGTCCCGCTGGCGGTGGTCGCGGACAGGCAGTCGCTGAGCAGGGTCTCCAGGTCGCGCTCCTGGTCGCGCACCTCGGTGTCGAGGTCGTCCAGGGCGCCGATGATGTTGTCGAGCACCCCCTGCGGGGTGCCGGCGCCGAGCGGCACCTTCTTGGGCGCCGGGGCGCTGCCCCCGGCGCCGAGGATGTCGCCCGCCGCACTCGCACCCGCGGCCGCCAGGGCGAGCGCGAGGACGGCGCCACCGGTGGCGAACGCGGCGGCCGCCCCGAGGATGGAGCCGGCCACGCTGAGCTCGAGGGCGGCGTCGGTGTCGGCCGCCTGGGGCCCGGAGGCCTGCATGGCCACCACCGCCTGCGACTTCAGCCGCGTCAGCCCGCTGTCCACCTCGCGCCAGATGCGCTCCTCGGCGCCGAGCGTGACCGCCAGGGCGCCGGCCAGCGCGTGCTGCGAGGCGACCGCGAACGACAGGCCGGCGACGTAGCGGTCGTGGAAGGTGCGGGCGTAGACGCCGGCGAGCTGGTTGGTGTCGCCCTCGAGGTTGACCAGGTCCTGCGCGAGCCGGCCGTTGCCGCTGGGGGCCTCGGGGGTGCTGCCGGGCGAGGTCACGCTGACCGCGATCTCGCCGGCGCCGCGCTCCATGTCGGCCGCGACGCCGCTGAAGTCGCCCGCCGTCGGCAGGCTGTCGTAGTCGGCGAACGCCGCCTCGATCGCGCCGGGCCAGTGGTCGAAGACCTGGGACTGCACCGACGTCACGAACTCGGGCAGGGCGGCGCCGTCGTCGGCGCCCAGCTGCTCGGCGTGCCCGTCGCGGACCAGGTAGGCCTTGCGGTCGTAGCTCATCGTGCCGGTGCCGAGGGAGAAGCTGCCGCCGCTGATGGCGGTCCACCCGCGGTGCTCCATGTCGGCGCGGATCGCGGCATCGGCGATGGTGGCCAGCGACGTGTGGCCGCCGCCGTCGGTCTCGGTGCGCATGTGGGGGTGCCTCTCGTCGGACGTCGACCAGCGACCTCCCCCGTAGGAGTGGGTGCGAAACCGCGGGCCCCGCCCGGCCGGTCGCGCGGGGGCCGGGCCGTGCGAGTCGGGGCTCTCGCCACGGGGTCCCTAGGCTGAGCCCGTGAACGACTGGCTGACGGGTGCTGTGGTCGTCCTCAGCCTCGTGGCCGGCGTGGTGCTGGTCCTGCTGATGGTGCGCGACGAGGCGGCGCAGGACCGGACGTTCGCCTTCCTGGCCCTCGTCGAGCTGGTGCTCGTGGTGCAGATCGTCGTCGGGTGCATCGCGCTGGGCCGCACCGAGCGCGACGTCGAGGGCGTGCTGTTCGTCAGCTACCTGGTCGGCGTCGCCCTGGCCCTGCCGGTCGGGGTGTTCTGGTCGCTCGCCGAGCGCACCCGCGCCGGGACGGGCGTGCTGCTGGTCGCCGTCCTGACCGTCGTCGCGCTTCAGCTGCGGCTCGAGACCATCTGGAGCGGCACCGGTGTCTGAGCGGCTCGACCTGTCCTCCGGTCCCGGCCGGGTCCTGGTGTTCGTCTACGGCGTCTTCGCGGTCGCCGCCACTGGGCGCTCGCTCGTCCAGCTCGGCACCGACGCCGACCGCGCCCCCTTCGCCTACACGCTGTCGCTGGTCGCCGCGGTCATCTACCTCGTCGCCACCACCTGCCTGCTGCTCGGCGGACGCCGCGCCTGGCACGTCGCCGTCGCCGCGTGCGGCATCGAGCTGCTCGGCGTCCTGTCGATCGGCGTGCTGTCCTACGTCGACAGCGAGCTGTTCCCCGACCGGACCGTGTGGTCCCACTTCGGCCAGGGCTACGGCTTCCTGCCGCTGGTCCTGCCGTTCCTCGGCCTGGCCTGGCTGCGCGCCACCCGACCCTGAGCCGGCCTCAGCGCCGGGTGTAGCGGATCGGCACCGGCCCGCCCGCCCGGGCGACGCCACCGATCTGCGCCGCGACCGGGGCCGGGTACGACGTCCACCGCGGCTCCAGGTCGTAGGCCCCGACGAGTCGGGTCATCGCCGTCGACATGGCGGCCAGCGAGAACGGCTGGGCCGGGCAGGTGTGGCGGCCGTGCCCGAACGCCGTGACCAGCTGGGGCGACGCGAGGCCGTCGACCGGTCGCAGCCGGTGGCGGTCCCACCGGTCTGGGTCCCAGTCGGCGAGGCCCGGTGCCGCCGAGGTGTTGAGCAGCGGCAGCAGGGTGGCGATGGTCCAGCCGGGCGGGACGTCGTAGGTCGTCGTGCCGTCGGAGAACGAGACCGGGGCCAGCACCGAGCGCGCCATGATCGAGCGCTGGGCCAGGCGCGTCGACTCGAGGGCGCACCGTGCGGCGTGGTCGGGGTCGCCGGCGCGCAGCCGCTCGAGCGCAGCCGGGTGGCTCACCAGGTCGACCAGGGCCCAGCCGAGCGCGGCGTGCAGGTTGGACATCGAGGCGATGTGGAGCAGGGCGACGTCGAGGCCGATGCCGCGGCGCCGTGCGGCATCGTCGGGCTCGTCGGCCCAGGCGGCGTGCACCCGGCCGAACAGCCCGTCGTCGGCGGGCAGCGGGCCGACGACGTCGACGACCTCCTCCAGCGCGGCCACCTCGGCGGCCTTGCCGGACGCCGCCACCGCGGCCATGGCGTCGGGGTGGACGAACGCGTCGGAGCCGTCGAGGGCGTCGAAGGCCGCGACCAGCCGCTCGAACGCCTCGCCCGAGGCCGCGGCAGTGCCGGCCCACGACGCGAGGCCCATCCGGTGCCCGAGCCGGCGGGTCAGGTCGAAGACGTCGACCTCGCCGGACGGGCCCATCTCGGCGAGCGTCGCGTCGAGCGCGGTCTCGAGGTGGGCCAGGTAGAGCGCGACGTCGTCCTTGCGGAACAAGGTGCCGGGCAGCGTCCGGCGGCCGTCGAAGAGGTCGTCGGGCAGCTTGCGGCGCAGCATCAGGTAGTCGGCGACGCCCTTGCTGGCCACCTCCTCCTTGAGCCCGTAGAACGTCTCGACGCCGGCGGGGGAGAAGGTGAACAGGTAGTGGTCGCGCCCGTGGGAGACCGCGAACGTGTCGCCGTGCTCGCGGCGCGCGTCGGCGATGGCGCCGACCGCGTCGTCGACCTCGGTGTGCCAGGGCAGGCCCTGGGTGGCGAGCGGCGGAGGGGGCACGATGGGAGCGGGCACCCGAGCATTGAAGCGTGCTCCACGTCACTTAGGTCAGCCTTGCTTGAAGCAGCCCCGTCAATATAGGCACACTGGTGTTGTGGAATTCACCGGGAACGACGAGACGACGCGCCAGCGCGTCGTCCGGTCGATCCTCGTCAACGGTGCCTCCACCGCTGCGGCCCTGGCCGAGCGCCTGGCCCTGACCCCCGCCGCCGTGCGCCGCCACCTCGACCAGCTGGTCGACGACGGCCACGTCCTGGCGCGCGACCAGCGCGTCGCTGCGGCCCGCGGACGCGGTCGTCCGGCCAAGGAGTTCGTCCTGACCGAGACCGGTCGCGACGGCTTCGACCAGCAGTACGACGACCTCGCGGTCGCCGCTCTCCGCTTCGTCTCCGAGACGGGGGGAGAGGACGCCGTACGGGAATTCGCACGGCGTCGTGCGGCTTTCGTAGAGGAGCGGTTTGACGAGGTCGCGCACGACCGCCCCGACCTGGGGCCCGTGCAGGTCCTCGCCCAGGTGTTCACGGACGAGGGCTACGCCGCCTCGGTCCGCGAGTCGCCCGTGGGTGACCAGCTGTGCCAGCAGCACTGCCCGGTCTCCCACGTCGCCCACGAGTTCCCTCAGCTGTGCGAGGAGGAGACTGCGGCCATCAGCCGCGTGCTCGGCCGCCACGTGCAGCGCCTGGCCACGATCGCCCACGGCGACGGGGTCTGCACCACCTGCGTGCCCAGCATTCCCAGCAGCGTCCCGAGCACCACCACACCGCAGTCGACACCGAAGGAGAAGGTCACCACATGACCTCCATCGAAGACCTCAACCCCGAGCTCAAGGGCATCGGGCGCTACGACTTCGGCTGGGCCGACACCGACGTGGCCGGCGCGACCGCCAAGCGCGGCCTCAGCGAGGACGTCGTGCGCAACATCTCCGCGCTCAAGGACGAGCCGCAGTGGATGCTCGACCTGCGCCTGAAGGGCCTCAAGCTCTTCCACCGCAAGCCCATGCCGACCTGGGGCTCCGACCTCGGCGGCATCGACTTCGACAACATCAAGTACTTCGTGCGGTCGACCGAGAAGCAGGCCGCCACGTGGGACGACCTCCCGGAGGAGATCAAGAACACCTACGACAAGCTCGGCATCCCCGAGGCCGAGAAGCAGCGCCTCGTCTCCGGCGTCGCGGCGCAGTACGAGTCCGAGGTCGTCTACCACTCGATCCGCGAGGACCTCGAGGAGCAGGGCGTCCTCTTCCTCGACACCGACACCGCGCTGCGCGAGCAGCCCGAGATGTTCCAGGAGTACTTCGG
>JAOPXU010000303.1 GCA_025964985.1 Nocardioides sp.
GTGGGCGCAGCCCCCGAGCCTGCGCCCACCGCTGACCCAACCGGTGCAGCCGGTCGAGCTTGGCGTCGGTGATGGCCTCGTGCGGCGTGCCGCTGAGGACCGACGTCCGGGTCTTGACCTCGCACACCACGAGCACCTGGCCCTCGCGCAGGACGAGGTCGATCTCGCCC
This sequence comes from Nocardioides sp., assembly GCA_025964985.1. Classification (GTDB taxonomy): domain Bacteria; phylum Actinomycetota; class Actinomycetes; order Propionibacteriales; family Nocardioidaceae; genus Nocardioides. The sequence continues at coordinate 171 of JAOPXU010000303.1, forward strand.
TCGTCGCAGCGCCAGTTGCGGTCGAGCACCGTCATCCCGGCCTCGACCAGGTGGCGTTCGGCCACGTGCTCGCCGTAGGCGCCGAGGGCCTGCTTGCTTCGTGCGGTGCTACCGCTCGCCGTGGTCGTGCTCGTCGCTGCTGTCGTCATGGCTGACCTCCTGCGACCAGCCTCGATGGGCGCGACGACAAGCCGGGCGCTCGGTCACCGGGCCTGTGGATGACCCGAGCGCCGTCCGCACCTGTGGACGACTCCTGGTCGTTCCCACAGGCCAGTGAGGCCGGTCAGTCGCAGGTGAGTGCGACGTACGGCACATTCTCGATGCGTGCGCGGGCGGTCTCGACGACCACCCCGTCGTCGGGCAGCGGGAAGAGACCTACGTCGAGGGTCTCCATCGTGACGGTCACGACGACCCGGTCTCCGATGTCCTTGCCGGTCGGGTAGGCCGCCACCGCCTGCGGACCGCCCTGGCCGACCGACGCGGTCGCCGCCCGGGACTCCGCCTCCGCCTTCGTGCAGGTCCAGTCCGTCCCGACCGACATGCGGCGAGCGGCTTCTCTCGCCGTCGCCGCCGCGGTCTCCAGCGACCAGTACAGGTAGGCGTACTGGATGATCCCGAAGAGGAGCAGGAGGACGACCGGGAAGACGAGAGCGAACTCGACCAGGGTGGAACCCCGCTCGTCACGGGGACGCCTCACCGGGAGGGCCGCGGCCCTCATCGCACCAGCCTGATGACCTTCGGCCCGACCCCGATGTAGTCGGACACCGGCCCGGCGTAGTCCTGCGGCACCGCCGGCAGCGCAGACGGCTCGATCGTCATGAACCGCAACGCCCGGAGCATGTTCTTCTCGTTGTTGAGGACGATGCCGTGGTCGTCGCTCGGGCTGATGTTGAGTGCCGTCTTGACCCACAGGTCGACGAGGTCGAGCACCATGTCGACGCTCTCGAAACCCAGCCCGCTCGGCACGTCCTGGGTGATGAAGACCGGACGGAAGGTCAAGACCGGGTAGACGCCGGCGTCGTTGGGCGCATACGGCGACGAGATGATCGGCACCCACATGAAGCGGTGCGAGGAGTACAACGACGGGCTCAGCGCGCTGTCCGGGGTGACGACAGGGAGGCCGGGCAGCAGGTAGGTGCTCAGGTTGAAGAACGCGGCACTCGTCAGCAGGTTCTTGCGCTCCGGCAGGATGAAATCCTCGAAGCGGTCGTCGTTGACAGGTCGGGCGACACCCCCGACCGTCAGGTCCAAGGTCCGGTCGGGCCGGCAGGGTTTCCAGGTCGTGCACACCAGTCGGCCGGCGCTCGTGTGCTCGGGCTCGCCCGTGTAGGAGTTGGCCGGGACGGTGTGCTGCGTGCCGAGCATGCCTTCGGTGAACTCGGTGTAGGTCGACGAACCCTGCTGCATGACCATGCAGTTCGGCACCTGCTGGTTGCGGAGCGATCCGCCGACGTCCTTGACGTCGAGCGCCGAGTTGGCGCACTGGAAGATCCCGCTTGGTCCGTTGAGGGTGTTGAGCAGGTTCGCGACGTTCAGCGGGCTCGGCAGGGTGACCTGAGCAATGCTCGGGTGGGTGCTGATGGGGTGGTCGAGACCGTCCTGCAAATTGAGAAGCAGGTTGTCCTTGGTGCCGTCCTGCTGGTCGCGGGGGCTCTTCACCAGGCGGCCGCAGCCCAGGATGTCCTGGGTGACCGCGGGCAGATCCACCACGAACTTGAGGTGGTCCCTCGAGTAGGTCCAAGACGTGGAGAGGAGCGGCTTGACAGCCACTTTGACCTCCCAGACCCCCGCCCGGTTCACGACCTCCGGTGGCACGCTGATCACCGCCAGACCAAGAGCGTTGACGAGCGCGTCAGCGTGGAAGGCTCGGCGATCGGCCCCTTTGCCGTTCGCGAAGTGCACTCGGACCGAGGTTGTGAGAAGCCACCCCGTCCCGACCACGGTAAGTAGGGGTACCCCGATTCCCTGCGTGGTCGAGGTCTGCGACATCGAGGTGACCGAGACACCGTTGCTCTCGGTGACGTTCGGCCAGTCCGTAGTGACGTTGTCGAGCGACAGCGGGCCGGGGGCGATGTAGTTAAGAGGCAAGACGTCTGTGAGCAGGTTGCCCAGGCCGAGGGGCAGGTTGCCGGCCGCGGACAGCAAGCAGTTGAGCGAGAGGGCCATCGGCTCGATCTCCCCTGGCGAGCCGATCTTGGCGATGGCCGACTTCTGGGCGTTCGCCCCGTCAATTCCAGCCAACCGTCCGAAACCGAACCGCACCCGCGAGGTCGGGCTGATGACCTTGATGGAACCGCTGGTCGGGAATGTCACGAGTTTGTCACTCAACAGCTTCGTCGCCAGCGGGTCGAGCGTCGCGGAGGTGGTGCTTGACGGACAGTTGGGAAGATCAGACTGACTACCAACAGGGTGGCAGGAGAGGTAGTAGGCCACCTGGCGAGCTACCCGCTTCTCATCAGTAGCGTCACCCTTCTTCACCGGTAGCGAGGATGCGGCGAAGACAGCTGCCTGGTCGGCCTGGACCTGTAGCTTTCCGCGCACGGACCAGAGGTGCCCGATCTCGATCGCCAGTCCGGCCGCGATCAGGACAACGGGCAGCATCACTGCCGTCAGCACTGCTATGGCCCCGCGCTCGCTGCGCGCTCTGTGCCTCATCATGCGCACGAGGTAGTCGTGACGACGACGTCGTCAAGGCGGAACGTCAGCTCAGACGCCACCGAGCCACCGTTAGGCAGTGGGACGAGCTCGCCCAACGCGGTGGTGACGCCTGTCCTGATGCTGACCTCGACGACGGCGCCCACACTCGGGAGGAGCTCGACGATGCTGACGGCGATGTTTTCCAACGCAATCGGTTCGTTGCTCAGGTTGGCCGCCAAGATCGCACTCAGCGTCGACTTGACCTTGTCAACGAGCTGGCCGCACGTTTCGTAGCGACCAGTGATCCCGTCGATGGGGGCCCGCTCCACGTACTCTCCGACGCGCTGGGCCCGCCAGAAGTAGTCGCCGTACACAAGGACGCCCATCAGCAGGGGCATCAGGAAGAACGCGACGATCAACCCAGCCTCGATGGCGGCGGCGCCGCGCTGTTCGCCTGCGCAGCAGCGGGACTCCGAGCGGACGGACGACGGCATCAGCGTGCGGCGACGGAGGTGACGGCAGCTTGGGATGCCACCGACGTGTCGTCCAACTCGGCCTGAGGCGTAGTGCTCACAGTGCTGATCATCGGCCGACGAGCCGATCCCCTGAGGAAGTGCAGCCATCCAGTCAGCGACGTGGGTCGGGCATGAGTCCGCACAGAGGTATCTGGCCGGACGCGCGATCGGGGGAACGACGATCTCGACGACCGCGGCCCGGTGCTCTTCGAGATGGCGGCGGCGAGGCCTCGCACTGGTGGGGGTCAGCACGCCTGATCCGTACCCGACCTAGCCACGACTATCGGTCAGACGTGCATGGCCCGTCCGGGTCACCCGTGGCGTTCGATCGGCCACTCCGCCGCACAGTCTGGGGCATATCCGGTCAGCCGACGACCTTCGGGTTGAGGCACTCGGCGTTCGGGACGGCGAACATGTCGGCGCCACCCAGTCGGAGACCGAGGATCGTCGAGATCGGTCCGGTCAGCAGGCCGCTCACCGTCGCGAGGACCGGGTCGATGACGCCACTTGTCAGATCCAGTGCGAGCCCGCTGCCGAGCAGCGGGATACCGGCGACGGAGACCTGCGCTGAGGAGAGCTTAGGCAGGCCGATCTGGCCGCCGCCGGGGGGCGTCTTGAGAGGATTCGCGTACTTGTCAGGTAAGTCCAGCGTGTAAGGACCCGCGGATCCTTGTACCGGGACGTCCCCGGGCACGGCGCCTCGGACGAGGGGCAGTCCCAGTAGCCGCACGTCGAAGGACGTCGAGAGGGATGCCACCGCGACCTGGTCGAGCGACACAGCAAGGCCCGTCGCCACCCCATTGATGCAGTTCACCTGGGTGATGCGACCCGAGGCCTTGGCGAGATCAAGAGTCGTGGTGACGTTGCCGGTGGCGACCCCGAGCTGGATCGGGATGATTCCGGGCAGGGTGATGCCGATCGAGACTGGCACCGTGATGACCACCCTGACCTGCGCGGTTTCGGCCAGCCCGCTGTTGCAGGCTTGCTGCGGTGGCTCCGTGATGAACAGTTGCGCGGTGGCGCCTACGGGCAAGCCGGTCAGGCTCAGGTTGGGGATGGCGAGAAAGTTGTTCCCATTCGCGACGAAGGCGCCGCCCTTGACGAGGCCCAATACGTCGAGCTTGCTCGATAGCGCGGAGTTGTCCCCAGCACCGATCCCGATGAGCTGACCGACGTTGATCGGCGCCGAGGCGATGGAGCCCGTCGTCCCCGCTACGGTGGCGTTGAGGATCGCGATCCCACTGTTGTTGGTGGGGTCACCGTCGTTCTGGAGCGCCGTAGCGGCGGCGGCCAGGAACTGGTCGTAAGTCACCGTCGTGCCGAGGAGCGCGTCGGTCGAACCGACGCCAAGCGCCGTGGCAAGGTCTCCCACCTTGAGGCCGAGGCCAGAAAGCCCGGAGTAGCTCACAGCTGTGACGTTGAGCGCGTCGCCGAGGATTGCGTTGAGGAGGACGGAGTTGCCCGTGTTGAGGTCGAGAGCCGTTGACCCGAGCTTCCAGCACGCCCCAGGATTCGCAGTCGCTACCGCCTGGCGCGAAACACCCCCTCGATCCCCGAAGCCGAAGGCGAAGTCGATCGATGACGAGGCAGTCACCCGGACAGCTGTCGGTACGAGGCTGCTCCCCAGCACGCTGAAGGCGCCCGCGCTGCTAACTTGGCCCAGCTCAACTCCGAGAGTAGGGATGGCTCCCAAGGTGTCTTCGTTGCGGCTGCGGGCAGCGGCGGCAAGCGCCGGCATCAGCGCTGTCAGCTCTGACACCTTGCGACCGTTGAGCTCCCTGGCGAGGTCAATTGCAACGACATCCGCGAGGGCCTGCATGTCCCGACGAGCAACGCGTTGCATCCCGATGTCGACCGTGATGGCGGCGCTGCCAAGCAGCACGAGGGACAACAGCCCCACCAGGATGGCAACAGCGCCGCGCTCGTCGTTACGACAACGGTTCCGCATCAACTGACCCTGGCCTGCGCACTGTAGGACAACGTGTCAGGCAGCACCACGCCAACCCCAGGGAATGTCGGGATCAAGGGGTGGTCGCCATAGTTGTAGCTCACGGTCACCTTGACGCACTGGACCCCGGTGGCGGCAGCAGGAACGCAGGCGCCCGGCGCAGTGACGTCGCACGTGCCCACTGTGTCGCCGGCCCGCACGAGATTTCCGGCACTGCAGGTGATGCCATACGTGTCGAGGGAGTTGCTGACGGCGGTCCGACCGTTGGCCTGCTTCTCGGCGAGGACGAGAGTGACGGCTGCAGCACGCGCCCCCTCGGCCGCCGCCTGAGTGACCGCCTGACGGAGGCTGAGCATGAATCCGTAACTGATGATGCCGAGCAGGAGGAGCAGCAGGACGGGCACGACCAGCGCGAACTCAACCGCGGACGCACCCCGCTGACCTCGGCGCTCGCGACGCCGCCTGGGACCCGCCATCCTCAGCCCACCTCGAGTCGGGCGACCCCCATGGCCGCCGACACCCAGGTTAGGACCAGTACCGGTACCGCGCGAGGTGACTAGTCATGATTTGGCCGAACGGACTAGTCGCAACCGCTCAGGAGGCAACCCGCCCGGCCGCTCAGAGTCAGGGCTTCGGCGGGTCGACCTCGGGCTGGACGAGTTCCTCGACGTTGACGTCCTTGAAGGTCAGCACCTTAACGTTCTTGGCGAAGCGGGCGGGCCGGTACATGTCCCAGACCCACGCGTCCGACATGGAGACCTCGAAGAACACGTCGTCGGCCTCGGTGCGGGCCTTCACGTCGACCTGGTTGCACAGGTAGAAACGGCGGTCGGTCTCGACGACGTACTTGAAGATCCCCACCACGTCGCGGTACTCGCGGTAGAGGGTGAGCTCCTGCTCGGTTTCGTACTTCTCGAGCTCCTCGGCGCTCACGGCAGGTCCCTCCTCGACGGGGTGGCCGACGCTGGTCGGCATTGCTGGGAGCCTAGTCGCATGGACCTCGCCCGCACGCTGGACCCGCAAGGCCCGCCGCTCACCAGCCGCGGGACCGTCCATCAGTGGTGGCGGGACCTGACGTTCGTGCACTGGCGGGTTGATCCGGAGCGCGTCGCGCCCCTGATGCCGCCCGGCGTGAGGCCAGACGTACACGACGGGAGCACCTGGGTGGGGCTGATCCCCTTCACGCTGTCGGAGGGCGGCTTCGGAGCGCGCGGTACGGCGGTCCCGCGGCTCGGGACGTTCCTCGAGACCAACGTGCGGCTCTACTCCGTCGACGACCAGGGCCGGCACGGCGTTGTGTTCCGGTCGCTCGAGGCGGCGCAGGTGCCGATCGTGCTCGCGGCCAACACCTCGCTGGGAATCCCCTACAAGCTCGCCGCCATGAACCGGCGCCCCGAGGTGCTGCCCGAGGACCTAACCGGCACCGAGGTGACCTACCGGACGATGCGGCGTACCCGCGCACGGCCGAGCAGCACGATGCGCATCGAGATCGGCTCGCCCATCGCGGAGCCGAGCGACCTCGAGGTCTTCCTCACCGCCCGCTTCGGCGCCCACACCCGAGCCTGGGGACGAACTCTGTGGGTGCCCAACACCCACGGCCCGTGGCCGTTGCGCAGGGCCAGGCTGCTGTCGCTCGACGACGAGCTGGTGGCCGCCGCCGGTCTGCCCGGCGTGGTCGAGTCAAGCCCCGAGTCGGTGCTGTTCTCCAGCGGGGTCCACACCGTGTTCGGGATGCCGCAGCTCGTCCGCTGACAGCGGCGGCTCCAGGCCGGCCGCACGGCGTACGTTGACGAAGCGCATGCGGTGCACCGGCGAGGGTCCGTGCGCCTCGAGGGCGGCGGTGTGGACGTCGGTGGTGTAGCCCTTGTGCGTTTTGAAGTCGTACGCCGGGTGCTCGCCGTCGAGCTCGACCATCAGCCGGTCGCGGGTGACCTTGGCGAGCACGGAGGCGGCGGCCACGCAGGCCGCCACGCGGTCGCCCTTCCAGACGGCGAGGCCGGGGGTGCCGAGGCCGTCGACGGGGAACCCGTCGGAGAGCACGTAGTCGGGGCGCAGGTCGAGCTGGGCGACGGCGCGGCGCAGGGCCTGGATGTTGGCGACGTGCATGCCGAGGCGGTCGCACTCGTCGTGGGGCACGACGACGACGGACCAGGCGAGGGCGCGGCGCACGACCTGGGCGTAGCAGCGCTCGCGGGCCTTCCCGGTGAGCAGCTTGGAGTCGGCGAGGCCCGGGATGATGCCGGCCTTGCCGGGCGGCAGGATCGCGGCACCGGCGACGAGGGGTCCGGCGCACGCACCGCGGCCGGCCTCGTCGACTCCGGCGACCAGCTCGACGCCGTGGCGGTGCAGGGCGCGCTCGTAGCCGTAGAGGCCCGCGTCGCGGCGTACGGTCAGGCCGCGCGGCAGGGTGCTCATCGGTCCCCCACGACGGCTACGACGGGTCGGGGACGTCGTTGAGGGCGTCGGGTCGGCCCACGAACCCGAAGTTCTTCAGCGGCCAGGCGACCGCGAAGACCTTGCCGACGATCAGGTCGTTGTCGACGAACGGGTCGCGGGTGCAGTCGACCTCGTCGGGCAGGCACAGGTGCACGGTGGAGTCGGCGGAGTCGGAGCGGTTGTCGCCCATCACGAAGACCTCGCCCTCGGGCACGGGACCGGCCTCCCAGTCGCACGGCACCATCGGGCCGTTGCAGGTGACGCCCTCGGGACGCGCAGCGATGTAGTCGTCCTCGTCGAGCGGCTCGCCGTTGACGAGGATGCGGCCCTGGTCGTCGCAGCAGGTGATGACGTCGCCCTCGACGCCGATCACGCGCTTCACGAGGTGGCCGCCCTCGGGGTAGAGGCCGACGGCGGACAACAGGCCCTGCACCGGGCCCGGGTCGTCGTCCTCGGTGTTGCCGAGCCAGCCGCCCGGGTCCTCGAAGACGACGACGTCACCGCGCGACGGCGAGCCGCCGAACCAGTAGGAGACCTTCTGGACCAGGATCCGGTCGTTCTCGACCAGGCCCGGCTCCATCGACGGCGACGGGATGTAGAACGCCTGCACCAGCAGCGCCTTGACCACGATGGCCAGGACGACGGCCGCGCCGACGAGCAGCAGCGACTCCTGCCAGATCGGCAGACGTCGACGCGACCTTGCGGCGTCGTCCGACCCGTCGACGTCGGAGTCAGCGCCGTCGTACGCCGTCGCGCCGGTCGTCGACACGGCGCCGTCACCCGCACCCTCGTCGGGTGCGGGGCGGTCGTCGTCGTCAGTCACACGCAGAGCCTAGGAGTGGAACCGAGGAACCCGGTTCACGCCTCGCGGCGCTCCTTGATCTTGGCGGCCTTGCCGCGCAGGTTGCGCAGGTAGTAGAGCTTGGCGCGACGCACGTCGCCGCGGGACACGATCTCGATGGTCTCGAAGATCGGGCTGTTGAGCGGGAAGGTGCGCTCGACGCCGACGCCGAAGGAGACCTTGCGGACGGTGAAGGTGCGGCCGATGCCGCTGCCGTGGATGCGGATCACGACGCCCTGGAAGACCTGGACGCGGGCGCGGTTGCCCTCGACGACCTTGACGTGGACCTTGATGGTGTCACCGGCGCGGAAGGCCGGGACGTCGTCGCGCTTCTGGGCGTTGCCGAGCTCGGCGATGATGTTGGTCATGTGATCTCCTCGCGAGTGCCACAGGTCAGCCGCGGAACGGATGGGTGTTCAGGTGTGTGGTGCTCGGTCACGACCGTGCAGGCCGGCGGCGTGAGGCGTCCCCTGTGGCAGACACCCGACGCAGTCCCCCTGATCGAACGCTGCTGATCGGGGCGGACCTTCGGCCGGTCGGACCGAGGGTCGAGTCTGCCACAGCCGCTTCAGGCGTCGGTAATCCGCCGTTTGGTCAGCACGACCGCGAGCGGCGGCGCCTCGAGGTCGGGCCGCAGCCGGAAGCCGGCCTTCTTGTACATCCGGAGGTTGTCGGTGCTGTGCTGCCCCGTGAACAGCACGTACGACGTCGCCTCGGGCGGCGCGACCCGCTGGACGTGCTCGAGCAGCAGCCGTCCGAGCCCGCGGCCCTGCAGGTCGGGGGCGACCATGATCCGGCCGATGTCCCAGGCGCGACCGACGAGCCGGCCCCGGACCGCCCCGACGAGGCGGCCCTCGACGCGCACGACGTACGTCGTCCACTCCGCGAGCCAGGCCAGGACGTCGTCGAGCGACTCGTGCAGCGCGGGGATGCCGGCGACGTCGTCGTTGGCGATGGCCTCCTGCAGCCAGCAGGCGCGCTGCAGGGTGAGCAGCTCGCCGGCGTCGGCCCGGACGGCCGGCACGATGCTCCACTCGTCGGAGACGGCGCTGGGCGGCAGCAGGTCGGGTCGCCGCTCCGCCGTACGCCGCCGCCCCTGGTCGCGGCGCCAGGCAGCGATCCGCGCGTGGTCGCCCGAGAGCAGCACCGGGGGGACGTCGAGCCCGCGCCAGGAGGCGGGCTTGGTGTAGACGGGGTACTCGAGCAGGCCGTCCTCGTGGGACTCCTCCACCAGCGACGCGGCGTTGCCCATGAACCCCGGCAGCAGCCGTACGACGGCCTCGGTGACGGCCAGCGCCGCCACCTCTCCCCCGTTGAGCACGTAGTCGCCGAGGCTGACCTCGACGACGTCGACGTCGGGTCGGGCGGCGGCGTGGTCGAGGACCCGCTGGTCGATGCCCTCGTAGCGCCCGCAGGCGAAGACGAGGTGCTCGCGGGTGGCGAGCTTGCGGGCCAGGGCCTGCGTGAACGGCCGGCCGGACGGCGTCGGCACGACCAGGGTGCCGCCGTCGGCGAGCACCTCGTCGAGCGCCTCGCCCCAGGGCTCGGGCTTCATCACCATGCCGGCGCCGCCGCCGGCGGGGCTGTCGTCGACGGTGCGGTGGCGATCTCGGGTCCAGGACCGCAGGTCGTGCACCTGCACGCTCAGCAGGCCGGACGACACCGCCTTGCCGGGCAGCGACAGCGACAGCGGGGCGAACCAGTCGGGGAAGATCGTGACGTAGTCGAGGCGCACGGCCGGCTCGTCAGTCCGGCAGCGGGGCGACGAGGCCCGGCCGGTCGGCGACGACCACCCGGCCGCCGGGGACGTCGACCTCGGGCACGAGCTCGGTGACGAACGGCACGAGCGTGTCGCGGCCGTCGACCGACTTCACGGCGAGCAGGTCCTGGGCGCCGTGGACGACGCCGCTCACCTCGCCGAGCAGGGTGCCGTCGAGGTCGTGCACGGCGAGGCCGACCAGCTGGTGGTCGTAGTACTCGTCGGGGTCCTCGGGCGTCTCGGTCGGGTCGACGTCGGCGTGCAGGACGACGCCGCGCGCCGTCTCGGCGGTGTTGCGGTCGGTCAGTTCCTCGAAGGTGACCAGCAGCGTCGTCTGGTGCCAGCGGGTCCGCGAGACGGTCAGGGTGCGGTGGGTGAACGCCGCGCCGCGGGGTGCCTCGACCCGCAGCACCGCGCCGTCGGCGAAGCGCCGGTCGGGCTCGTCGCTGCGCAGGTCGAGCGTGACCTCGCCGCGGATGCCGTGCGGCTTGCCGATGCGTCCGACCACGACGTCGATGGTGCTCACAGGCTCATTCCTAGCGTTCGGGGGTGGAGAAAGCGCTGACCCGCCGCTCGGGACGAGCGGCGGGTCAGCGGGAGAGCGGTCGGTCAGCGGGCGCGGTCGACGTCGACGAAGTCGATGCGGGCGCCCTCACGGCCGGCGAGGGCCGAGATGACGGTGCGGAACGCCGAGGCGGTCCGGCCACCGCGGCCGATCACCTTGCCGAGGTCGTCGGGGTGCACGCGCACCTCGAGGACCGAGCCGCGACGCAGCTGCTTGTCGCGGACCGTGACGTCGTCGGGGTTGTCGACGACCCCGCGGACCAGGTGCTCGAGCGCCTCGGCGAGCACGGGACTCAGGCCCCGGTCTCGTCGGCGACGGTGTCGGCCTGCTTGTCGGCGTCGGCCTTCTCCGGGTCGCTCTTGGGAGCGTTCTTGGCCTCGATGTCGTCGGCGCGGGCCTCGGCCTCCTCGGCCGACATGCCAGCGGCGACCACGGGGGGCTCAGGGGTCTCGGCAGGGGTCTCGGCAGGGGCCTCGGTCTTCTTCTCGGCCTTCTTGGCGGTGGCCTTCTTGGTCACTGCCTCGCCGGTGGACGAGCCGCCGGCCTCCTTGAGGGCCTCGTTGAAGATGTCCTGCTTCGGGGTCTTCGCCGGCTTGGTCTGCAGGGTGCCCTCGGTGCCGGTGTAGCCCTTGTAGGTCTGCCAGTCGCCGGTGATCTTGAGGATCTTGGCGACGGCCTCGGAGGGCTGCGCCCCGACGCCGAGCCAGTACTGCGCCCGCTCGGACACGACGCTGATGTAGCTCGGGTCCTCCTTGGGGTGGTAGATCCCGATCTCCTCGAGCACCTTGCCGTCACGCTTCTTGCGGGAGTCGACGACGACGATGCGGTACTGCGGAACCCGGACCTTGCCCAGGCGCTTCAAACGGATCTTGACGGCCACGGTTGTGGTGTCTCCTCAGAGTTCTGGTGTGTGGGTGAAGGCGGCGTACGCGGGTGGGGAACACCAGGTCGACGACCTTCGATGGCCACGACGCGTCGGAGAGAGGGTCCGGTCGCGCGGGACTCAGCGCAGAAGTCTGCCAGACCGGCCGGGGCGGCTGAAATCCCGGCCCCGCCGACGCCCAGCGACGAGGGACCACAACCAACGCGACACCAGTGCCGTCGTACGGGCATGACCGTCCTCGACCGCGCCCCGGCGGCCCCGATCCCGTCCCCGCGGCTCTCGCAGCGCCACCCGTGGCTCTTCCCGTGGGCGGTGCGCGCCCACCAGGTGCGCCGCCACGTGCAGTGGCTGCGGCCCGGCACCGACTGGGCGGTCGACCGCGACCCGGTCGACCTGCCGGAGCGCGTCACCCGGCACGGCTCGCTGCTCCTGCGCGACCTGTCGGAGGCCGAGATGGCGCTGCAGCACGGCAAGGTGGTCAACCTGCGGCTCGCCTCGGCGAGCACGGACGGCGTCCTGCTGCGCCCCGGCGAGACGTTCAGCTTCAACAAGGTGGTCGGCAGCTGCACCGCCCGCAAGGGCTACGTCGAGGGCATGCGACTCTCCAACGGCGACGCTGTTCCCGGCGTCGGCGGCGGCATCTGTCAGCTGGCTGGCCTGGTCCACTGGATGGTCCTGCACTCCCCGCTCACGGTGGTCGAGCGCAGCGAGCACAGCTTCGACCCGTTCCCGGACAAGGGCCGCGTGCTGCCGTGGGGCGTGGGCTGCTCGATCGTCTACAACTACGTCGACCTGGTCGTGCGCAACGACACCGCGACGACCTTTCAGCTGCGCACACGGGTCGGCGAGCGCCACCTGCGCGGCGAGCTGCGCGCGGACCGGCCGGTGCCCACGTCGTACCGGGTGGCGGCGCGGCAGGAGGAGTTCGTCGCCGCCGGCCCCGACGCCCCGGTGTTCCGGCACAACGAGATCTGGCGGACCGTCATCGACAAGCGCACCGGCGGGACGGTGCGTGAGGAGCTGCTCAAGCGCAACCGGGCGCTGGTCAAGTACGTCCCCGACCCCGCGCTCGTACGCCGCCACCAGGACTGACGGCCCCGGTCAGACCCGCGTGGCTACGACGCGGCCGCGCAGCACCACGCAGGCGGGCCGGGTCAGCGTCGTGAGGTCCGCGCGCGGGTCGGCGTCGAGGACGACGAAGTCGGCGGGTGCGCCCTCGGCGAGCAGCGGCTCGAAGCCGAGCCAGCCGCGGCCCTGCCACGAGGCGGCCGCGACCACGTCGACGGCCGGGACGCCCATCTCGGCCATGGCGAGGACCTCCTCGGCGAGGTAGCCGTGGCGGCCGGTGCCGCCGCCGTCGCTGCCGACGTAGAGGGCGACGCCCGCCTCGTGGGCGGCGAGCAGGGTGGCGCGGCGCCGGGCGTGCAGGTCGTCCATCGTGGCGGCGTAGGCGGGGAACTTGTCGCGCCCGGCCTCGGCGAACTCGGGGAACTTGCCGGTCTGCAGGACAGTCGGCACCAGCGCCACTCCCCCGGCGACCATGGCGTCGAGGTGGTGCTCGCGTAGGCCGGTGCCGTGCTCGATGCAGTCGATGCCGGCGGCGAGCAGCCCGTCGAGGACGTCGCTGCCGAAGCAGTGGGCGGTGACCTTGGCGCCCTCGGCGTGGGCGGCGCCGATCGCCGCCGCGAACGCGTCGGCCGGGAACGACGGCGCGAGGTCGCCCGCGTCTCGCGAGATCCAGTCGCCGACGAGCTTGACCCAGCCGTCGCCGAGGCGGGCCTGCGCGGCCACCGCGCCGGGGAAGTCGTCGGGCTCGACCTCGTCGGCGTAGCTGCGGATGTAGCGGCGGGTGCGGGCCACGTGGCGTCCGCAGCGGACCAGGCGCGGAAGGTCGTCGCGCTCCTGGACCCAGCGCGTGTCGGCCGGTGAGCCGCAGTCGCGCAGCAGCAGGACGCCGGTGTCGCGGTCGGCCACGGCCTGGCGCTCGGTCTCGTCGTCGTCGACCGCGCCGCCGTCGTCCATGCCGAGGTGGTTGTGGGCGTCGACCAGGCCGGGCAGCAGCCAGCCGCTGGCGACGGTGTCGGCGCCGGCCTGCGGCTCGAACGTCACGCGGCCGTCGACGACGTAGAGGTCGCGGGTGGTCTCGTCGGGCAGGACGACGCCGGTGAAGCGGTGGGCCGTCACGGGTCGAGCTCGCCGAGCAGCCAGGTCGGGCTCATCACCGTGGCACCGTAGCGCTCGACGCGGCCCATCAGGATCCGGTCGGCGGTGACCACGCTGACCCGGTCGCCCCGCTCGGCGGCCTTCTCGGCCTCGGCGACGATCGCGTCGTCGCCGTTGCCGCGGGCGTGGACGGTGCGCACGTGGGCGTCGCGCCCGGCCCTGACCCCGCCCTTGGCGGCCCCTTCGAGCACGAGGACGACGACGTCGTGCGGCACGTCGGCGGTCATCAGGCTCTCGTGGAGCCGGCGGGCCGCTCCGGCGCGGTCCTTCCACCAGCCGTCGGGACGGCTGCCGACGACGTTGGCACCGTCGACGACCAGCACGGTGCTCATCGGGTGCTCATCGGGTGCTCATCGCGTGGTCACCGGCCGGCCCTACTTGAGGAACTTGGAGAAGTCCTTGGGCAGCTCGAGGTCGGCGGCGGCCGTCTCGTAGTCGATCGGGGCGCCCGGAGTGCCGAACGGGTTGGCCGCGGCAGCGGCGGCCTTCTCCTTGGCCGCGGCGGCCTCCTGGGCGGCCCTGGCGGGGTTGCCGGACTTCTTGGCGCCCTTGCCCTTCTTGACCTGCTGCTTGGCCTTGCCGCGCTTGCCACCGCCGGCCTGACCCGGCATCCCCGGCATCCCGGGCATCCCGGGCATGCCGCCGCCGCGGGCCATCTGCATCATCATCTTGCGGGCCTCGAAGAAGCGGTCGACGAGCGTGTTGACGTCGGAGACCTGGCGGCCTGAGCCCTTGGCGATGCGGGCGCGGCGCGAGCCGTCGATCATCTTGGGGTTGTGGCGCTCGGCCGGCGTCATCGACTGGATGATCGCCTGGATGCGGTCGATCTCGCGCTCGTCGAAGTTCTCGAGCTGCTCACGCATCTGGCCCATGCCCGGGAGCATCCCGAGGATCTTCGACATCGAGCCCAGCTTGCGGACCTGCTGCATCTGGGAGAGGAAGTCGTCGAGCGTGAACTCGCCGCCCTGGCCGCTCAGCTTGGCGGCGGCCCTCATCGCCTCGTCCTGGTCGAAGGTCTTCTCGGCCTGCTCGATCAGGGTGAGGACGTCGCCCATGTCCAGGATGCGCGAGGCCATCCGGTCGGGGTAGAAGACGTCGAAGTCGGTCATCTTCTCGCCCGTGGACGCGAACATGACGGGCCGGCCGGTGACCTGACGGATCGACAACGCGGCACCACCGCGGGCGTCGCCGTCGAGCTTGGTGAGCACGACGCCGTCGTAGCCCACGCCGTCGAGGAAGGCCTGAGCCGTCACGACGGCGTCCTGGCCGATCATCGCGTCGACGACGAACAGCACCTCGTCGGGCTGGACGGCGTTGCGAATGTCGGAGGCCTGCTGCATGAGCTCGGCGTCGACGCCGAGGCGACCCGCGGTGTCGACGATGACGACGTCATGGAGCTTGCGCTTGGCCTCCTCCATCGCGCCGCGCGCGACCGCGACCGGATCGCCGACGCCGTTGCCGGGCTCGGGCGCGTAGACCGGTACGCCGACCCGCTCACCGTTGACCTGGAGCTGGTTGACGGCGTTGGGGCGCTGCAGGTCGCAGGCCACCATCAGCGGCGACTTGCCCTGGTCCTTGAGCCACAGCGCGAGCTTGGCGGCCAGGGTCGTCTTGCCGGCGCCCTGGAGGCCGGCGAGCATGATGACGGTCGGGCCGGTCTTGGCGAAGCGCAGCCGGCGGGTCTCGCCGCCGAGGATCGTGACGAGCTCCTCGTGGACGATCTTGATGATCTGCTGGGCGGGGTTGAGCGCCTGGCTGACCTCGTCGGCCCGCGCCCGCTCCTTGACCGCGGCGACGAAGTCCTTGACGACCGGCAGCGCGACGTCGGCCTCGAGCAGGGCGATGCGGATCTCGCGGGCCGTGGCGTCGATGTCGGCCTCGGAGAGCCGTCCCTTGCCACGCAGGTTCTTGAACGTGTCGGCGAGGCGGTCGGAGAGGGTGGCGAACACAGGGGTCCCGTCGGGTCAGGTCAGCAGCAGGCGTCGTACGTCAGATCAGGCCCAGCCTAACCGCGCGCGGAGTACCGTCAGGGAGTGGTCGCCCTCATCACCGTCGCCGTCGTGCTCGTGTCCGCGGGCCTCGCGCTCTGGTTCGGCCACCACAGCCTGCGCTCGGGCGGACCCTCGTCCTCCGGCGTCGGCAACGCCTTCGGCGGGTTCGACGTCTTCGACCCCGGCCAGGGGCGGATGAAGGAGGACCTTGACTCCAAGGACACCGAGGGCGAGATGTTCGCCGCCCCCGACGAGGAGGACCGTCCCGTGCGGGTCGACCTGCGCACCGGCAAGATCCACATCCGCAAGACCCCGCCGCCCGACTGAGGGCCACACCGGGTCGGGGTCAGGCCGTGTAACGCAGTGTTCGACGCACTCCCCCGGTGCACTACCGCCGGGGTAGTGCACTGAACAGTGCGTTACAGCGAGTCGGCCGGCCCGGTCAGGGCGGCGCGTACGGCGTGCGCGGCCTCGGCGGCGCGCGTCTCGGAGAGCGCGCCGGCAGAGGCCTCCTGCAGGTAGAACACGTCGACGGCCTGGGGGCCGAGGGTGTCGACGTGGGCGGAGCGGACCGCGACGTCCAGGCCGGCGAGGGCGGCGCAGACGAGGTAGACGACGCCCGGGCGGTCAGCGGCGCGGACCTCGAGGACGGTCGCCTGCTCGCTGGCCTCGGGTCGTACGACGACGCTGGGCGCCAGCCCGTCGGGCGCGGGTCCGGCGGCGAAGCGGGTGCCGGGGTCGAGGCGACCGCCGACGATGGCGTCGTACTTGGTGCGCAGGATGGCGGCGTCGACCTCGTCGGAGGCGACCTCCCACACCGTGACGCCGAGCTCGCCCTGGGCCCACACCCGGGCGGCGCGCACGGCGACCCGCTGCAGCGCGAACATCGCGGCGAAGTCGGCGAGCAGGCCGACGCGGTCGTGGGCAATGGTGGTGACGCGGCTGCCGTCGGCGAGGCGCTCGACCTCGATGGAGACCGAGTCGGGGCGCAGGTCGGCGGGGCGGGGCACCTCGTCGGTGGTGATGGCCGGCAGCGCGACGCCGGTGTCGAGGGCGGCGTGGGCGCGGCGGGCCAGGTCGACGACCAGGCCGGCGCGCCACGACGTCCAGGCCTTGGGTGAGGTGGCCTTGGCGTCGGCCTCGGTCAGCGCGCTGAGCAGCGAGAGCGCCTCGGTGGTGGGCACCCGGGAGGTGACGAGCTCGACGGTGGCCGGGTCGTCGGGGTCGCGGGTGGTGGCGGTCTCGGCGAGCAGCAGGTGCCACCGGACCAGCAGCCCGACCAGGTCGACCTCCTCGGCGTCGAAGCCGATGCGGGTGGCGACCGTGCGCGCGATCGGCTCCCCCGCGACGCTGTGCTCGGTCAGGCCGCCCTTGCCGATGTCGTGGAGCAGGGCGGCGACCACGAGCACGTCGGGTCGCGCGACCGAGCGGATCAGCGCCGAGGCCTCGATGCAGGTCTCGACCACGTGGCGGTCGACGGTGAAGCGGTGGATGACCGAGGCGTGCGGCAGCATCCGCACGCGCTCCCACTCGGGCAGCAGGCTGCCGAGCGCGCCGGTCTCCTCGAGCGTCTCCCACACCTCGAGCAGGCCGCGGCCCGACGCGAGCAGCCGCACCAGCAGCCGGCGCGCCTCCTCGGGCCAGGGGTCGGGCAGCGGCGCGCACTCGCGGGCGAGCCTCGACGCGGTCGGCGGCGCGAGCACGACCCCGTGCTCGGCGGCTGCCGTGGCGGCGCGCAGCAGGAGCAGCGGGTCGCGGGCCGGGTCGGCACCGCGGTCGAGGACCACCTCGCCCTTCGACAGCGCGACACCGGGGGCCAGCGGCTCGAGAATCGGGCGGCGGGCCTGCTTGGGCGACGCGGGGCGCGTCAGCACGCCGTCGACGCGCCGCCAGGCCAGCCGGGTCAGGTGGGTGATCCGGCGTCCGGCCTCGCGCACGAGCACCTGCGCGGCCCGGCCCTCGCGGCCGGTGTCGTCGGCCAGGCCGAGCGCCAGCGACAGCTCGGGCCACATCTCCGGCGCGACCCGGTCGCTCGAGCGCCCGGCCATGCCGTGCACCAGGTCGCGCACGTCGAGCAGCACCTGCCGGCTGCGCTCCAGCTCGGTGTGGGGTACGTCGACCAACCAGGTCGCGACCAGCCCGCGCAGGGTCGTCGCGTCGCGAAGCCCGCCCTCGGCCTCCTTGAGGTCGGGCACCGACAGGTGCGCGAGCTCCCCCATCAACCGGTGCCGCGACTCCGAGGCCTCCCGCACCTCGGGCAGCCGCTTGCGCGCCCCGCGCCGCCAGTGCGCGAGCATCGTGGTGCGCAGCCGCAACGTGAGCCCGGGGTCCCCGGCGAGGTGCCGTACGTCGAGCAGCCCGGAGGCCACCCGGTGGTCGGCCTCGGCGGCGGCCAGCATCTCCGGCAGCGAGCGCACCGAGTGGTCGAGGCGGGCGCCGGAGTCCCACAGCGGGTACCAGAGCAGCTCGGCCAGCTCGCCGAGGTCGACGTCCTCGTCGTGGACGAGCACCACGTCGAGGTCGGAGTACGGCGCCAGCTCGGCGCGCCCGTAGCCGCCGACCGCCACCAGCGCGACCCCGGTGTCGGGTCCGCCGCACGTGTCGTAGGCGCCCGAGCAGAGCTCGTCGGCCTCGGCGGTGCGGGCGGCGCGCTCGGCAGCGGTCATGGGCGGGTGAGGACCGGGTGGCTAGAGCGCGTCGGCGTCGCGGTCGCCCGTGCGCACGCGCATCACGGTCTCCAGCGGCGAGACCCAGATCTTGCCGTCGCCGATGCGCCCGGTGCGGGCGCTGCGCTCGATGGCGTCGACGATCGGGGTGACGTCGGCGTCGTCGACGGCGATCTCGATGCGGATCTTGGGCACGAGGGTGATGTCGTACTCGGCCCCCCGGTAGACCTCGGTGTGGCCCTTCTGCCGGCCGTAGCCGCTGACCTCGCTCACGGTCATGCCGGTGACGCCGACGGCCTCGAGGGCCTGGCGCACGTCCTCCCACTTGTGCGGCTTGATCACCGCGGTCACGAGCTTCATGCGTCGTCCCTCCTGGGGGATGTGAGGAGCGAACCGGACGAGCGGGTGCCCGCGGTCGCGTGCAGGTCGTACGCCGTCTCGGCGTGGACGACCAGGTCGATGCCGCTGATCTCGTGCTCCTCGTCGATGCGGAAGCCCATCAGCCTGTCGATCACCCAGCCGATCATGCCGGAGACGACGAACGCGTAGACGAGGACCGCGCCGCCCCCGACGAGCTGCTTGCCGAGCTGGTCGAGGCCGCCGCCGTAGAAGAGCCCGTCGACCCCGGTGGGCGCGGCGGCGGTGGCGAGCAGGCCGATGCCGAAGGTGCCGACGAGGCCGCCGACGAGGTGGACGCCGACGACGTCGAGGGAGTCGTCGAAGCCGAAGCGGTACTTCAGGCCCACGGCGTAGGCGCACACGATGCCGGCCACGGCGCCCATGACGAGCGCGCCGATGGGCGAGACCGAGCCGCAGGACGGCGTGATCGCCACCAGGCCCGAGACGAGGCCGGAGGCGGCGCCGAGCGAGGTCGCGTGGCCGTCGCGGATGCGCTCGACGAGCAGCCAGCCGAGGGTGCCGGTCGCACCGGCGAGCAGCGTCGCGGCGAGGACGACGGCCGCCCGGTGGTCGGCGGCGAGGGCGGAGCCGGCGTTGAACCCGAACCAGCCGAACCACAGCAGTCCGGCGCCGAGCATGACGAGGGTCAGGTTGTGCGGTCGCATCGGCTCGTTGCCGAAGCCGACGCGGCGGCCCAGCACGAGCGCGAGCGCCAGTCCGGAGGCACCGGAGTTGATCTCGACGGCCGTGCCGCCGGCGAAGTCGATCGTCCCGAGCTGGTTGGCCATCCAGCCGCCGACGTGGTCGCCGGCGGAGAAGTCGAAGATCCAGTGCGCGATCGGCGCGTAGACGAGCAGGGTCCAGGCCCCCACGAAGACCATCCAGGCGCCGAAGCGGGCCCGGTCGGCGATCGCGCCGGAGACCAGCGCGATGGTGATCACGCAGAAGAGGCCCTGGAACATCGCGAACAGGATGAGCGGGTACGGCGACTCGCCGTTGCTGTCGGCCTCCAGCAGCTGTCCGAGGCCGGCGTACTGGGTCGGGTCGCCGAGCAGGCCGAGGCCGACGTCGTCACCGAAGGCGATCGAGTAGCCGACGACGGTCCACAGCACCATCACCACCGCCAGCGCACCGAACGTCATCATCATCATGTTGAGCACGCTCTTGGAGCGCACCATGCCGCCGTAGAACAGCGCAAGGCCGGGGGCCATCAGCAGCACCAGGGCGGTCGAGACGAGCAGCCACGCCGTCGCGCCGGAGTCGATCGCGAGCACGGTGCTGGCTGCGGGGACCGGGAGGGAGGTCATGGGCGACCACCTTCCGGGCCGAATGTTTCGTGTGTGTAAACGCTCCCGGTGTCTCACGCGGAGCACGGACGCCGAAGGGGCGGGCGCGTCGTCCGACACGCCCGCCCCTCGTGGTCGGACCTACAGCGCTGCTTCGTCCTTGTCACCGGTGCGGACGCGGACGACGGTGTCGACCGGGCTGACCCAGACCTTGCCGTCGCCGATCCGACCGGTCTGCGCGGTCTTGACGATGATGCCGACGACGTCCTCGGCGTCACCGCCGTCGACGACGATCTCGATGCGGATCTTGGGCACGAGCGCGATGTCGTACTCCGCGCCGCGGTAGACCTCGGTGTGGCCCTTCTGGCGGCCGTAGCCGCTGACCTCGCTGACGGTCATGCCGGTGACGCCGAAGGTCTCGAGGGCCTCGCGGACGTCCTCCCACTTGTGCGGCTTGATCACCG
>JAOPXU010000307.1 GCA_025964985.1 Nocardioides sp.
CGCAGAAGGTCGTCCTGGTCGCCGGTGCCGGTCGTAGCGGCACCAGCACCGTCGCGGGCGCCCTGAGCATGCTGGGGGTGCACCTGCCCGAGCCGCAGGTGCCGGCCGACGAGACCAACCCGCGCGGGTTCTACGAGTCGCAGTGGGTCGTCGACTTCCACAAGGACCTGCTGCGTCGCACGCCCGTCGTGCGCACGCTCGACTCGCGGCCCGAGGCGGCCGAGCTCGCGCGCTCGCTGCCGGCGCCCGAGGACGCCGACGAGCTCGACGAGTGGCTCGGCGCCGCGCTCGCCGAGGCGCGCACCGGCCAGCTGGTCGTCAAGGACCCGCGCAGCTTCTGGTTCCACGACCTGTGGCGCCAGGCGGCGTCGCGCGCCGGCGCCGACATCGGCTTCCTCACGATGCTGCGCCACCCCGTCGAGGTCGCGAAGTCCCGCGACACCCACTACACGCCGACCGACCGCGGCGACAGCTTCCGCCGCCAGCGCGCGACCGCCAACATCGCCGGCTGGGTGCACGCCTGCCTGGTGACCGAGGAGGTCACCCGGACCGACCCCCGCGTCTTCGTCCGCTACGTCGACCTGCTCGCGGAGTGGCGTCCGGTCATGGTGTCGGTGGCCGAGCGGCTGGGCCTCGCGCTCGACCTCGACGCCGGCTCGCCGCTGGTCGACGGGTTCATCGAGCCGACGCTGCGCCGCTCCGAGACCACCTGGGACTCCGTCGACGTCCCCGTGACCCTGCGCGTGGTGGCCGAGGGCACCTGGGAGCAGATGAGCCGCCTGGCCGACGACCCGGCCGATGCCTCCGTGCCCGCCGCGCTGGCGCTGCTGCGCGCCGACTACGAGCGCCTCTTCGACCACGCCGTCGGCGTCGCGCTCGACCACACCCAGACCCGCGAGGTGCACGTGCGCCGGCGTACCCGGGCCAACGTGCGCGAGGAGTACGAGGCCCAGATCGCCGAGCTCGAGCAGCAGCTCGAGGAGGCCCACCACGGCACCAGCGACGAGGACGTCGACGACCGGCGGCGGGGCATCTTCGGCCGGCGCCGGGGCTAGGTCCCACCCGTCCCACCCGTGTTCAGGTGCCCCCGGTCAGCCGGGGAGACCCCGACCCCGCGCTACCGCTCCCACGGAGCAGCGACCGGGAAGTAGTCCTCCAGGAACGCCGCGACCAGCTCCTCGACCTGCGACGGGTCGCGGCCGAAGTCGTGGCTGTCGCCGAGGCAGAACCCGCCGCGCTCGCGGCGCAGCAGGTCGATCAGCCGGCGGCGTACGACGGTCTCGGTGATGTCGACGAAGGCGTAGTCGGTCTCGCCGACGTGGGCGCGTCCGGTGAGCAGGCCGTAGTGCTGGGCCAGCGACGAGAGCATCGAGACGTCGGAGGCCGAGCGGAACGGCGAGCGGGTGGTCGCGTCGACCTCGCCCGCGAACCGCTCGGCGACGTCGCGCAGGGTGGAGACGCGGTGGGCGTAGGGGGCGTGCACCAGCGTGTTGACGGTGGTGGCGCCGAGGGCCTCGGACAGCAGGCGGCGGTTGTTGTCTGCGGCGAGCGCCCACGGCAGCACGCCCTGGCCGGGCAGGCCGATCACCGTCGACGACGGGAAGACCGCGGGGGAGCCGGCGGGGCTGAAGAACGCCTCGGGCCAGGTCGGGCCGCCGACGAAGAAGTCGTCGTTGAGGTAGAGGAAGTGCTCGGCCAGTCCCTCGATGCGGTGCACGACCGACTCGATCGCGTGGGAGTTGAACGTCGGCAGCGCGTCGGCGGGCAGCAGGTCGCGGTGGTCGACGAGGTGGATGCGCGGGTCGGACGTGTCGAGCCAGGCCGGCACCTGGCCGTCGGTGACGAGGTGGATGGTGCGCACCCACGGGGCGAACAGGTGCAGGCTGCGCATCGAGTAGCGCAGCTCGCCGCGGTCGACGTAGCGCGCGCGGCCGCTGGCGGCGCGGGTCTGGGTGGTCGGGTCGCCGGAGACCTCGGCCAGCCGGGCGACGCGGCGCGCCTCCCAGGCCTCGTCGGAGCCGTCGACCCAGGTGTAGACGACGTCGACGGGGAAGCGGCAGTCGTAGACCGTCGGCTCGGCCATCGCGGGCAGCGTCGGAACCTCGACGTCGTGCACGCGCAGGGGCACGGTCGCGGCGCCGCGAGGGACGGACGTCGTCCAGCTCACCTGCCCGGGGACGGCGTGCAGGTCGCCGTCAGGCCCGGACTCCCAGAACTCCACGGCGATCTCGCAGCCGCGGCCGAGCAGCGTGCCGCGCTCGCCGTCGGGCCCGTCGGTGCGCGGCCACGGCTCGAGCAGCAGCCGGCCGGTGCGCCCCTTCTGCAGCGGCGCGACCATCTCGGCGGCGGTGCCGCGGCGGCTGGGCCAGCCGCGCTGCTCGGGGTCGTGCACCGAGACGTAGTCGGGCAGCGAGCCGCCCGCCAGCCCCGCGACGTACGCCGCCCGCGCCTGCATCGGCAGCACCACGGTCACAGGGCGGTCGGCCCGCCCGGGCACCACGAACCACCCGGCGGCCACCTCGCCGAGGTCCGTGGCCAGCGCGGTCGCGGCGGTGAGGGTCTCGTGCCGCGCCCGGGCAGGCGTCACGCCGGTGCCCTCGCGGCCGGCCGGGGCGCGGTCCGGGTGGGTGGGGACGGCGTAGGTACGGCCGACGTGGACGGCGGCGGTGCGTCCGGCCGGGGTCGCGCCGGCAGCCACCGTGCGGCGGCGGCGCAGGGCGTCCTCGAAGACCTCGATCCAACGAGTGGCGATCGCTTCGCCGTCCCAGGCCGCCGACGTGGCGAGCGCAGCGGCGCCGAGGCGCTGGCGCTCGGCGGGGTCGCTGGCCAGCCGCAGCAGGGCGGCCGACAGCGCGGCCTCCGCGCCCTGCGTCACGAGCAGGCCGTCGACGCCGTGGTCGATCTGGTCGCGGGGGCCGGTCGGCATGTCGTAGCTGACGACCGGCACGCCGGCGGCCATCGCCTCCTGGATGACCAGCGGGAAGCCCTCGCCGGCCTGGGAGGTCAGCGCGGAGATGCTCGCGCGCGCCCACTCGGCGGTCATGTCGGAGGTCGACCCGGGCATCTCGACGCGGTCGTGGAGCCCGAGCTTGCGGACCATGCCCATCGTCTCGAACCGGCCGTGGCCCTCGCCGAAGATGCGCAGGCGCCACTCGGGGATCCGGTCGGCCACCGCCCCGAAGGCGCGCACCAGCACCGGCCACTGCTTCTCGCTGGCCAGCCGCCCGACGCCGACGATGACCGGCTCGGTGAGCGGCGAGCGCGGGCGGAAGACCGGCGCCAGCGCGTTGGGCACCACGACGACCTCGGGGCAGTCGGCGCCGAGCTCGACGCGCAGCCAGTGCGCCATCGGCTCGGTGAGCATCGCGACCACGTCGGCGCGCCGGGAGACGTCGAGCAGGAGGTGGCGGCTGTTGGGCCGCGAGTGCGAGGACCGGTGCTCCTGGTGGACCACCACGGTCTGCGCCGGGGCCAGCTGGACGGCGTACGACAGCATCGCGGGGGTCACCGTCACCAGCACGTCGGCGCGCAGCGTCGGCAGGGCGCCCTCGAGCGCGGCGTCGGCGCGCGCGTCGAGGCCGGGGTCGGCGTTGTCGGGGATGAGGAGCGGGGTGCGCCCGCGCAGCGTCTCGAGGCTGTCGTCGACCAGGTCGCGCACGACGACGCCCGGGTCGAGAGGGAAGTGCGTGCGGCCCTCGGCCGGCAGCACGCTGAGGATCTCGACGTCCACCCCGCGCCGGGCCAGGGCGTTGGCCTGGGTGACGACCGCGCCGGCGGTGCCGCCGATGTCGTGGACGGTGGCGATGAGGAAGGCGACCTTCACGCGGCACCCCTGCGGAACAGCGCCAGGCGGCCGTCGCGCAGCCACCGCAGCTCGACGTCGGGCGACGGCATGGCGGGGAACGACGTCGCGTAGTGCGGGCGGTCCATCACGTTGCGCGCGCGTACGACGGCCCGCCCGTCGCTCTCGAGCGGCAGGTTGGTGTCGAGCGGCAGCCCGGGCAGGTCGCCGAGCACGACCGTCCCGTCGACGACCGGCAGCGTGGTGCCGGCGACCACGACCGAGGTGGCGCCGTCGCCGAGCCGCACGGCGACGCCCTCGTCGACGGCAGCGATGCCGAGCACGACGACGGTGGGCGCGACCCGCGTGCGGCGTACGACGACCCGGCCGTCGACGTCGTGCACCGACAGCTGCCAGCGCCGGTCGACGGTCAGCGGCGCCTCGAGGGTGGGGGAAGCAGGGCGCGGCTCCCACGACGGGGCGACGGGCTGACGCCGGCGGCCGTGGGCCAGCCACAGCTCGACCGTGTCGGCGTCGTCGGCGGCCAGCGCTGCCGCGAGCGGGACGACGGCGGTCAGCAGGGTGTCGTCGCCGACGGTCTGGGTGGTCGTGGCGACCTCGACGTCGGGTCCGCCGTCGCGGACCAGCACGAGCGACTCGGCGCCGCGCACGGCGAGCCAGAGGTGCTCGCCGTCGGCGACGCGGGCGTGGACGGCCTCGGCGTTCGACCGGGCGACGGGGACGACGCGGGACAGCAGGCCCATTCAGTCACGCTCCCAGGGTGCGGCGATCGGGTAGTAGCGCTCGAGGAACTCGGCCAGGCTGGCGTCGAGCCGCTCCGCGTCGAGCGCGTGGTCGTGGTGGTCGCCCAAGCACAGGAAGTCCTGCTCGCGCCGCAGCGCGCGGCGCAGCTGGGCGTCGACGGCGGCGTTGGCGAGGTTGATGAACGTCAGCGGGTGCTCGTCGAGGTCGCCGACGAAGGCGGTGCCGGTGAGCAGGCCGTAGTGCTGGGCCAGCGAGCTGAGCGTCGAGACGTCGGTGGGGCTGCGGAACGGCGCGCGGGCGGTCGCGGCCAGGGCCTCGCCGAAGCGCTCCTCGAGCGCGGTCAGCACCGAGACCCGGTGGGCGTACGGCGCGTGGGCCAGGTTGCGCAGGGTGACGGCGCCGAACGCCTCGTGGAGCAGGCGACGGTTGTGCTGAGCGGCCTGGAGGAACGCGGGGTCGTCGGCCGACGGGGCGAGCCCGACGTTCTGCCGCGAGAAGAACACCGAGGTCAGCCCGGCCGGGCTGAACAGCGCCTCGGGTCGCAGCGGGCGGCCCAGCAGGAAGTCGTCGTTGAGGTAGACGAAGTGCTCGGCCAGGTCGGGCACCCGGTGCAGGCCGGTCTCGATGGCGTGGGAGCTGAACGTCGGCAGCGCGTCGGCCGGCAGGATCTCGCGGTGGTCGACGACGGAGACCGCGGGGTGGGAGGTGTCGAGCCAGCTCGGGACCTGCCCGGCGGTGACCAGGTGGATGCGGCGCACCCACGGCGCGAACAGGTGCAGCGAGCGCAGCGAGTAGCGCAGCTCGCCGTGGTCGACGTAGCGCGCCCGGCCGCTGGAGGCGCGGGCCAGGGCGGACCCGCCGACCTCGGCGAGCCGGGCCGCGCGGGCGGCGTCCCAGGCGGGGTCGGCGCCGTCGACCCAGGTGAGCACGACGTCGACGGGGAAGCGGACCTCGGTGACGGTCGGCGCCAGCATCAGCGGCAGCGATCGCACGGCGACGCCGTCGACCTCGGCCTCGACGGTCTCGTCGGCGAGCACGGCGGGCGGGATGCGGTCGGCGTAGGGGTTGCGGCGCGGGGCGACCAGGGCGCCGCTCGGGTCGGTCTCCCAGAACTCGATCTCGACCCCGCACCCGGTCGACAGCAGGGTCGGCTCTCCGTCGAGCAGCGGCCACGGCTCGAGCGCGACGACCGACGTACGGCCGCGCAGCAGGTCGGCGGCGAGCACGTCGACCGGGCCACGGCGCTCGGGCCAGCCGGCCTCGGCAGGGTCGCGCAGGCAGAGGTACGCCGGCCGGCCCGGTCGGGCCAGCGCCTCGAGCACCGCGCGGCGCGCCTCGACCGGGACCACGACGGTGGGCGCGGGGTGCTCGTGGGCCGGGACGACCAGCCAGGTGTCGGTGGCCGAGCGGGCGGCGTCGACGGCCCAGGCGAGCGCGGCGCGGC